>NZ_JBWJFQ010000005.1:0-333549 GCF_057784235.1 Mesorhizobium sp. CNPSo 4670 | reverse complement strand
GCCACACTAGCCCAGAAAGGATCAAATCTGGGCGGCGGTGCAACGGAGTCCGCCCGTTGTCTGGCCTCGAAGCTAATGCGTGCAGCATCCAATCTGACAATTCCCGATTATCGACGCTGAAATGACCGGTGCAGGGGTGCTTGGGTGAAGCGAGCCTCACCAAGCCCAATGTAATATTAAATCGGGAAGGCTCGCTTTGTCGTTAAGGGATTGCCTGTCGCCGACGGCTGTGGACTACCTGTGGATAACTGCCTGTGGCCGCGTGCCACCGCAACCAAGCCTGCTCGGCCTCTTGCCGGCGCCTAGCACAACCCCTGCATGATGAATTTGTAGATCGTGCCGATTTCGTCATCGATCTCTTGGCCGGGAATGCCTTGGGTTTCGGCCGCCCGTTTCGCCTCCACAGTCATATCGATCACCAGCAGCACTGGGTCGATGATCGGTTCATCCTGTAGATGGTCCGATATCCAGTGGTAGAGAAAGTCACTGCCGCGCTTGCTCATTCCTCCCGAAAATCCTGCAGCGAAGCATGGCGTAGGTCTTCCTCGCCGCGGAGATGCTTTACGCGGCCGATCAGCCCCGGCTTGACCCATTGCGTCGCCGGCCGCATCATGCCCTTGGGGGCCGCGCCTGCGTGGTCCTGGACACGTTGCCAGAGCCGTTCGCGCAATTCCCGGTTCAAGGTGATGAACGCCGACCGGGGCCCGCTGCTATCCTATGCGGCCAACTCTTCCCGTGCGTCCTGGCGCCCGCCTGTGGCCAGCCGCATGCACTGGCGGGCCATGCCGGGGGAAAGCCCTTCCTGCTTGTCGAGCCATGGGCCGAAATGACCACGCGACAATGACGCTTTGACAGCGATCAGGCGCCGGCCGATCGCGAGCTTTTGGTCAACGGACATGTGCCCGCCTGGCACCGCCCGCGGCTCTGCCGGTTCGCTTGCTGGCCTGTACGAGTTCGATGGCGACATCAGGGCGAGATAGGCGCGATCGAGCTCGGCCTTGGTGGCGTCGGGCAGTTTCATGAACTGCCGGGTCGTCATTCCACAGCCTGCGGCCAACACCGCGATATGACGCTTCAGCCCACGCAGCCGATTAATGCGCTGCGACTGCCACATGTTCGGCAACCGAAATACGCCGACGCCCTCGATCTCGACTTCGGTGAAGGGAGTCCGTGCAAGCATGCCGCGCCTCGCTGTGGAGAACGTGGCGGATATTGCATAAGTCTCGACTTATAGGCAAGTCGTCCAGCAGCGGCCGGGCCGCTCCAGCAGCTCGCGGCCACGGCTCGACCCACCTCGCGCTTGAGCAGATGAAGAGTCTGACAGAAAGGTAGGACTAAAGTCTTACACGACAGCCGCAAAGGTCTGGGGCTGATGCTTAGGTTCTACTAACGCCGTTTGGGAGTTCGATTTCTTAGGTTCGTCAAAATATATACGCACTCCGAACGGTCGGCCTTTAGGCATGTACGATCTAAATAAACATGTATACCTATTGAACTTTGTCAACTCTATACCAGCCTCTGGCAAAGTCTCTCCTATCAGTGAGGATGCATGAACGTCAGAAAAACACGTCAAGTCAGCTATATATAGCGGGATATGCTGCGAATATAGGTCATCTTTGCTGAATGCGGTACTTGCCGTAGGAGGAAAGAGCGTCTATTGTCTTTCGACGGGGGAATAGTTGCGGCAGAGCCGGGGTACTCTGCTATGTTTCGTGTATTGCGAAAATTCTGGAATGATCAACGCGGTATCGCGATGATCTTCGTGGCGATAATGTTTCCGGTTCTGATCGGTTTTTCAGTGCTGGCGATCGATATGGGCCGGCTCAACGGCCTTCACAACGACCTACAGAAGGGCATCGATGCGCTTGCAATTGCGATTGCCGGTGAACTGGACGGCAGGGCGGATTCGATCACCAGAGGCAATCTGGCCGCTGTAACTCTGCTAAACAACACAACCAAGTTTTCTACCGCAGACGATCACACACTCGCCCTGTCTGACGTGACCATTACCTATCTGACCGGACTACCCGCCAGCGACGACATCACTTTGACCGCTGCTGGTGTCGACGCCAACGGTGTCAACTGGGCAAGCACCGATCCCAAGGCTGTTTCGTTCGTAGAGGTCACCGTAAAAGCCTCTGGCTTGGCGGATGGTGCCGGCGCATTTGCGACGATCTTTCCGGCAAGCATGATTGGCAGCGCCAACACCATGGACATCCAGCCACAGGCCGTGGCCGGGTTCGTCCAGTCGATCTGCGAAACCGTGCCGATTTTCATGTGCAACCCGTTCGAGACGACAGTTCCCGCGACCAGCAAGACGATCCAACAGGCGTTTGCTTCAGGGGACACCTACAGCCGTGAGTTTCGTATTCTCAAGGTGGACTCGAACCCAGGCCCTGGCAATTTCGGGCTGATCGACAACAGTCTGACCTCGCTGCGCGACGCCCTGGCTACCGGTACCGCCGGCACTTGCTATCACCGCGATAAGCTCACCACGAAAACCGGCGTCACCTTGGGCCAGGTCAATGCTGGGCTCAACGTCCGCTTCGACATCTACAGTTCCTCGCTGAAGAAGAATGACAAGGACTGGCAATACCGACCTGCGAGCAATGTGCGCAAAGGAGCCAGCAAAACCAGCAATTGCAACAAATTCACCGCCGCTACAGATGGTCCGCCGCCGACGGCCATGGGTCTCCCGCCCGGCGCCAATTATGACAGCTCGAAGGGGATGACCGACAAAATTGGGGCCCAGAGTTTTTGGAGCAGTTACTGGAGCATAAATCACAATGGTGCTGCATACCCCAACGTCCCGAGCACTACCAACCCGACCGGAAGCATGACAGCCCCTGCATCACGGTACGACGTCTATAAGTACGAGATTTCCCATAACATCGTGGGTGATAAGTCGCCGAACCCATCGAAGGAATCGGGCGTTCCAGCCTGCTTCAAGGGAACGACGCCGACACCGGATCCCGATCGCCGGTTGCTCAACATGGCGATCGTCAACTGCGTCGCCAACCAGGCCAAGATCAATGGCCATACCCAGCTCAAGCCTGATGGCTATGCCAGGGTCTTCATAAACAGCCCAGTCCAGAAGCAGGACAACAGCAAGGACGATGAGGACTCCACGGCCAACGAGAAGCCTATCAGCCTGGAGATCGTCGACGTAGATGGAGGGTTTGCCAACAACACCCTTCTCGACAAAGCATTCCGCAACGAAGCCCAGCTGTATCGATGAGAGCCATCGCCAGTTAGGTTGGCCTTGGCGTTCGCTTAGATCGCTGTTCATTAGCAGTGTCTAAATGTTTTCGATGTAAAGTGGGGCATGGACAATCTGCTAGACGACCTTGAGCATATTCTGACAGCCCCGCGAAGAAGTCTGCGGGACCGTTATTGGGGACTGTTTCTTCTGGCGGCTGTAGCCGGTGCAATCGCTACCACCACCGCGGTCGAGGTACGATTGTGGCTCCAGCCAAAAGCGGAATCTATCGTCATCGAGGACGCCACCACTTCACAACCGAACTTGCCGAAGCCCGCCGATTATCGGACATGGCGTAGGGCGTAGCAGTTCTCGAAGTGCTAGCCCAAGCCAAAGCGCGTTTCCGCTGGCCGCTCTCCTGCATCGCCGAAGTGCCCGTGCGTCCTGGCTCGCGCCGGTGGCCAGCGGTGCAGGACCCAAGTTCCCGATCCTGCGAGGGTGACGCAATTGCGGTATGCTGGTTTGCTCCTTTCGGCAGCTATTCGGCCGGCGCTGGCGTAGGGCGCTGTTCTGAGAGTTTGATGAGCCTTGCCCTTGGGTCAGTGCCTGCGCAGCACGGAAGCGCTCCAGCGCGGCCGCCTGTTCGTCCTCACGTGCCTTCCGATACACCTCGGGCAGCGGTTGCCAGTGTTTTGGCTTCAGCTTCATGCACCATTTAGGCCGGCGATGTCCCCAGTGCTCGATCGCAACGAGATCCGAGCCGTCGAACCAGCGACTCAGGTTCAATTTGGCGAAGTGCAAGACACGCGCCGCCCACCAGACCCGATCGATCTCGAGGTCGACCGGGCCCTCTTTCCATGGCGTCCAGCCGCGGCCAGGCCGTTCGGTTAGCGCGCTGTCCCGCATGCATAGACTCGCTCCCTGATTGGCCGCACTCTGTCGCCCGCAAGCGGCCAGTTGGCGAAAGGCGAGACGATATGCCGAAAGCGGTCATCATCGCTCTGGGTGTGCTGATCCTGGTGGCGGCGCTTGGCTCGCTGCTCGCCACATTGAGCGGCATTCTCTACTATCAGGAGAAGGCTGGAAACGGATATTTTTGCCGCTAATTCACCGGTACCGGGACGTTCACGACAACCAGCTATGCGGAGACCGGCTGCCCGCAATTGATCAGCGTAGACCGGTAGAATGGCAGGCATTCATGCCCTCGCGGGCGGGTTGAAATAACGGGATATATCCTCCGGATAGCGTCCGTCGATTGGATGAGGCTATGGTTAAGCCGCCGAAATTCCGTGACAAATCAGGTAGTTACCCCTGTGCGACTAGGCGCCGAAGTTTTCGTGGTTAACGATCCGTTAAAATCCCTTTGACTCCGTATATTAGCAGGAACAGATTTAATGCCGGGACTGGGGGATGAGCACCTACAGGGGCACCTCTGTCCAGGGTAAGGGTGTAACAGGGGTAATCACATGAAGAAGTTCATCAAGCAGTTTCGCGACGACGAATCCGGCGCCGCGATGGTCGAATACTCCATTCTCGTCGGCATCATCGCCGCCGTTTCGCTGCTCGCAATCCTGGCGATCGGCGGCTGGGTCGGTGATCAGTTCACTGGTCTCTGCCACAACCTTAACACCAAGGGTGTCACGGCTGGTGGCGGCACCGGCGGCGATTGCACTCCGTAACAGCGCGCCCTGAACCCGGCGCGCTTGCGATAGATGGGTTGGGGACTTACTCTTTGGAGGTTTTGCCCCTCCAGACTATCGGCCTAGAGAAGGGTCGGCGTTCGTAGCGCCGGCCCTTTTTCATATCCAACTCGCTGCTGCGACGCGTTTCGTGGTGCTGCCTGTTGATGAAAAACCGATGTCGTTGGTGAAGGCGCTAAATTCGGTCGTCAGCCCGGATGCTAGCGCAATCCTTGCCGTCTCGATGGTGATCTGCGCATCGCGTGTGACCGTGTCTGTTCCATTGTAGGAAACCGTGTTGTCCTCGGAGCTCGAGTTGGAGCAACCGACCTCGATGATGAAGCCCTTGTCCCTGATCTCCACATCCGGCGCTACGATTGCTCCCGCTGCCGTTGCAGTATTGCTGGCTGCGTCGACCTCGGCCTGCCGGAAAGGCCGCATGTCATAGATCCCGCCCGCTATGCGCGTTGTTACGCCGTTCATCGTGATCGCAACCGTGCGGTCGTGCCGGTCGGCCATGGCAGCCGGTAGATGGCGCAGCCGCCCTGGCTGCCACTGTTTCTGAGGTGCACCAGTGTCGCGGCATTGCCGTCGACCAAGACGCTTGACGGCGTGCGCTGGCTGCCTGACTCCCATCCGAAGGCGATGACGAGTTGCCGCGAGGCATTGGCTGTACCGAGCGATTTGCCGGCGAAACTGAACGGGCCGGCGCTGTCGGTTCCGTCCGAGAAGGTATCAGCCAGCACAGGAGCGTAGGGCGTGAAGCCCACCGCTCCTGCAAAGGATACCCCAGCGATGTCGAAACTGGAGTTGATGCCGGTGGTGAAGGTGATGTCGCGGGTATCGTTGTCCTCCGTCGTCAGGCAGGACGCAGAGATGTAGTTACGAACGCCAGCCCGCTCGTCATCTTCGACAATAGTATCCGTGCCGTTGTAGGTTGTCGTCACGCCGGCAGCAGTGTCGACCAGGGTGGCAAGAAAAAAGCCACCGTTTACGACCGCCAAATTGTTGAGCGTCAGCGTGGCAACCGAGCCGCTACCCACATGCGCCTGGTCGCGATCGATCAACAGCAAACTCGGAATGGTCGACCTATAGAGGGAAACGACGCATTCGCTCGCCGTCACGTTCAATGTCACGACAATCGTGGCTGTCGTGCCGGTTGGGACATCGGCGACATAGATCGAAGCACGCCTATCGGTCGATCCGTTTGCTTCCTGAGCCAGTTTGGCCGTAACGCCCCCGATTACGACGGATGTGATCGTCAGGGCGCCACCGCCGGCACTGGCAGCGCCAACGTTGGCGAAGATCTTCCGGCTCGCGTCCGCCGCGCCGATCGCGACGCTGGAGAAGGTGAACGTCGAGGCGTCAACGGTATCGGAAACAGTGCCGAGGTAGAAAGCCAGCACCGGCGGCGCTGCGGCGGATGCTTTCGCGCCAAAGCCGATCAGTTGATTGACCCTAAACGGCATTAGCGCTTTCCTCCCTCAGGGCGGTTTCAAGCGCCGCGATATCGTCCTGATGAATATCGAAGGTCTCGATCGAGTATCCCGAGAGCCAAGCCAGAAAGTCATCCCATGCCGCCAGATCAAATCGTCGACTGCCAACCGATGCGGCGTCGATGCGGGGTATGAATCCGACTTCGGGGAGGCTCATCGGCGGACCCTCTCCTCGTCGTCCAGCGGCTGGTCGCGAGCGACCGGACATTCCCCGCCAGGCGTGCGGCTAGGGTCGAGCAGCGAGCCATAGACCCAGGGCGACCGCCAATTCTGGCTGTTGAGCCCAGCGACGCAGGCGCCGACATAGGCCAGGTCGAACATGGGCCTGGACTTGCGATCCTCGGCGGCAAGTTGATGCCTGGCCTGCAACATCGCCGCAGCGGTCAGTCGAGCCTCTGGGCTCCAAGAAACAGCGCCGCAAATTTCGATCAGCTTGGTGACGTCGCTGAGGTCGAGCACGGTATCCAGTTCGCGCCGCACGACGGCAAGCCGCGCCTCGCTTTGGGAATCGTGCAGGCCGACGCCGCGGTGCTCGCCGATCGTCGGGATTCGGTCATCCTCGCTTTTCATCGCTTGCCGCCCTTTCATCGCTTGCCGCCATTCAAAAGCGTCAACGCGCGCGCCGAAATCCGATCATTCTCGGCCCCGTCGCCGGCATCCTTCTTGCGGCCTCCCTGTGCAGCAGCGCCTTAGCCGCAGCGAGTCGGGCCGAAGCCGGCGCTGAGGTGTCACTCGCAATCTGACGAAGCACGGTGAGCGGGTCGACAGCGTCGATATCCACGCCTTTGAGCGCCTTTGCCGATGCCGTGGATCGGGTTGGCCGGCCCCGTTTTGCCATTGAAATTCAACCTTCCTGATTTTCTAGACATTCATCGGCGCGCGCACCTGGAGTCTCCGTGACTCCGGAGCTGTCTGGGCACCCGTTTCGCTTTTCGATTCTCGACCACCCCCCTGGTCTGGTGCAATGGTCGGCGACGGCCGCCGCCGTCCTGGGTTCGACAGCCGTCGCCATAGTCGATGCGTGCGGGGCGGAACGCATCGGCATTCACTGCAACCGTGTATCGGGAGGCGCGACCTGAACCTTCGCGGAGAAATGGTGGAGCAGCGTGACGTAGAGCTTGCGCCGTTCCACCTTGTTCAGATCGCGGCCGAGTACCTGCCGGAGCTTCGGCTCGAAGTGCTTCAGATTCAGCGCCACCAACTCGTCAACCTCGGCGGCGGCCTCGGCGGGGATCCACATCTCATCCATCCGTAGGCACCTCCTGGCTGGCTTCGGCAGGCGCGTGAGCGCGTTCCCAGAGTTCCCGTTCGCGTTCGGCACGGCGGGCTATCTCTGCGAGATGCGCTTCGGCCTTGCGTTCGCTGAAAAGCTTGCGGAAGAGCGCCTCGATAAAGGCCGCCTTCCGCGCCTTGAATTCCTGTCGCTCTGCTTCAGTCATTGCGCGCCATCCCGTCCTTTTTTGACAGCCAACGTGAATCTATCGCCGTTGAAGGAACCGCTGCACTCGACATCGCAGTGCCACAGCGAACCGCCGCGGCTGACCATGTCGCCTGGCAGATAAGTCCGCGTATGGTCGTGGACCCCGCGGTAGATCGGCACCCTCGTCTGGCTGCGTGTTTCGAGGAGTATGCGGCCTTCCCTCGCCCAGCGCCTGACGACGAACCGACCGTCGTCTTCGAGCTCCCCTCCAACACGTCGACTAGCCGCGACTCGAGTTCTGCGAGCTTGGTGACGGCGTCTATGAATTCGCCTTAGCCCTCCAGTTTTTCGGTTCTGGTGATGCGACCGGCGCCGTCCCATCCGACGACGTTCGTCACGCTCTTCACGACACGGGATTTGAGCTCAAGGTCCACGATGCGATGCTCGACCTCGCCGAATTTTCGACCTCTAAGGCTTTCGTTTCCACGTCTGCCAGACGCTGTTGCAGCCCGGCTGAGGTGCTGCCCTGAAGGGCGGCGACGTCGACCAGTCGCTGCTCAAGGTCGCGGACGCGTTGATCTGACTCCAGGCTGGCGACGCGCTGCTCAATGGCCGCGCGGGCGTTCGCCCTTAGCGCAGCCACATCCGACACCCGCTGCTCAAGATCGGCGACCTGTGGCCCGAGGGGATGAGCCTCGAGTTCGGAAACACGCGATTCCAACTGCTCTGATTTGCTCGCCCCGATTGCAGCAATGTCGGTAAGGCGCCGCTCAGAATAGTTGAACCGCGTTTCGGCCACGCTCTCAATGATCTGGACGCGGTCTTCTAGTTCCATGAACCTGTGAGGTTCCCAAAAGAGCGCTGCCAGGGCTTCAGCTCTCACGATCAGGAGGCTCTCGAGGTCGACTTCGCTATCAGGCGAAAAGCCATCTTCGGAAGCATTTTTGGCGAGCATGTCGACGCAGTAGTGGTCGAACGCCTGCCGTCGCTCGTCGAGGAGTTCATCGTTGCCCGCCAAGCGAGCACCCTTCGGATACTCAGGTTGCGCGAGGCCCTTTATTGACCATTCTGCCATCGCCTTCGGTGCCGGTTCGTCCGACTTGTTCGTGTATAGATCGACGTTGTTTTCGATCTGGAATTGCCGCGCCATGAGGTGCAGGCGCTCGTTCTCGACGACCTTCAGCGCCTGCTTCAATACCGTCGTCAGGGTTTCGTCGCTGGTGTCGCTGTTGAAACGCGGAAGCTTGGCTTGGGCTTTCGCCCGAGCCTTGTCCAACTCAGTAAGTCGGCCCTTGATCTTCCCGAGTTCGATCGCCTTCGCGTCGACGACTATCGGCTGGATTACTTGCGCCGGGAGCACTTCGGAAGCGGGCGGTTTCGGCTTGCGTTTGGCCATGTCGGTCCGTTCAGGCGATTTTGGGAATCATACCTGTTTCGGAAATTGCGCGGCGTGACAGCGTCACACTTTCGAAGACCTGCGGAGACGTCGCCGCGGCAACCCATTTCTCGGCCGCCTCTCGGATCGCTGCGCGGTCTTCTGACTGGTTACGGCCAAAGTAGCCGGCGAGCACCAGGAAGGCCGAGAGGTTCACCTGGTCGATGTCGAGCACGAGCGGCATGGTGCCTTGGCGCTGCCGCTGCCTATGACGCCGCATGCATTCGGCGCCGCTCACTTGCCTAAGGCCTGACAGCGATCTGACGGGGAGGACGTCAAGAATTCGATTACAAGCAAGGCGCCGACCGGTCGGCTCCGTTCCTTCGCTAAGCCGTAACAATTTGCGTTTTGTACGGTCGGCGCTGGCGACGGTGCTGCGATTTTGGACCTCGCCCCCCTCATGGTCATCGGCCGACGCTGCGGCGAGCAACCGTAGCTCGACGGCAGGGAACCAACCGCCTCGCCATGTGTTAGCACTTCATGATGTACACCTTGGAACCCCACGGTCACGGGATAGCGGCCGACCTTCTGACCTTGGAAATGGCTAGGGCCAGGCAGCGCGTTTCCCGAGCGAAACTCGCCCTCGAAAGCGCCGAAGAAATGCTGGACGAGGACTGTGGCGTTGCCGTCAATCTCGCGCTTTGCGGCCGGATACGAGCCGGGCAACGGCGTGTGACCGAAGCAAGATCGCGCATGACGAAGATCGTTCCAACAAGCGCGCATTGAGGATTTGGCGCCATGATGTTGTTCGAACCGCTCAACTCTGACGGACACAAGCGCAGCGTGATTTACCATGCCGCTCGGTTGACGATGATCCACGAACGAATGCTGAAGCGCTTCGATAAGGTCGGCGAAGCGGCCGACAAGGTCCAGGCAGCAGCGGAAACACTCGCCGAGACTGTTCGGCCCGCCGGAAGCATTGAGACGCTCGGCATGTGATTCCGTCCCCGCGACGGCGAGCCATTTGCTCATGGCAACCACCCGGCGACGACGTGTGACAGGCTGTAGCCAACTGTGACGGAACCTACACAGCCGGGAGATGGTTTCCCTTGCCTGTAGCTCAAACCAGCATAGCGAGGTTGTTCCGTGATCCCGAACCCGAACTTTGACGTGAAAGCGGATGATGAGGAGCGCATCCACCGCACCGAGGTCGCTCTCGAACGCACAGAAAAAATGCTTGCCGAAAATCTCGCGTTGCGGACTAGGATACGAACTGCGGTGGAGGCGGCAGACCGCTTGGTGAAGATCGACCCCGACACCCGCTGAGTCCGGCCATTGGTCGGTGCGATAGGCTCTCATCACATGCCCGCCTTAGCTTTGGCGCGCCGGTCTTCTGCAGATGCCAGCCGCTTCTGCCATCGACATGGTCATGACGTTCGGCTCTCTCGCGCGCGTAAGCGCTAACTCTTCTTCCTTTCTATCCGGAGCAGAACTTTCTGATGCTGATGCTAATGCTGATGGCCATTGGCAAAACGATACGTCTGCCATCGTATCCGATGCGGTTGCCATGTTTGTGCCATTGGCAAGCGCATTGGTCCTGCTATCGATTTGTCATCTCGCTTCGGCGCCTTTCTTGCCGGCAGTCACCTTCCTTTCGCGCTTGGAAGCGGCCTCAGATCGCTCTTCGTCAAGGCGACGAAGGCCATCCGACATCAATGGACCGATGGTCTTGGCGACTGCCTGCCACCTCTCGGGATCGATGCCACTGACACGCATTAGACGAGCTTCGTCACGAGGCAGGCTGCCATGCTGCCAGTAGTGGCGGCGCAACCGCTCATAGGCGCCGAACTCCTCGGCCGTAAGGTGGCCGGTGAGAGCCGTCTCGGTGCCGATATAGACTTTCATCGATGCAACATCGGTCATGCCGCCCTCCAGCCCGAAAGGATTGTCTGAAGGGATTCGAGCTCGGCCGCGTTCACTGTTTCACAGCGCGCCCAGGCTTCCGGCTCTATCAGCCCTTTGATCTCCTGCTCCACACACTCGCGAAGAACGCGCGGATCCATGGCATCAAGTTCGAAGCAATGATGCGCGTGGTTGCGAATGAACCAGCGGTAGCGTTTATCGCTTTTCTTGTCCGACGCCGGGAAGTAGGGGAGTCCCAACGGTCATCGCTGATGCGTGAGGCCAAACTGTTGAATCCGAGGCACTAGAGCCGCACGAACAACTAATCCGCCTTATCTCGCCTCTTAATCAAGCCCGCCGTGAGCTTCCTTGGAACCGAATCGGGGTTCGCAGCTTCTTAGCATTCCCGAAGCACGCATAAGGCGCGCCTAATGTTCAGTGACAAAGAAACACGTTTTTTAGAAGCGGGGCTGATCGCTGCCGTGCCGCTTTCAATTCTGATCGCGGTGGCGATGGTTAGCCTCACGTTCGGATGGTTTGGATGAGCACACGCGGCAACCGACTTCCTCGACAAGTGGATTTCAAACAACGTCCCCAAAACGGCTGGTGCAGATGTCATCTCGGTTGCCGAACTGACCCAGAAGCTTTTCGCCGATGCCAAGGCCGTAGGCATCAGCAGCAACGAGATCGAGGAAGACACGGGCAGCGTTTATGAAGCGATCCTGGATGCAATTGTCCACCATGACGCCGGCGTTAGCGGAAGCCGCCGGCTTGATGGAACATTAGCGGTTTCGAATAGTTGATTTAGCGCTTCGGATGCCGCTGCTTGGCTCCGTCGCAAGGCTGGTGGGCAAACATCAGCAGGGCCCGCGTCATCTGGTCCCCTCCGTGGCGCGGGCCCCCTCTGGGTCGAGACTAAGGGCAAAGAAGCAACGGCGGCCCATGCCTGAACCACAGTTGCCGCGACGCCGATGCCAGCAATAATAAGACCGACAATTGCCAGGCGGCGCTCAAAATCCGTGAATCGCTTCTCGGTAATGAGCCGCTTGCCGTCCCAGAACATTTCGTTCGTCTTCTCGTCGATCCCGATAAGCCCCTATCCGGAGATACTGACGGGGGTTACCTTGTCGGGCCAGTCTGGCGGCCGCGGCGGCACAACATTTTGGGCGAAGCGCTTCTTACGCAGGACGTCCCAGTTGATGTAGTTGACGCCGTCTTTGAAAGTGCTGACCTGCTCATTTTCCATGCGAGCCCCCTTTTTGCTTCGCTTGGCAAGCGTGTCACGAGCGAGGCAACAGCTTGCGCATTATGATCGACATGCGTCCTTCCGCGCCATAGGACGCAGGCTTGCGATCGACAATCTCAAAACCGTGCTTGCGGTAGAAGGCGAGCGCCCGATCGTTGCCCTCAAGCACTTCTAGCGCGATGCTCGGGATGCCGACATGGGCCGCAAGAACGGCGTGAAGGATGTCGGCCGCCAACCCGGATCCGAACTCACTTTTTTCTATGTGCAGGCGGTCGAGCATGACGTCGCCTTCCGCATCCATCTCAGCCATCGCATAGCCGGCGAGAGACCCATCCGGCCTTTCCGCAACGAACGCCATCTTGTTGGTGTCCGCCAGTTCCTCCAGGAGCCGCTGCGGGGCATGATGGACGTCCGAAATCTTGGCCGTTTCCGCCAGACCTGCGATAGGCCCATATGTGCGGTGCCAGGACTCGCCAAGCAGCTTCGATACGGCAGGGACGTCCTGTTCGGTCATGGCTCTAATTCGCATCGCTTCACTCGTCGTCTCTGGGTTTACTGAGCCTCACGCTTTCTCGGGGCAAAGGTCAAACGATCCCTTCATCGGGGCCACAGGGAAGCGCCAGGACGCACGCCAGACTCTTCGGTCGGCTTCCCCCGATACCGGACCGCCACCGCCTCCCTGATCGGCGTCTCCGCCATGTGGATCTCGGATATCCTGGTCAAATTCATCGTGCGGAAGTTCAAGCCGACAACGGACGTTTTGAAAATTCCGCGACTCCGATTCGCCCTATTCAGAAGACCAGTTAACTCGTGTATGTCATTGAATTGTCGCTGGCGCCGCCAGACTTGCGAATGCTGAGAGGAAATCGTCACATGACAAGATTTCTGGTTGCTGACGCCGCAGAAAATTTCCAATTTTGGCCGAACCTTCCGCTCATGAGAGCATTCGGTTGCGTCTGCGCACTTCTCGGCGTTCTGTTGCTCACAACGGGTTCCACCTTCGCGGCCGATTCCTCCGTCGTCGCGCCTGGTGCAAAGTTGGAAAAATTGGGCGAAGGTTATGGATACACCGAAGGTCCGGCAGCGGATGTTGATGGCAACGTATTCTTCACCGACGACCCGAACGATCGTATCGTTAAGTGGAGCGCGGTAGACGGGAAATTCTCCGACTGGCTCAAGCCAGCGGGACGCGCGAATGGAACTTACTTCGACAAGGTCGGCAATCTCATCGCCGTCGCCCCCGATAAGGGCGAACTATGGTCCATTGCGCCCGACAAGAAGGTTACGGTGCTGGTGACGAACTTCGACGGCAAGGTGTTCAACGGCCCGAATGACTTGTGGATTCGTCCGGACGGCGGCATCTATTTTACCGACCCTGATTTCGATTCATATCACGACCGCAGCACGCGGGTGGAGGGCCAAAACGTCTACTTCGTCACGCCCGACCACAAGACCGTCACGCGTGTCACGACCGACCTGATGAAACCCAACGGCATCATTGGCACGCCCGACGGCAAGTTGCTTTACGTGGGGGACTACGGCGCGAGTAGGACCTATGCCTACGATATCCAGCCAGATGGCGAGCTCACGAACAAACGCGTCTTCTGCAAACTCGGTTCTGACGGCATGACCATCGATTCTAAGGGCAACGTCTATCTCACCCAGATTGGTGTGGCTGTATTCGATCAAACGGGAAAGAGGATCGAACAAATCGACGTACCCGAGACGACGACAAACGTGACCTTTGGTGGCAAAGATAACGATCTGCTCTTTATCACCGCCACCGGCAGTGTTTACGGTCTCAGGATGAGGGTGAAGGGG
This sequence comes from Mesorhizobium sp. CNPSo 4670, assembly GCF_057784235.1. Taxonomy (NCBI): domain Bacteria; kingdom Pseudomonadati; phylum Pseudomonadota; class Alphaproteobacteria; order Hyphomicrobiales; family Phyllobacteriaceae; genus Mesorhizobium; species Mesorhizobium sp. CNPSo 4670. The sequence goes on along the minus strand of NZ_JBWJFQ010000005.1, from coordinate 319,411 downwards.
GCGCGCTAGAAGCCCGTCCAGAAATCGTACTGCAAGACCATTGCCGACACCCTGGCCGCCCGCGAAACGATGTACGTCAATTGCGAGCATCCGGCGTGCTGCAAAATGACAAAGCTCGACATCCAGGCGCTGATAGACAAGCTCGGCCCCGATCACGGGTCCATGCATTGGGACCTGGTCGCGCTGTTTGGCTGCTCGTCGTGCAGGGCCGCTGGCCGCGATCGGCGCCCGGTGTTTTTCACAGTCATTCCTGATTACGAAGGCATCAACGCGAGACGCAACCGCGACTGGAAGCCGACGTTCGAGAGGGACGGTTAGGGGGACTTTAGTTTAGTTGAGCTACCGCTAATGTGCCTATAGTTTAGGCAGAGCGGGAGGGGACGTCCGATCCAAACCCGCAGTGGCCGGTGTGTCCGTAGAGCCCCAAAGAGCCCCAGCTGCACCGGCCATTACTCTACGGCTTGGGGGACGAGATGAACGACAAGCCAGCCACAACCTACATCGTCAGCGTGTTCGAGAAGCCGCATTGGCGGACAGTGCCGACGACGAAAGACAAGGAAAAGGCGTTCGCCCTAGCAAAGGAGATTGGCGACAAGGTGAGGGTCGAAGAGATCACGCCGAAGGTGAAACGGCGGTAGTGAAGATTGTGAGAAGTCTAGCCCTTACTACCACCGTCATTGCATCGATAGCGGCAGCTATCGTGCTGACCTTTATGGCAGCTAAAAGATTTGAGCTACGGCGCCCAAATCCGATCGAGGCTCATATCGAGAGGAACATCTGAGGCGCGTGCCCGACTACAATTGCCCCCACTCTCACGACCAGCATCGCGCGAGCTTCGCCCCCGTAAGGGCGCGCTCCTAGTATCCTTGGAAGTCGAGATTTCCGCGGAGCTTTGGATAGTACGCTCTATCGTCCTGGATAACTGCAGTATCCTGCTTGTATGTCCCATTGGGATCGGCGGGATCATGCGAACGGCTGATTGCCCATCCCCGGCGCGTGGAAAAACAGGCGGCTGTCATCGCCCATATTCTTAGCCGTTGCGTCCACGACGCAATGCGCAAAAATTCGTCTGTGGTACTTATCTACTGGAGAGAATGAAGCGAGCGTTCCAAATTCAGTGACCCATACATATTTCGGCAACTCGGTTGAGCGAGCGATTAGCTTCGTAGATTCCGTAAGGTTATTTCTCAGGATGCGGTGTTTGTACTTCCACCCGTACGTGAGGTATGTCCTAGCGATAACCGTATTTGCCGCAATTCCGCCAGTGAATTGGTCGCCAAGCGCTTCAGATTGGCCGAGGTTCTTTGAGTATTGCTTTTTGATATCAGGTAGCCGCTTCAGTGATCCCTACAGTGGAAATCCATGGGCCCTTATGCCGGGCGTGAAAATGACGGCTTGCCGTCCAAATCGCCGCTTGGGCGCAGGCACCTATCCGTTGATCTTGCTGCGTCATCGGAAGAGCATTTACTGAAAACTCTGCACCGAGAATGTGAGCTTCGTACGTTGCTCGTACCAACGTGTGATGTTCGTAGCCTGCTGGCGGATCTGGCGTTTGCAACACTGCTTGCGCCAGAGGTGCCTCATGGATGGTCGAAGCACAACGTATCCGAGGTAGTCAGGTTGGCGTTCGTGCAGTTGGATCGCCAATTGCGTAGCCGAAGCCAGGCTTATGACCGGGGACAGATCTCCACGAAAGAAATGGGCTCTCTTACACAGCTTTGTGTGTCGTTTGAAAAGGCGCGCATAATAGGCAGCGAACGCCTCGGTGAAATCGCGGTCGAGGTATTCGTCCTCGACCAAGACACTCTCCGCACCGAGAGCGCGAAGATGGCGCACGATGTTGCCCGTGATGTTCGGGTTTGCCTGTCCAGCCTGGAGAATTTCCGTTATCTGCGTCCAGCCGGTTGCGTCCAGCAAAATTGCTGATATCGCCATTCGCGGGTTGGCCCTCCCCTAGCCGCACCGACCATATGCTATTCACCCAACCAAAAGGTGCCCGCTCTTCTGCTCGGCCGTTCGCATATTCGCATCGATTTTTTTGAGAACTTCTCGCGTTTCCGGAGAAATCTTCGTGTTCAGAGGCGGGATCGGGCGCAACCCCGGCTTCTCCTGCGCACGCTGCGCCGAATCATCTATTTTCTTCATTTCCATGGCTGGCTCCCGGCTTCCGACCCCCTAAGTTGTTGATGCGACTCCCAATTCCAAGCTCTGCGCTATCCGTGAGGCAGCGGGCCATCGTTTCGCGTGCGAAATGGATCAGGCTCGGCCGGGCGCGTGGTTGACGGCGGCTTTGGTCTCATCCGCCACGCCGCGGTCCAACAACTCCCGCACCGGCTTTAGGATATCCATGGCGTAGATCAGGACGTAGCCGATCGAGGCCATATCTTTCTCGTCGACGTTGGACGGGTCCGCTTCATGGCGCAGATAGCCAGCCGGGCCACCCGCATAAGGTCTAGAGCATGGTCGAGTTCGTCGACCGCTTCGGAACCGGGATATTTCGGGTTGAGCGCGATCATAGCCCCGACCTCACGAGAACTTCCTGAGATTCCAGATCATCGGGCCACATAATTGTTTCGCCATGGTCTCCTGGACAGTACCCCTCCAAGTGACCACCGCACTCGTCGTCGCAGTTGTCGAGCTCCAGGTCGGTCGTGTTGCCGTGCGAGAGGTTTGGCGCGGTGCCAGACAGGAATTACTGCCCGCCGCGATGTCCCCAGCCAAGCGACGGCTCGTCGTCGGCCGTATCTTCAAGGTCGCAATCGACTTCCATCAGGTCAAGGGCTGTGATCAGCGACATGGCACGGTCCAGGAGGTCGTTCAGGCGCTTCTCGACCGACTGGCGCCATTCGCGCGGGTCCATGCCCTTGGCATGCCAAGGGGCTTCAGAATGGACGTATGGGCGTTCATGATGCCCGACTCCTATCCTGAACGATCAGGGCAAACCCGTGCTCATGGTCGACGGTAACCCGCCAACTGCCGTGGATTTTCGTCATTGAATGCGCCAGCACATTGGCCTGCTTTTGCACCGCCTCTGCAGGAGTAGGCCGCTCGTCCAAATTCTCGAATTCGATCGGGTGCGCTCTGGAGCCGGCGGCGTGACGTGCGCTTTCCATGCGCCGCCGATGTCAGCATTCCATTCGTTCATCGCGTCTGCCAGTTCTCTGGCGAGGCGCCTCACGCGCTCCGCTATGTGTTCCTGCGGTTGGGTAGCGGGAAGCGTCGAAGCCGCTCCCAAAGCGGTAGTAGCGACTATGCCGGGAACAGACGCGATCGCGCTAACAAATAGGCCGCGACGAGAGAACCTCCCAACGATCGGGCCTTCAGTCTGGTCAGAAAATCGGTGCATTATCCAGTCTCCTTCGGTTGCGGTTTCCTTGGGAAACGCATTGGGAAGGAGGCAAACGGCGCCGACAACTATTCTATAAAATCAATCCGTTAGGCGAGAAATCTGGCGGAGAGGGAGGGATTCGAACCCCCGATGGGCTTGCACCCATGCCGCATTTCGAGTGCGGTGCATTCGACCACTCTGCCACCTCTCCGCGGTCATGGTCGGCCGTTGCCGGCGCGGCGCACTAGATAACGGCTGAATGGGCAGGTTACAAGGCCAATCCGCGAGTTATTTGGCTTCCTGGACAAGCGGTGGATTTGCACTGGTGTCTGCGGTCGAGCCCGAACGGATGTCCGTGCACCCGACGCAGCTTGCCTCCCGACGACGGCAACGCCGTGCGATCATGTCGACATGGCGAGATGCTTGCCGAGCTAATAACCGCCTCGGCAACGGCTTCGCCTTGACTTGCACCCAACCTTCGGTTAGGGACAGCGCGCAATCGGCGTGGAGGTTTCTTCCGCGCCGCTTGTTTTTTGAACCCGCAGACTGACAAAAAGACGGCCGAACCGCCAGAGGCGGTTCATCAAGGCCGACCGAACAGCGAAAGGCAAAAAATGTTCGCAGTCATTAAAACGGGTGGCAAGCAGTATCGCGTTGCCGCCAACGATCTCCTGAAGATCGAAAAAGTCGAAGCCAACGTCGGCGATATGGTCGAGATCGGGCACGTTCTCGCGCATGGCGAGGGCGAGAATGTCACGTTCGGCGCGCCGTTCGTCGATGGCGCGGTGGTCACCGCCGAGGTCGTCGAGCAGGGCAAGAACCGCACCGTCATCGCTTTCAAGAAGCGCCGCCGGCAGAATTCGCGCCGCAAGATCGGCCATCGCCAGCTTTTGACCACCGTGCGGATCTCCGAGATCCTGCTGGGTGGCGCCAAGCCGACGAAGACGGCAGCCGTCAAGGCGCCGAAGAAGGAAGCCAAGGCAGAGGCCGTCACCGAAGCGAAGGCGGAAGCCGCGCCGAAGAAGGAACCCAAGGCCAAGGCCGCCGAGACCGCGGCAGCGCCGCTGTTCAAGGCGCCGAAGGGCGAGCCGGACGACCTGACCGTGATCAAGGGCATCGGCCCGGTCGCTGCCAAGGACCTCGCCGAGCAGGGCATCATCACCTTCGCCCAGCTCGCCAAGCTGACCGACAAGGATGTCGCCAAGATCGACGAGCACATGCCCTTCAGCGCCGACCAGATCAAGGACTGGCGCGAGCAGGCCAAGGAATTGGCGGCGAAATAATCTTCTGGCGATAAGGTCGCCGGAATCGGACTTGAAACGGAACGCGAACGCGTTCATAAGGCCTTTTAGGCGCCTTGCGGCGCAACGGAGTTAGTTAGATGGCACACAAGAAAGCTGGCGGCTCGTCGCGCAACGGTCGCGACTCGCATTCCAAGCGTCTGGGCGTGAAGAAGTTCGGCGGCGAAGCCGTCATCCCGGGCAACATCATCATTCGTCAACGCGGCACGACCTGGCATCCCGGCGTCAATGTCGGCATGGGCACGGACCATACCCTTTTCGCGCTCGAGACCGGCGCCGTGACGTTCAACAAAAAAGCCAACGGCCGAACCTACGTATCGGTCAACCCGATTGCCAAAGCCGCGGAGTAGCCGGTTCCGCACTAGAACACCGGCGCCCATCTCGGGAACCGGTGTCTGGCAAAGCCAGGAAAAGGATCAGGGGAGATGGGTTTCCATCTCCCCTTTTTCTTGGCCTGGAGGACTTTCACATGGTTGCCGAAGCGGAAGACACCGAAGACGAAAGTTACGCGATAGACTGCCCGGTCCTGGTCACCGAGCGGCTGGTGATGCGGGCGCCCCGCGAAGACGACATCCCGCAACTGGTCGAACTTGCCGACAACCGTCATGTCGCCGAAATGCTGGCCCGCATGCCGCATCCCTATGGCGAAGCCGAGGGACGCGCCTTCCTTGCCATGACCAAGTCGCGCCGTGCCGGCATCGCCTATGCCTTGACGCTGGCCGGCACCGACACCTTTGTCGGCTGCGCCGGTCTCAACACCACCGATCGCGGGCTGGAACTCGGCTACTGGATCGGCGAGCCGCACTGGAAGAAGGGCTATGCGACCGAAGCTGCCCATGCGCTGGTCGACCTCGCCTTCCAGAAGACGTCGATCCAGGTGCTGCATGCCTCGACGCGAGTCATCAATCCGGCCTCGCGCCGGGTGATCCACAAGTGCGGCTTCCAGTATGCCGGCCAGGGCATGTTGAACTCGATCGTCGCCGGCCAGGTGCCGGTCGAGCGCTACCGCCTCGACCGGAAGACCTGGACCAGCCTCAGGAACTGGGTGCATTTTTGAGGTGTATCGATATTCAGGTGAGGCCGGCCTGCGAATGGCGGTTTCCTGCGCTTCCGGTGCTCACGTACTTTAAGTACGCTCCGCTCCGGTTCTCGGAAGCCACCATTCTCGGGTCGGCCTGACCTGAATCTCGACGCACCTCGCGTCACATCGAAATCACAGGTTTGAAAAAGTCAGCCTAGTTCGACCCACACCGGAAGGTGGTCCGAACCGACGGCTTGCCGGTCGACCCACAGACGCTTCAGCGATTTGGCCAGCGAAGCGCTGGTGAAGACATAGTCGATGCGCTTGTGGCGGCTGGCGTTGGCGGGCTGTTTGGGGTCGACCCAGCTGACCAGATCGTCGCCGTTGACGTTGAGGCGCAAGGCGGCATCGACGGCAAAGTCGGCGGTCAACGGCATGCCGAATTCGTGGTCGGGCCGGCCGGCGAGTTCGACATATTCGGGTGAGCCGGCCAGCATGTTGAAATCGCCCATGCCGACGAAGGCTTCGGGGTGCGGCAATTCCGGCAGGCCGATCTCGGCGACGCCGGACAAGGCGCCGCCTTCGAGCGCATAGTTCAGCAGGCGTCGGCGCAGGAATTGAATCTGGCTGGCGCGTTCGACCGGGCTGCGGTGATCGAGATGGATGGAATAGAAGCGGATGAAACCCAACGGCGTCTCGATCAGCGCTTCCAGCGCGCCGCGCTGGAAATTCATCATCTCGAAGCTGCGGCTGCGCGGCAAAAGCAGGTTGCGCGACAGATGAATGGGCGTCTTCGACAGCACCATATTGCCGAGCTGGAAGGTCGTGGTGATGGCGCGGCCGTTGTCGATGCGCGAGCCGATATTGGCCTCGAAATTGCTGCCATAGACGGCGAAATAGTCGGGCAGTGCCTCGCCGATCTCGGCGACCATGTCGCGGCCGCCATTCCGGGGATTGTTGCGGGTGACCTCCTGCAGCGCGATCACGTCGGCGCCGCGCACGGCGTCAGTGATGCGACCGACATCGTACTGCCCATCGAGGCCGATGCCGTACTGGACGTTGTAGGTTACAAGCTTCATTCCGACATCTCTCCAGCCGGTCCCAAGCGGCCATTGTCATAAAACGGCCTCGCCCTTCGCCGCGCCTTGGTTTAGAGCAAGGCGCTAGATTTAGAGCAATGCCGCAAAGCCACTAGCAGAAACTGCACAGCCCATGAAATTTCTCGATCAAGCCAAAGTCTACATACGCTCCGGTGACGGCGGCGCCGGTTCGGTGTCGTTCCGGCGCGAAAAATTCATCGAGTTCGGCGGACCGGACGGCGGCGATGGCGGCCGTGGCGGCGATGTCTGGCTGGAGGCGGTCAACGGGCTGAACACGCTAATCGATTATCGCTATCAGCAGCACTTCAAGGCCAAGACCGGCGTCCATGGCATGGGTCGCAACATGACCGGCGCCAAGGGCGCCGATGTCACGCTGAAAGTGCCGGCGGGAACGCAGGTGTTCGAGGAAGACAACGAGACCCTGATCTGTGATCTGACCGTGGTCGGCCAGCGCTTTCTGCTGGCCAAGGGCGGTAATGGCGGCTTCGGCAACCAGCATTTCAAGACCTCGACCAACCAGGCGCCGCGCCGTGCCAATCCCGGCCTGCCGGGCGAAGAGCTCAACATCTGGTTGCGGCTGAAGCTGATCGCCGATGCCGGGCTGGTCGGGCTGCCCAATGCCGGCAAGTCGACTTTCCTCGCTGCAGTGACCGCGGCCAAGCCCAAGATCGCCGACTATCCGTTCACGACGCTGCATCCCGGTCTTGGCGTTGCCCGCATCGACGCGCGCGAATTCGTCATCGCCGACATTCCGGGCTTGATCGAAGGCGCGCATGAGGGCGTCGGCATCGGCGACCGCTTCCTCGGCCATGTCGAACGCACACGCGTGTTGCTGCATCTGGTCTCGGCGCAAGAGGAAAACCCGGGCAAGGCCTACAAGACCGTGCGCGCCGAACTCGATGCTTATGGCAACGGCCTGACCGACAAGGTCGAGATCGTCGCGCTTTCCCAGGTCGACACGCTCGACGCCGATGCGCGCAAGAAGAAGGTCGCCTCGCTGAAGCGTGCCGCTGGCCGGGCGCCGATGCTGTTGTCTGCGGTCACCGGTGAAGGCGTCGAGGCGGTGCTGCGGGCGCTGATGGCGGTGGTGGGCGAGGCGCGGGCGCAAATCTCGGCCCCGGTCGAGACGCGCTGGGACAAATAAGGCCATGCAGTCGCTGAAGACATACCGGCGCATCACCGTGAAGATCGGCTCGGCGCTGCTGGTCGACCGCGCGACGGGCCTGAAGCGCGACTGGCTGGCCTCGCTCGCCGACGACATTGCCGTGCTGGCCCAGGGCGGGGCTGAAATCCTGGTCGTGTCGTCCGGCGCCATCGCGCTTGGCCGCACCATCCTTGGACTGGGCAAGCGGGCCCTGAAGCTCGAGGAAAGCCAGGCGGCAGCCGCCGTCGGGCAGATCGCGCTCGCCGGCGCCTGGTCGGAAGCGCTCGGCAGAGGGAGCCTGAAATCTGGGCAGATCCTGCTGACGCTCGGCGACACCGAGGAGCGCCGCCGTTACCTCAACGCACGGGCGACGATCTCGACGCTGCTCAAGATGAAAGCGGTGCCGGTCATCAACGAGAACGACACCGTGGCGACCTCCGAAATCCGCTATGGTGACAATGACCGGCTGGCCGCGCGCGTCGCCACCATGATGGGCGCTGACCTTTTGGTGCTGCTTTCCGATATCGACGGGCTCTACACGGCGCCGCCGGCGCGGGAGCCCGGCGCAAAGTTCATTCCGGTGGTCGACCGCATCACGCCCGACATCGAGGCGATGGCGGGCGCCGCCGCGTCCGAACTGTCGCGCGGCGGTATGCGGACAAAACTCGATGCCGGCAAGATCGCCACAGCCGCCGGCACCGCGATGATCATCACGTCGGGCACGCGGCTGTCGCCATTGATGGCGATCGAACGCGGCGAGCGCGCCACCTTCTTTCGGCCGAGCAGCAATCCGGTCAAGGGCTACAAGACCTGGATCGCCGGCCAGCTCGAACCGGCCGGTCGGCTGACGGTCGATGCCGGCGCCATCGGCGCGCTGCTGTCGGGCAAGTCGCTGCTGCCGGCCGGCGTCAAGCTGGTCAGCGGCAATTTCTCGCGCGGCGACACCGTGGCGATCCTGTCGCCCGAGGGCCGCGAGATCGCGCGCGGGCTGGTTGCCTACGATGCCGCCGATGCCGTAAGGATCGCTGGCCTGAAGACGGCCGAGATCGAAACGGTGCTCGGTTATGAGGCGCGTTCGGCGATGATCCACCGCGACGACCTTGTGGTGAGTCATTCCGGTGACCAAATACGGGCCGGTGACCAGGTAGTGGCTGGTGACCAGGTAGTGGCTGGTGACCAGGTACGGGCTGGTGACGAAGTATCGAGCGGAGGGTGAGCCATGCTGAAGCTGCATGAAAAATCCGGGGACGACACCGTTGCGCTGATGGCCGATATCGGCCGCCGCGCCCACGCTGCCGCCCGCCCGCTGGCCATCGCCGCGACCGCCGCCAAGAACGCCGCCCTTATTGCCATGGCCGAGGCCATCGTCGCCCGGGAACAGGATATTCTCGACGCCAACGCCATCGATGTCTTGAACGGCGAGCAATCCAGGCTTTCGGCTTCCTTCATGGACCGGCTGAAGCTCAATCCGGCGCGCGTCCGCGCCATGGCCGACGGCATCCGGGAAATCGCCGAACTCAGCGATCCGGTCGGCGACGTCATCGCCGCATGGGACCGGCCGAATGGCCTGCATATCGAGCGCGTTCGGACGCCGCTCGGCGTCATCGGCGTCATCTATGAGAGCCGGCCGAACGTGACGGCGGATGCCGGCGCGCTCTGCCTCAAGGCCGGCAATCCGGTGATCCTGCGCGGCGGCTCGGATTCGCTCAATTCGTCGGCCGCCATCCATGCCTGCCTGGTCGAGGGCCTTAAGTCCGCCGGCCTGCCGGAAGACGCCATCCAACTGGTGCCGACCACTGATCGCGCCGCCGTCGGCGAGATGTTGAAGGGGCTTGCCGGCACGCTCGACGTCATCATCCCGCGCGGCGGAAAAAGCCTCGTCGGGCGGGTGCAGACCGAGGCACGGGTGCCGGTCTTCGCCCATCTCGAAGGCATCTGCCATCTCTACATCGACCGTTCGGCCAAGCTCGACATGGCGGTGGAGATCGCCGTCAATGCCAAGATGCGGCGCACCGGCGTCTGCGGTGCCGCCGAAACGCTGCTGGTCGATCGGGCTGTTGCCTCCACGCATCTGGTGCCGATCCTCGACGCCTTGCGCGCGGCCGGATGCGAGATCCATGCCGACGCCGAGGTGCTGAAGGCATTCTCCGACGCGAAGCCTGCCACTGATCTCGACTGGGTGACCGAGTACCTCGACGCCATCATCGCGGTGAAGCTGGTCGATGGCGTCGCGGCTGCGATCGAACACATTGAGACGTTCTCCTCGCACCACACCGAGGCGATCGTCGCCGAGGACGCGCAGGCGGTGGAAAAGTTCTTCAACGAGATCGATTCGGCGATCCTGCTGCACAACGCCTCGACGCAGTTCGCCGATGGTGGCGAATTCGGCATGGGCGCCGAGATCGGCATCGCCACCGGCAAGATGCATGCACGCGGGCCGGTCGGCGTCGAGCAGCTGACCTCCTTCAAATACCGCGTGCGCGGGTCGGGACAGGTGAGGCCTTGAAGCTTTTCGTCATTAGAGCCTGAGGCTTTGCGCCAAGTCACCCCCCTCTGTCCTGCCGGACATCTCCCCCGCAAGGGGGGAGATTGGCTGTCGCAATTCCCTTCGCTAATCGCCAGCGTGTGTAAATGGCCACCTCCGCCGGAACGGCTGATCTCCCCCCTTGCGGGGGAGATGCCCGGCAGGGCAGAGGGGGTTGCCTGACACATGCCTTCGCAGTCCGAGCACCTCGTACCCTCCCGCTATCTAAAAATGCCGCATGCGCAAAAGGGGCTGGCCGTCGGCCTGTTCGGCGGCTCGTTCAATCCGCCGCATGCCGGCCATGCCCTGGTCGCCGAAATTGCGCTCAGACGCTTGGCGCTCGACCAGTTGTGGTGGATGGTGACGCCAGGCAATCCGCTGAAGAGTACGCGCGAACTGGCGCCGCTCGGCGAGCGGCTCGAGCTCTCGGAGCAGATCGCCAAGAACCCGAAGATCAAGGTCACCGCCTTCGAGGCTGCGCATCACGTTCGCTTCACCGCCGACGCGCTGGCGCTGGTCAAGGCGCGCAATCCTGGCGTCGACTTCGTCTGGATCATGGGCGCCGATAGCTTGCGCGATTTCCATCGCTGGCAGCGTTGGCGCGAGATCGTCATGACCTTCCCGATCGCCGTCATCGACCGTCCGGGCGCGACGCTGTCGTTCCTCTCATCGGTCGTCGCCAAGACCTTCGACTATGCCCGCGTCGACGAAGGGGATGCGCCAAGGCTCGCCCGCATGAAGGCGCCGGCCTGGACCTTCATCCACGGCCCGCGCTCGTCGCTGTCGTCGAGCGCAATCCGCAGACTGGCCAAGGGTTGAGGCGCTCACCCAGCGATGTCGCTTTTATCGCTTCCTTTGCCCGTTTCATGGGCAATCCTGAGCAGGCATGTCTATTCCCAGGAAACACCGCACCGAAGCCGGGCAAGGCGATGAGCCCACGCCGCTGATCGCGATTGCCAGCGTCATCCTATCGATGGCGCTGATCGCCGTCGGCAATGGGCTGATGTTTGCCTATATCCCGGTCCGGCTTGGCGCCGAGGGCTTCGATCCGACCTGGGCCGGCCTGATCATCACCGGACTTTCGGCCGGCGGCCTCGCCGGCTGCATCCTGACCGGACCGCTGGTGCGAAGGGTCGGCCATGCCCGCGCCTTCATGGTGCTGTCGGCGCTGATCGCACTGGCCAATGCCGCGGTCGGCGCCGGCCCGCATCCGTTGCTCTGGATCGCTGCCCGCGCGCTTTACGGCTTTGCCATATGCGGCCTGTTCATCGTCGCGCAGAGCTGGTTGAACGATGCAGTTGCCAATGCCATCCGCGGCAGGGTGATGGCGTTCTTCTACGTCGCCTATGTCGCCGGTCTCGGCGTCGGCTATGCGACGCTGGCTTTTGTCGACATCAGAACCGCGGACGCGCCGCTGATCGGCATCGTCTTCACGGCACTGTCGATCCTGCCCGTGGGGTTGACCAGGCTTGCCCAGCCGCCGCCACCACAAGCGGCCTCGGTGGCGCTCGGCCGGGCCTGGCGGATTTCGCCGGTCGGCGTCGCCGGCATGCTTGCGGTCGGCGGCCTGTCGATGTCGATCGCCGGCTTCGCGCCGATCCATGCCACCGCCAAGGGCTACAGCCAGGCCGACGTCGCCCTGCTGCTTTCGGCGATGCCGGTCGGCACGCTGATCCTGCAGATACCGCTCGGCTGGATTTCCGACCGAACCGACCGCCGCTATGTGCTGATCGCCGCTGCGGCGCTCGCCATGGTCGCCGGCCTGCTCGCGCTCGGGTTCGATGGCGGCGCGCTGGCGGTTCTGGTGGTGATCTACATCGTCTGGGATGGCGCCTCGGAATCGATCTATTCGCTGGCCAGTGCGCATGCCGCCGACCGCGCCGGCAAGGACGACTTGGTGGCGCTGTCCAGCTCGCTGTTGTTTGCCTGGTCGCTTTCGGGCTTCATCGTGCCCGGCATCGTGACCGCGCTGTCGGCCGTCTTCGGGACGCAGGCCTTCATCTATGTTGCGATCGTCATCGCCTGCGCCTTCTGCCTGTTCGTGCTTTTGCGCGTTGTGACGACGCGGGCTGTTCCCGCAGCCGAAACCGGCAGTTTCGCGCCGATGACAGCGCAGGCGCCGTTGCCGGTCGAACTCGCCTTCGGACCGGACGAGCAGCCCCGGAACCGGGGCAACTGATTAGCTAGAGCATGATCTTTTCCGAAAACCGAAAGCCGCCTTCGGGATCATGCTTTATTGCCGGCGGGCTTCCGGCGCTGGCGCTTCAGGTGGCGGAAGCGGGATCGATATGCCTTCCGCGTCGAATTCCTGTTTGGCGCGCTTGGTGAGATCTGCCTGGGTGGCAAAGAAATCCGCGGCCGATGTCCAGTAGCGCAAGGCGATGGAGACCGTGCTTTCACCCAATGTCGCGACGAAAGCGATCGGCGCCGGCTCGCGCTTGACCCGGCGCTCGGTGGTGGCGATGGCAAGCAGCGTCTTCTGGGCGCGGTCGATGTCGTTCCAAGAGCCGATCGAGAGCGTGATGTCGCCGCGGCGGACGCCGTTGCGCGTGTAGTTGCGCACCGGCTGGTTCCATAGCGTCGAATTGGGCGCCAGGATGTAGACGCCGTCAGCGGTCCTGAGCCTCGTCGCGAAGAGGCCGATCTCCTCGATCGCGCCGGCAATCGAACCGACCTCGACGGATTCGCCGATACGGAACGGTCGCAGCGCCAGGAGCATGATGCCGGCCGCGATATTCTGCAGCGTGCCTTGCAGCGCCAGGCCGATGGCAAGACCGATGGCGCCAATGGCGGCAATGATCGACGCTGTCTGCACACCGAACTGGCCGAGCACCATGATGGTGACGAGGATCAGGATGGCATAGCGGACGATCTTGGAGAAGAAATGCCGCAACGTCGCGTCGAAGCCATGGATGTGGCCGAGACCAGCGGAGATTGAACGCTCGGCAAGGCCGGCAACGATATAGCCGACAACCAAGAGGATGACGGCGCCGATGGCCGAGAAGGCGTAGGAAACGATCAGCGTGCTGAGTTGCGCAAGGGCGGCCTGCACGGTGAGAAGGGTGTTCTGTGGGTTGATGGGCATGGGGAAAATCCGGTTGGTGGGCGATCCGATAACCCATGCAGGCGCCATGGGTTCCGATCTTTTCCGGCATGCTGTGGAACCGCGGGACCGACAATACGTTCGTGCGCGACAGGGCGCCGTCTTGAAACTGCAACGGAACTCTGCCTATCTAAGTGGTGTCACCTGCTTTTGGGGGTGATTTGGTTGTTCTTGCTGCGAAAGGAAATACACTGAGAACAGCACTGCGGAAGAAGGCCGATATCATGCCTTCGCCGGCCGGGATCAGCGTAAACGACGCCGTGTCCCGCGCCATCAAGACAGTCCTTGCCAGTCTGGAAGACTCCAAGGCCGAAAACATCGTCTCAATCGACATTCAGGGGAAATCGAGCCTCGGCGACTACATGGTCGTCGCGTCGGGCCGATCGCACCGTCATGTCTCGGCTGTCGCCGATCACCTGCTCAAGGCGCTCAAGGATGCCGGTCTCGGCACGGCGCGCGTCGAGGGGCTGGCAGGCGCCGACTGGGTCCTGATCGATTCGGGCGACATCATCGTCCATGTCTTCCGTCCCGAAGTCCGCGAATTCTACAATCTCGAAAAGATGTGGCAGGCGCCGGACCTCGAGGAAGAGACCCTCCACTAAGCCGCCTTTGTTTTGATGCATGTCCCAAAACCAGTTCCCACCATTGGGTGACATGCATTAGCGGCTTATAGAGGCGAGGATGAAGGTATCAGTTCATGCCGTGGGCCGGATGAAAGCCGGCCCCGAGAAGCAGCTCGCCGACCGCTATTTCGAGCGCTTTGCAAAAAGCGGCCCGGCGGTGGGGCTCGAATTTGCCGGCGTGGCTGAAATCGCCGAGGGGCGCGCGCAGACCGCCAACGAGCGCCGGCGCGACGAAGGCCAGAAGCTGCAGGGGCAGTTGCAGCCCGGCACCGCACTGATCTTGCTCGACGAACGCGGCAAGAATTTCTCCTCCGAAGACTTTGCGGGACGCATCGGTCAGCTGCGCGATGGCGGTTGCAAGGCGCTGGTCATCGCCATCGGCGGCGCCGACGGCCACGATCAGCCGCTGCGCGATCAAGCAGAATTGGTGATGTCGTTCGGATTGCTGACGTGGCCGCACCAACTGGTGCGCGTGATGCTGGGGGAGCAGCTGTACCGGGCCGCGACCATCCTGTCCGGCCATCCCTATCATCGGTCGTAAACCGGTGGATGGACGCGACCCGCACGGATTTCCGCCCCAATGCGCCGCCAGACTGTGCCAATTGGGGCTCTCGAACATCGTTTAGGGGGGCTTTCGAACATGGTTGATTGTTCGTTAACGAAGCCACGCATAGAGTCGGGCTTCAATGTCTGAAGACTGGAAATCAGGAACGGCCTCATGGCGCGCGCGCTGCGGCATCGCGGCGGCGGTGCTCGTGCTGTCGTTGCATGCGGTGTGGGCCGAGAACACGCTCGACCTTGCCCCCGATCCGGACCAGAGCCGCGCCGAATACGAACAGGTCTCGAAGGAGATCACGCTGTCGTCCGAGCGCCTGGCCAAGCTCGCCGCCGACATCGCGACGATCAGGAAGGACCATGCCTCGATCACCGCCGCCTTGATCCAGTCGGCGATGACCGAGCAGAAACTCGGCCAGGACATCGAGGATATCGGCGCCAAGCTGGAAGGACTGAAGGGCCAGGAACAGAAGATCCGCACATCGCTTGCGGCACGTCGCGACGTGCTGGCCGAAGTGCTGGGCGCGCTGCAGCGCATGGGGCTCAACCCGCCGCCGGCGATCCTGGTCAAGCCCGAGGACGCGCTGTCGTCGGTGCGCAGTGCCATCCTGCTCGGCGCCGTGGTGCCGGAACTGCGCCAGCAGACCGATAGCCTGCTGGCCGATCTCAAGGAGCAGTCGCGGGTGACGGCCTCGATCGAGGCCGAACGGGCGCGGTTGACGGCGGCGGTTGGCGACCAGACAGCGGAAAAGAAGCGGCTCGGCATGCTGCTGGAGGCCAAGCAGAAGCTCGAAGCCGACACGCAAACGCAAATGGGCGCTGAAAAGCAGCGGTCCGAGGCGCTGGCCGCCAAGGCCGGCAGCCTGAAGGACTTGATCGCCTCGCTCGAAGCCGACAAGAGCCGCAAGGCGGCCGACGTGGCCAAGGCCGCCGAGCAGAAGACGGCGGACGGCGACAAGACATCAGCGCCGGCGGAGACCCCGGCGGAATTGGCGTCCCTGCCGGTGCCGGAAGGCAATCGGCTTGCCGCAGCGGCACCCTTTTCGGCGCTGCAGGGGCAGATCGCATTGCCGGTGACCGGCCGCATCAAACGGCGATTCGGCGCCGAGGACGGTAACGGGGCGGTGATGCTTGGCGACATGGTTGCGACACAATCGGGAGCCATCGTGACCGCGCCGGCGGATGGGAATGTGCTTTATGCGGGGCCGTTTCGCTCGTATGGTCAACTCTTGATCCTGAACGCAGGCGACGGTTATCATGTCGTTTTGGCGGGGATGAGCAGAATCAGCGTCGCGACTGGCCAATCAGTGCTCGCAGGAGAGCCGGTCGGCGCGATGGGAGAGGCCCGGGTGGCGAGCACCTCGGTTTCGAAGAATGGAAATGCCACACCGGAACTCTATGTCGAGTTCCGCAAGGATGGAAAACCCGTCGATCCGGCCCCATGGTGGGCGGACCGTTTTTCTGGAAGGACGTGAAATGATGCGGAAACTGTCGCTTCTGTTTGCCGGTGCGCTGATGGGCGCGTCCGCCATGAGCCTTGTTTATGGCACACCCGGCTCGGCGGCGAACGCTGCAGGGTCGGAGACCTACAAGCAACTGGCTATCTTCGGCGATATCTTCGAGCGGGTGCGGGCGCAATATGTGACGCCGCCCGACGACAAGTCGCTGGTCGAGAACGCCATCAACGGCATGCTTGCCTCGCTTGACCCACACTCCTCGTACATGAACGCCGAGCAGGCGCAGGACATGCGCGTGCAGACCAAGGGTGAGTTCGGTGGCCTCGGCATCGAGGTCACCATGGAAAACGACCTGGTCAAGGTGATCACGCCGATCGACGACACCCCGGCCGCCAAGGCAGGCGTGCTGGCCGGCGACTATATCGCCAAGATCGACGGCGAGGAGGTTCGCGGCCTGACCCTCAACGACGCAGTCGAGAAGATGCGCGGCCTGGTCAACACGCCGATCAAGCTCACCATCCTGCGCCAGGGCGCCGACAAGCCGATCGAACTGACGGTCGTGCGCGACATCATCAAGGTCAAGGCGGTCAAGTTCCGGGTCGAAAACGACATCGGCTACATGAAGATCACCTCGTTCACCGAAAAGACCTATGACGACCTCGAGAACGCCATCGACACCATCAAGAAGCAGGTGCCGAACGACAAGCTCAAGGGTTATGTGCTCGACCTGCGCCTCAATCCGGGCGGTCTGCTCGACCAGGCGGTGAGCGTCTCCGATGCCTTCCTCAACCGCGGCGAGATCGTCTCGACGCGCGGTCGCGATCCGAAGGACGTCACCCGTTTCGACGCCAAGCCCAAGCAGGTCGACGACATCAACGGCAAGCCGATGATCGTGCTGGTCAATGGTGGCTCGGCCAGTGCGTCGGAAATCGTCGCCGGCGCGTTGCAGGATCTGCGCCGCGTCACAGTGGTCGGTACGCAGTCCTTCGGCAAGGGCTCGGTGCAGACCATCATTCCGCTCGGCGAAAATGGTGCGCTGCGGCTGACGACGGCGCTCTATTACACGCCGTCCGGCAAGTCGATCCAGGGCAAGGGCATCACGCCCGACATCAAGGTCGACCAGCCGCTGCCGCCAGAACTGCAGGGCAGGGACCTGACGCGCGGCGAATCCGACCTCAAGGGCCATATCAAGGGCGCCGACGAGAGCTCGACCGGTTCAGGCTCGGCAGCCTATGTGCCGCCGGATCCGAAGGACGACCTGCAGCTCATCTATGCCGAGCAGCTGCTGCGCGGCCAGAAGACCGATCCGGCTTTCCCGCCCAATCCGGAAAAGGCCGTTCTCAACCAGTAAAGCTCTGGAGCGGCGCAAGCGCCGCTCCAGTTTTATGTTTTGGCATCGGATTTTCCCAAAACCGGATTCCACTTTTGGGTCCGATGCCAGGGGCCGACAACAGGTCTGGCCGCCTGATGGAAGCAATGCGATGCTGCCGGGACCGAAAGGTTCCGGCAGTTTGATTCGGGGCAAGGCGAAGCCCTGGGTTGCGGGCGCCAGGGGTGCGCCAGGATTGATGAATTCGCGCACGTCTTTTCGAAGCGGTTTCGTCTTCGGAGCATGCGCCCGGGGATGCAGCTTGGCTGACATAGGCAAGGACATCGAACGCCCCCTTGGACAGACCGTCCGATCGCCGCGCGCGACCGGCAAGGTCAGCGCCGGCGCGATCGCGGCAACCGTGGTCGTTCTGGCGGTGGTCGGCGTCTCCGGTGCGATCGCGCTCAGGGAAAAGCCGTTCCGCAAGCCGCAAGAGGTCGCCGTTTCGACGCCGAAAGTGACGGCGGCGGCCGAGCCTGCTGCCGCGCCGGCCGCATTGGCTCCGGTGGCCGCAGCCAAGCCGGAGGCGCCCGCCAAAACCGGTGGGCCGCAGATCATCCATGTGCAGACGGAGGAGGGCGACGGCCCGCCCAAGGCGGGGATCGTCATTCGCGACCCGTCAACCATGGGCCAGAACCTGAAGATCGCCCATATTCCCGACAAGGCGCTGATCGAAGCCAGTGAGACCGGACCTTTACCCGTCCGCGCCGCTGATGGCCGGCGGCCGTTCGACGTCTATGCGCGGCCGTGGTCCGGTGCGCGTGGTGCACGCGTGGCGATCGTCATCGGCGGGCTTGCGGTTTCGCAGACAGGCACCCAGGCGGCCATCGCCAAGCTGCCGGCGGAGGTGACGCTGGCCTTCGCGCCGCAAGGCAACAGCATCGGCCGCTGGATGCAGGCGGCTCGGCAGGGCGGCCACGAGATCGTCATGCAGGTGCCGCTCGAACCGTTCGACTATCCGAACATCAACCCCGGCCGCAACACGCTGACGGTGGCGGCGAGTGCGGATGAGAATTTGAAGAACCTGCATTGGGCGCTGTCGCGGACGACAAACTACACCGGCGTCATGAACTACATGGGCGCGCGCTTTTCCGCCGACGCTACGGCGATGGAGCCGTTCATGGCCGAACTCGGCAAGCGGGGCCTAGCCTATATCGACGATGGCTCGTCGGCACGCAGCCTGGCGCCGGACCTGGCGTTGAAGGACGGCGTGCCCTTCGTCTCCGGCGATACGGCGATCGATGCCGTGCAGGATCGCGGCGCCATCCTGAAGAAACTCGACGGGCTGGAAGCCACCGCGCGCGCCAAAGGCTTTGCAGTCGGCATCGGCTCGGCCTTCGACCTGACGGTCGACACCGTGTCGACCTGGGTGACCGAGGCCAAGAAGCGCGGCATCGAGATCGTGCCGATTTCGGCGGTGGCCATCGATCCGCAAAAAGGCTAGCGATCCTCCCCAGTATCGAATTTCCAGCAACGGCCGGAACGAGGGCAAGATGGCTAAGAAGACTGTTGATCGCGAAACGTTGCCGTATCGTCCCTGTGTCGGGCTGATGATCCTCAACGCCGAGGGTCTGGTCTGGGTCGGGCATCGCATTGCCGAACCGGACAGCGAATTCGCCGGCACGACACAGCTCTGGCAGATGCCACAGGGCGGCATCGACAAGGGCGAGGAGCCGTTGCAGGCGGCCGAGCGCGAGCTCTACGAAGAGACCGGCATGCGCGGCGTCTCGCTACTCGCCGAGGCGCCGGATTGGATCAATTACGATTTGCCGGACCACCTCGTCGGGATCGCCTTCAAGGGGCGATATCGCGGTCAGACGCAGAAATGGTTCGCCTTCCGCTTTCACGGCGACGTCGGCGAGATCCAGATCAATCCGCCGCCGGGCGGACACACCGCCGAATTCGACAAATGGGCATGGCGGCCGATGCAGGACCTGCCCGACCTGATCGTGCCGTTCAAGCGCCATGTCTACGAGGAAGTAGTGGCGGCGTTCCGGCATCTGGCCCAATAGCCTCGACCGAAACGACCGCAGTTGCCGCGCCGGCCCGGTGGTCCTATTGATGTCTAAGGCGCGTCGCGTTTGAACGGATTCAAGCGACGCGCTTTAGGCCTTTGTTTTATGCATGTCGTTCTCCCGAAACCGGGACCACTTTTGGGCGACATGCACTATCCGCCACGAGAAGGGTCTCCATGAACGACGCCCCCAAGAGGTCACTGCCCGAGGACATCGCTGCCACAACCGAAGCGGTCGCTGGCGCCATCCTGACCATCGACCTTGGGGCGATCCGTGAAAACTACCGGCGGCTGAAAGCGCACCTGGGCAGCGTGCGTTGCGCAGGCGTGGTCAAGGCCGACGGCTACGGCCTCGGCGCCAGCCAGGTGGCGGCGGCACTCGCCGGCGAAGGTTGCGATATCTTCTTCGTCGCGCTTCTGGGCGAAGGCATCGCCTTGCGCCGCTCGCTCGGGCCGGCTTCCGCCATTTTCGTGCTGAACGGCATTCCGCCCGGTGCCGAGGCCGACGCCGTGGCGACAAACCTTTCCGCCGTCGTCAACAGCCCCGGACAACTGGCGGCCTGCCGTGCGGCGGCCGGCCGCGCCGGCCGAAAGCTGCCGGCGGCGATCCAGGTCGACAGCGGCATGTCGCGGCTCGGCATGGCGCCCAGGGATGTCGAGCGCGTTGCCGCCGATCCACGTGCCTTCGATGGCATCGATGTCCGTTTTGTCATGAGCCATCTGGCCTGCGCCGACGAGCCGGAGCATCCGGCCAACGAGCGGCAACGACTGGCGTTCGAGCGGCTGCGCGCACTCTTGCCGAAGGCGCCGGCCTCGTTCACCAATTCATCCGGCATCTTTCTTGGGCAGCGCTTTCACTATGATCTCGCCCGGCCTGGTGCCGCGCTCTACGGCATCAATCCGACACCGGCCCGACCAAACCCGATGCTGCCAGTGGTGCGGCTGCAGGCCAAAGTGGTGCAGACACGCATGCTGGAGGCCGGCGTCGGTGTCGGCTATGGCCACACCTTCCGCACCACGGCTCCGCTCACGGCCGCGACGATTTCGCTTGGCTATGCCGATGGCTGGCATCGCCGCGCGGCGTCCGCGGCCTGGTTCGAGGGCGTGCGGCTGCCCTTCCTTGGGCGGGTGTCGATGGATTCGATCATTCTCGACATTTCCGCTTTGCCACCCGGCAGGCTGGGCGAGGGCGATCTCGTCGAACTGCTCGGCCCCTCGCAAAGCGTCGACGACGCGGCCGGCCATGCCGGCACCATCGGCTACGAAATCCTGACCAGCCTCGGCCACCGCTTTCATCGGCGTTACGTCGACGGTTGAGCGGTTTGGCCACGCTTGACAAGCATGCGCCTGTCGGCAAGGGTCGGTGCATGAGCAACCTCGCCCATATCAGAACCTTGTTCAGGGTCTGCCCGATCGCGGGATCGTAGCCCCGGCGCGGCCGCCTTCTTGGCGTCCGTCCTAACCGGGGCATCCATACATCCAACACCGCCATCAAGCCTGACAGCCCTCGCGGCTGCCGGCTTTTCATCAAGCTGCCGTCAGTACGGCGGCAAGCGCGCATCTATTCGATGCGCCAATCCAAGAGGTTTGCCATGCAACATGCAGCAGGACTGCGCCCACAGAACCAACTCACGGTCAGCGATGCCGACCATGACAGACTGATAGGCCTGGCAAGAGCGTCGCTCGACCGCACGCCTGAGACGGCCGAAGAGCTGCTTTCGGAAATGGACCGGGCCGTCGTCACGGAAGCGGCGGCGATGCCGGCCGGCGTGGTGCAAATGGGCTCGACAGTGACAATCCGTGGCGAAAGCGGGGACACCCAGCGCATCACGCTCGTCTACCCGGGCGATGCCGATATCACTGAAAACAGAATCTCGGTGCTGACACCGATGGGGACGGCGCTCATCGGCGCAACCGTCGGGCAGCCGGTGTGCTGGAGCAGCCGTGGGGGCAGGGAACTGTCGGTGACCGTCGAAGCCGTCGACACGCCCGCCTCCGGCCCGCAGCGGCCCTGATCGTGGAGATGATGATGACAGGCACGAACTGTTGCTTGACGACCAAGGACTTTGCCGTCCTCGAAGTCATGCTGGAGCGTCGGCGGGCATTCGCAGACCCGATGGTGGATATGCTTGAACACAAGCTTGCAAACGCCGATCTCGTCTCGATCGATGTGGTCGAACCCGATATCGTGACGCTGAACAGCAGAGTGATGTTTTGCATCGATGCCGGCCCTGCCGAGACACGAACCCTGGTGCAAAACGAGGTGCGCGGACCGGTCGGCTCCAGCCTGACGATCGCAACGAGGCGCGGGCTTTGCATACTTGGCATGGCGCAAGGCCAGTCGGCCATCATCGAACAGGCCGACGGCAGGCACGAGTCGATCCTGATCAAGGCCGTGCTTTACCAGCCAGAGGCTGCGCGGCGCGCAGTCAAGGAGAAATCCCTAGCCGAGGTGAGGCGACCACATGGGCTCACCCTGGTCTATAGCGCCGCGGCCGACAGGCGGCCTCTTGGCGAGACGGCTGGAATGCGGCAGACAGAAGACGACGACCCCGGTCCCTCGGCGGCGTGAACGGGCAACAGTGCATGGTCACGAAAATCGGAATCGATTTTCGGAAAGGATCATGCGCAAATCGAAAATGCGGCCGCGTCTATGGGCGTCCGGAAGGACGCGGCACGGCAAGGAGTGAACGATGAAAATCATGGTGCTGGGCGGTGGCGTCATCGGGGTGACCACGGCGTACTATCTCGCCGAGGCCGGCCACGAGGTGACGGTGGTCGATCGCCAGAAAGGCCCGGCGCTGGAAACCAGCTTCGCCAATGCCGGCGAGATTTCGCCCGGCTATGCCTCGCCCTGGGCCGGGCCCGGCATTCCGTTGAAGGCGATCAAGTGGCTGCTGATGAAGCATGGCCCGCTGGTCGTGCGGCCGGCCTTCGACCCGCATATGTGGACATGGCTGGTCAAGATGCTGCGCAATTGCACGGCCGAGCGCTATGCGATCAACAAGGCGCGCATGGTGCCGCTGGCTGAATACAGCCGCGACACGCTGAAGGCGCTGCGCGAGGCGACCGGCATCGCTTATGACGAGCGTGCCCAGGGCACGCTGCAGCTATTTCGCACGCAGAAGCAGCTCGACGGCACCGGTGGCGATGTCGAGGTGCTGAAGAAATATGGCGTACCCTATGAGATCCTCGACCAGGACGGCTGCATCGCGGCGGAGCCAGGCCTGGCCGGAGTGCGCGAAAAGTTCGTCGGCGGCCTCAGGCTGCCGCGCGACGAGACCGGCGACTGCAAGATGTTCACCGACCGGCTGGCCGAGCTGTGCGTGGCCCGCGGCGTCAAATTCGAATATGACTTCACGGTTTGGCGCGTCATCCGCAGCCGCAACCGCATCGCCAATCTCAGCACCAGCAAGGGCTGGATGACCGCCGACGCCTATGTCATGGCCATGGGCAGCTATTCGGCGGATTTCATGCGTCGGGTGAAGCGGCCGATCCCGGTCTATCCGGTCAAGGGCTATTCGATCACCGTGCCGATCCAGGATGCCGCCGTGGCGCCGGTGTCGACGGTGATGGACGAGACCTACAAGGTGGCGATCACCCGGCTGGGGAACCGCATCCGGGTCGGCGGTACGGCCGAGATTTCCGGCTTCGACCTGAGGCTGCACGAATCACGGCGGCGCACGCTGGAACACTCGGTCGGCGATCTCTTTCCGGGCGCCGGCGCCATGCGGGACGCGACGTTCTGGTGCGGTCTGCGGCCGATGACGCCGGACGGTCCGCCGCTGATCGGCCGCACCGAGCTTTCCAATCTCTATCTCAACACCGGCCACGGCACGCTCGGCTGGACCATGGCGTGCGGCTCGGCCAAGGTGCTGTCCGACATCATCTCGAGTCGGGTGCCGGACATCGATGTCCGCGACCTCGCGCAGGAGCGCTATCTGCGATAGGGGGCGGCGACGTCGCCCAAATTCGTCAAAACGCCTGCCTGACCCAGTCTTCGTCGAACAGCAGCCGATAGGCCCACGGGATCGTTACGTTGGTGGGAACCGGGTTGGAGTGGGCGAGATAGTCGTCATAGATCGCCTTCATCCTGGTGTAGAAGGCCGGGTCCAGCACCATCATGCCGTTCTCCGAATCATGAAAGAAGCTGCGGTTGTTGAGATTGACCGAGGAGATGGCGACCAGCCTTTCATCGATCATCATGATCTTGGAGTGCAGCACGACATCGGGCGCCTTGAACTCGCGAATGTCGATGCGGTCGCCATATTTCTCGACGAACAGCTTGTTGAGCGCGGTGAGGAACCTGCCGCCAATATCGCCCTTGAGATCGATACGGCCGACAATGTCGATCCTGACGCCGCGAGCGAGCGCCCGATCGAACGCGTGGCTAAGCTTCGGCGTCAAATTGAGGTAGGGATTGACGATCTGGATACGTTGCTGGGCGGCGTCGATCAGCTCGACGAAATAATCCTCCAGTGCATGGCCATCTGCGTAGGGCACGGAGATGAAGTGCCGCGCCGTGCCTGACGGGCGGCGGCCATCGGACCGGACCGGAATGGAGAAGGGCCGAGCGATGTTGGTGTCGGCGTCGCGCAGCCACACTGTCGAGAGATGCGCCGCGAGTGTCTCGACCGTGGTCCGGTCGGTGAACTCGATGTCGAAGTCGCTCCAGTTCGAATAGTAGTTCAGCGAAAAGCCGTCGGTCCTGCCATATTGCTGCAGATCCGGATAGCGCGACAGATCGATCGGCTGGTGGAATAGGAAGCCGTCATGGATGTTGCGGCCGCCGATGATGACGCGCGAGCGCCCGGGATCCTCAGCCAGCGTTGCCAGCATCTTGATGTGGTGGGTCTTGTGCAATTGTGAGATCTGCTCGTCGATCGGCGCGCCCCGATCGGCCCGCCAGCGGTATTCCTGCAGCTCGACATTGGGGAATTCAGCCGCCAGCCGGTGCAGCAGCGCATCGTCCTTGTCGCGCTCCAGCACGTCGGTGACCAGGATGCGCACCTTGGTGCCGAGCTCGGCATGGTGGCGGATCAGCCGTTCGATGATGCGGCCGGAAAAATCCGCCTTGAACTCGAGCGACGACAGATAGATCAGCTTCAGCCTTGGCGCCTTCGAGAAATCGAGCGGCAGTTCCGGATCGCCCCTGTCGATGGCGCTGTCGGGCAGCGGCGCTCCCATCAGCGCCTCGACCTTGGCGTTGAAGCCTTCGCGCGACTTGCGCAGCAGGCGCGGCTCACCGAGCGGCAAGGCACAGGTCTGCGACAGCCAGCGGCTGGCGTAGAAGGCGCGGCTGAGCGTGTCGAGGCCGGCGGGATCGGGCGTCGGGCAACGCTGGTAGCGGCTGTCGAAGGCGGCGAGCGCCGGGTCGGCGGTTTCCTCGCGCCGGATGGTGAGCGGCGTGCCGGCCGGCACAAGGCTTGAGCGAATTCTTGCAGTGCAGTGGTTCAGGCTGTCACTTGGGAACAGGCTGACCGTGTCGTCCTCGCCAGACAGGCGAAAGCGGAATGCCATGCCCGCGGCAATGGTTCGCGAACCGGCGCCGTCGCGCAGTGCCAACGCGCCATCGCATGAGCCGTCGATCTCGGCCGGTTGTTTGCCTGCCTGGCGCAGCACGATTTCGACGCTGCGCGCCTGCAGGCCGGAAAAATCGAATGTCTTTGGCGCCGAAGGCCGTGCCGCGGCGTCGATGTAAAGCGTCTGGCGCGACATCCGCCAGCGTCCGTCGAAATGACCGTCGCCGCTGCCACCGCCGGCCGCCGGCAGATGCGTTTCGGCAACCGGTTCGGCCAGATGCTGCAGGGTCCGGTAGGTCGCCTGGAAATCGCTGTTGCGGATTTCATGGCGGTCGTGGCCGAAAGGGCCGGTGCCGTTGGCCCGGTCCATGGCGCCGAGCTGGTGGTCGGCGAGCAGTGCCAGGAACCGCTTTTCATAGTCGCTTTTGCCGGCGTCGCCCAAAAATTGAGCGGCGGCGACCTGCGGCCCGGGCGTGCTGGCCGATAGCGAGGGGCGAGCGCAGGCCTCTTGGCCCTGCAGCAGGTCACACGCGTTGCGGCCAGGCGAGCCGGCACAGCCGGCAAGGACAACGAGCGTCAGCCCGGACAGGGCCACGATAATGGCTGCGCGGCAGTTCACCCGGTCGCCCCGGCCTTCAGGACGCTCAGTTGTGCCGGGTCGCGCGGCGGCATGAAGCCCTGCGGGAACACCTTGCAGACGGGGATGGCGAAAGTGGCGATCAGCAGCTCCGCCTCGCCGCGCATCTTGCGGGGTGCTGTCTTGTCGTCGCGTATCGTTTTCGCCGAGGCGACAAGGGCCCCATCGCAATCGCAATGATTGTGGCGGGCGATGTAGCAGGCATCATGGATCCGGCAGGCTGCGTCGAGGCGATCGACCGGCCGCGCCGACAGATCGCCGGTGCGGGTGCCGGGGCCGCAATAATTGCCGAAGACGAAAGGCGAAGGGCGGGCCATGGCGTAGCGGATCGGCTTGGGCAGGTCGGCCTCCGGCACTTTGGTCCATGGGTTGGCGCATGCGGAAAGGAAGAGCAGCGGCAAGATGGCAAGAACGGCTCGCATGTCTATCCGCGCCAGCTTTCTGAGAGATTTCCCACCAGGCGGTCTGCCCGTGGCGGCGACTGCGCGCCTGATGCCACACTGGCCGGTTTTGTGGCAAGGAAAAGGCGGCGTGTCTAAACGAACAGGCTTCTCTCCCGCTCCACCGACTTGGTGATGAAGCTGGCGACGATCTGGACGCGGCGCAGCGGCCGGACCGACTCGTGATAGACCAGCCAATAGGCGCGGCGGATTGGTGCGACCACGTCGACGGATAGCAGTTCCGGCATCGAGCGGGCGACGAAGGTGTGCAGGATGCCGATGCCGGCGCCTGAGCGCACCGCTTCGGCCTGGCCGAGTGCCGATGAGATGGCGAAGCTGGTGCGCCAATCCGGGCTGAATTCTGCCGCGTAGTCGAGCGAGGGGCTGACGATCAGGTCCGGCACATAGCCGATGAGCGTGTGCTGTCCAAGCTCGGCGGCTGTGTTGGGCAAGCCATGCGCCTCGGCATAGGCGCGCGAGGCAAACAGGCCGAGCGAATAGTCGACCAGCTTTCCTGCCACCAGCCGCCCTTCCGTCGGCCGCTCGACGGTGATGGCGATGTCCGCCTCGCGTCGCGATAGCGAGAAGGAGCGCGGCACCGGCACAAGCTGGATCGTCAGTTCGCGGTGTAGGCCCGTCAGTGCGCCGAGACGCTTGGCCAGGAAGGCGACGCCAAACCCGTCCGGCGCGCCGATGCGCACCGTGCCGGAGACGTCGTCGCCCTCGCCGGCGACGGTCGAACGCGCAGCGATAATGTCGCCTTCCATGCGCTCGGCAATGTCGAGAAAACGCTCGCCGGCCGGCGTCAGTTCGCTGCCGGTGGTCAGCCGGCGAAACAGCTTTGTCCGCAGCGCATCCTCGAGTGCGGCGATGCGGCGCGAGACGGTGGCATGGTTGAGCTCCAGCCGCCTGGCGGCGCCGAGTATCTGGCCGGCCCGCGCCACGGCAAGGAAGATGCGGACGTCATCCCAGTTCATCGGGATGGTCCGATCTAATCGTGAACGCCGCGTTCCCGCCCACCCCCCTCTGTCCTGCCGGACATCTCCCTTGCAAGGAGGGAGAGTGGCAGCTCCGCCGGCGGCATCTTTGCGGCGTCGAAGGTTTCCGAAGACGAAAGCAACATCCGATCTCCCCCCTTGCGGGGGAGATGTCCGGTAGGACAGAGGGGGGTGGGAAGGAATGCAATCTTTCAATCCTTGGAACGATCGAAGTACCGGATATTTGCGGCAATTAATGCACAGTCGGCCTCCGTTGTCTATTTCATGCACAACGGTTGCGTTCTGGCTCGCGTTGCCATCCGCCGGGCAAAGGCGGACAATGCGCCATCACAAACCCAGGGAGAGAAATCATGATCGACTACGGTCATTTCATCGGCGGCAAGCATGTCGCCGGGACCAGCGGCCGCAAGCAGGATGTCATGCAGCCGATGGACGGTTCCGTGCGTGGCACGGTGGCGCTGGCTTCGCAGGCGGAACTGCGCGCGGCGGTCGAGAATGCCAAGGCAGCACAGCCAAAATGGGCGGCAACCAACCCGCAGCGCCGCGTGCGCGTGCTGATGAAGTTCCTCGAACTCGTCGCCCGCGACTATGACGAACTGGCCGATATCCTGGCGCGCGAGCACGGCAAGACCATCGCCGACGCCAAGGGCGACATCCAGCGCGGCCTCGAAGTGGTCGAGGTCTGCATCGGCGCACCGCATATGATGAAGGGCGAATTCACCGACGGCGCCGGCCCCGGCATCGACGTCTATTCGATGCGCCAGCCGCTCGGCGTCGTCGCCGGCATCACGCCTTTCAACTTCCCGGCGATGATCCCACTGTGGAAGATTGCGCCGGCCATCGCCTGCGGCAACGCCTTCATCCTGAAGCCGTCGGAGCGCGACCCGGGCGTGCCGATGCGCATCGCCGAACTGTTCATCGAAGCCGGCCTGCCGGCAGGCATCCTCAATGTCGTCAACGGCGACAAGGATGTGGTCGATGCCATCCTCGATGATCCCGACATCAAGGCCATCGGCTTTGTCGGCTCGACGCCGATCGCCCACTACATCTATTCGCGCGGCACCGCCGCCGGCAAGCGCGTGCAGTGCTTCGGTGGCGCCAAAAACCACATGATCATCATGCCCGATGCCGACATGGACCAGACCGTCGACGCGCTGATCGGCGCGGGCTACGGCTCGGCCGGCGAGCGCTGTATGGCGATCTCGGTGGCTGTCCCGGTCGGCAACGACACCGCCAACCGGCTGATGGAAAAGCTCGTTCCGCGTGTCGAAAGCCTGAAGGTCGGACCTTCGACCGACTCTTCGGCCGATTTCGGCCCGCTGGTGACGGCGCAGGCGCTGGAGCGCGTCAAGGGCTACGTCGACACCGGCGTCAAGGAAGGCGCCAAGCTGGTCGTCGACGGCCGCGGCTTCTCGATGCAGGGCTACGAGGATGGCTACTACATGGGCGGCTGCCTGTTCGACAATGTCACCGCGGACATGCGCATCTACAAGGAAGAGATCTTTGGGCCAGTGCTCTCGGTAGTGCGGGCGCCGACCTATGAGAGCGCGATCAAGCTCGCCAACGACCACGAAATGGGCAATGGCGTCGCCATCTTCACCCGTGACGGTGACGCGGCGCGCGACTTCGCCTCGCGGGTCCAGGTCGGCATGGTCGGTGTCAACGTGCCGATCCCGGTGCCGATCGCCTATTACACCTTCGGCGGCTGGAAGGCGTCCTCCTTCGGCGACCTCAACCAGCATGGCCCGGACGCGTTCCGCTTCTACACCAAGACCAAGACGGTCACCTCGCGCTGGCCGTCCGGCATCAAGGACGGCGCCGAGTTCGTCATCCCGACGATGAACTAGCCGGACGGTTCCTGCTTGCGCGTCCTCGCCTTCGGCTGCGGGCGCGCGGGCAGGCATCAAGGACGGCGCCGAGTTCGTCATCCCGACGATGAACTGAGACCGGAAAACTTTGGACTATGGAGAAGGCGGGTTTATCCCGCCTTCTTCGTTTCTGAGGCTCCGCAGAATGGTCATGCGCCGATCTCCAGCCTTGCGATCCGGCCGTCATGCAGTGTGAAATTGTAATGCAGCGTTGCCGGGCTGCCGGGGAAGTTGCCCGACACGATGCCGGCGATCCGCCACGCGTCGCCTTTGACCGTCGCGTCGGCGACCTCGACCGTCACCCGGTATTTTCTTGTCGTTGCTTCCATCCAGTCGCGGATGGCGGCCGAACCCCGATGGGTTTCACCTTCGTCCCTGACCGTGGCGTCCGAAGAGAAGGGCACGAGCATCGCGTCGATGTCGTGCCTGTTCTTGGCGGCAAAATAGTCTGTCAGCGGCTGCGGAAGTTTTGCGGTCATGGTTTCGTCTCCGGTTTCAGATCCTGCCGTAGA
Organism: Mesorhizobium sp. CNPSo 4670; assembly: GCF_057784235.1. Lineage (NCBI taxonomy): Bacteria > Pseudomonadati > Pseudomonadota > Alphaproteobacteria > Hyphomicrobiales > Phyllobacteriaceae > Mesorhizobium > Mesorhizobium sp. CNPSo 4670. The sequence continues at coordinate 289,895 of NZ_JBWJFQ010000005.1, read as the reverse complement.
CGCGAAGGTCCGCGGCCTTGTCCGGCTCCTAAAATGAGATATGCTGAAAAAATGACAAGAACTGACGAAAAAGTAAGGTACTTACCCGAAAGTACGGCAGAGCCCGAAAGTAAGGCTGGACCCGAAAGCAAGGTTGAGCCGCTGACGCCGGTGTCGGCAGCGAGCGGCGTGGAAAATGTGCTGCGCATTCTAGAAGGCCGCTGGAAGCTGGTGATCCTGTTTCACCTGTTCGGCGGCAAGGTGCTGCGCTTTTCCGATCTCGAACGGGCGATCCCGGCGATCTCGCAGAAGATGCTGATTCAACAACTGAGGCAGATGGAAGCCGACGGGATCGTGCGCCGCATCGTGCATCATCAGGTGCCGCCGAAAGTCGAGTACCGCCTGACCGACTGGGGGCAGGCGCTATGTCCGGCTCTCGACGCTCTGCTGAAATGGGCGGCGCTTCGCGACGCCGCGGAAACCTGACGCGGATCGAAGCCATGCCGCGCGCCGCCAGGGCTGGGATGCTGCTTGCTTTCGGATCCGGACCTCACCATATCGAATCCAGGGAATGCGATAAGAATTCCCTGACGACAGACCGGAAACCAGAAGGAGTGACGTGATGAAGACGTCGGACCCGGCCTGGAACGCTCCGGCATAACGAGGCTGCCCATGTGCCTCCCTTTGCCGGATCGTGAAGGCGAAGGAGGTGCCAAATGGCACACAAATTTTCGTTTCGATGGATCAGGATGGCCGTGATCGGCAACGCGCTGGCGCTGTCGACGCTGTCGGCACAGGCGCAATTCATCTGCGGCGGCCACAGCGACCTTGTCGCGGGACTGGCGCAGGCCTTCCAGCAAAAGCAGATCGGCTACGGTGTGGTCGGGCAAGCTGCCATTGTCGAGATCTATGTCTCGGCAAGTGGGACATGGACCATGCTGGTGACCGACGTGCAGGGCCGAAGCTGCATCTTCGCGACTGGTGATGGATGGGAGAATACCGTCCCCGTCACCGCGACGGCGCAAGGGATCTGAACCGCCCGATCAGCGACGGGTAGCGGCCACCTCGGCGTGGCCGCGCAGCAGGGTTATCAGCCGCTTGGCATCCTTGGCCGCGGCCTCCTCGTCGCCGTCGAGGATCGAGCGGATCAGCGCGACATGATGCTCGGCCGATTCGGCAAGCCCGGTGTCGGCCTTGTAGCGGAACCAGAAGCGGCGGCTGTGGGTCTGCAGAGGGGCGGCCAGGCGGGCGGCGAAGGGATTGTCCGCGGCCAGCGCCAGCGCTTCATCGAGCGCCTTGTCGGCCTGGATGAAGGCAAGCACGTTGCCGGAGATCACCGCCTTCTGCATGGCCAGGGCTGCTTCGTGAAACATGTCGGCGGCTTCGCGGGTGACGAAGCGGGCGGCCGACCGGGCCAGCACCACCTCGACGCCGCGGCGCGCATCGAGCACGCGCAGCCAGTCGCCGGGATGCAGTGGAGCGATCGCGATGCCGGCGCGCGGCCGCACGTCGAGCAGACCTTCCCAGGCCAGCCGCTGGATTGCCTCGCGCACCGGCGTGCGGCCAAGCGCCAGCCTTTCGATCAAGGCGCCCTCGGTGACGAAGCTCGCGGGTGCCAGTTCGAGCGTGACGATCATGTGCTCGAGCACGCGGTAGGCCTTGGCCGCCGCCGGCTCGAATGCAATGCTTGAGTCCATGGATATCAAAGGCGGCCTCCTGATATATCCAGGATATATCATAAGAGATTCCGCATTGACAGGCGATTTTCTAACAGATATACCACTGATATATCAGATGGAGACATGACCATGTGGACCGGAGTTTTCCCCGCCGTCACGACCAAATTCACTGCCGACGACCGCCTCGACCATGCCGAGATGGAGCGTTGCTTTGGCCTGCAGATGGAGGCCGGCTGCGACGGCATCATCGTCTGCGGATCGCTCGGCGAAGGGCCGATGCTGTCGCCTGACGAGAAGATCGAGGTGCTGAAGACCGCTCAGAAGGTCGCTGGCAAGAAGCCGGTGCTGCTGACGGTCAACGAGGCCGGCACCCGCGAGGCAGCCAGCATTGCGCGCCGCGCCGCCAAGGAAGGCGCCAACGGACTGATGGTGGTGCCGAGCCCGATCTATCACACCAACGCGGAGGAAACGGTCGCGGCGCTGCGCGCTGTCGCGGAGGCTGGCGACCTGCCGGTCATGATCTACTCCAACCGGCTCGCCTACCGCGTCGACGTCACCGTCGACCAGATGGAGGAGCTGGCATCGGACAAGCGCTTCGTCGCCATCAAGGAATCCTCCGACGACATCCGCCGCTCGACCGAGATCATCAATCGCTTGGGCACTCGCTACGACCTGTTCACCGGCGTCGACAATCTCGCTTTCGAGGCGCTGTCGGTCGGCGCCATCGGCTGGGTCGCCGGACTGGTCACCGCGTTTCCGCGCGAGACTGTCGCCATCTACCAGCTGATGAAGCAGGGCCGCCGCGAAGAGGCGCTCGCCATCTACCGCTGGTTCCGGCCGTTGCTCGATCTCGACGTCTCGACCTATCTGGTGCAGAACATCAAGCTTGCGGAAGTGTTCGCCATTCAAACCAATGACCGCGTGCGCATGCCGCGCCAGCCGCTGTCGGGTGAACGCCGCAAGGCAGTCGAAAAGATCGTCAAGGACGCGCTGGCGGTACGGCCGACACTGCCGCAGTTCTGAGACTTTCTTCTCTCCTTCAAGAGGAGAAGATGCCGGCAGCCGGATGAGGGCAGCGCTTACGTGCAAGCAAATTCCAAGTCGACAGAGGAGGGGCGCCGCCCCTCATCCGCCCTTCGGCCCCTTTCTCCCCTTGAACAGGGAGAAGGGGAAGACATAGCCATCATCGGTGGCGGCATCATCGGCATCTGCACCGCCGCCTGTCTTGCCGAGGCGGGGCGCAAGGTCACCGTCTTCGATCGCACCGGCATTTGCGAGGAAACGAGTTCCGGCAACGCCGCCGCCTTTGCCTTTTCCGACGTGCTGCCGATGGCGCACAAGGGCATGATCCGGCAGCTGCCGAAATGGCTGGCCGACCCGCTCGGTCCGCTCAGCATTCCACCCGCCTATCTGCCGAAGCTTCTGCCCTGGCTGATCCGCTTCTGGCGTGCCGGCGCGCCGGCAAAATATGAAACGAGCCTCGCCGCCCAGGCGGGCATGATGAAGCTTGCCGAAGCCGAATGGATGGGCCTGCTCGATCGCTCCGGCACGCGTGGCATGCTGCGCGAGGACGGCTCGCTCGAACTCTACGAAAGCGAGGCCGAGTTCCGCGCCTCGCTGTCCGGCTGGGCCGCGCGGGAGCGCTTCGACATTGGTTTTCGCCATGTCGAGGGCAATGAACTTGCAGCCCTGCAGCCTGGGCTCTCGCCGCGCTTCGTCAAGGGCACGTTCGTGCCGGGATGGAAGACGGTCGCCGATCCAAAATTGCTCGGCAAGGCGGTATGGGCTTACGCGCAGTCCAAGGGTGCGCGCTTTGAAATGGCCCGGATCGAGCGCGTCGGGGCGGATCAGGATGGCGCGACATTGACGCTGGCCGACGGCACGACCAGGCAAGCCAGGCATCTCATCATTGCCGCCGGCGCCTGGTCGCATCTGCTGGCAAGGCAATTCGGCGATCGCATTCCGCTGGAGACCGAGCGCGGCTATAACACGACGCTGCCGAAGGCTGCCTTCGACGTGAAGCGGCAGCTGATTTTCTCCGGCCACGGCTTCGTCATCACGCCGCTCGAAACGGGCTTGCGCGTCGGCGGCGCGGTCGAACTCGGCGGCATCGAGAGGCCGCCCAACTATGCGCGATCGAAGGCGCTTCTGCAGAAGGCGCAGAAATTCCTGCCTGGGCTCGATCCGGCCGGCGGGCGCGAATGGATGGGGTTCCGTCCCTCGCTGCCGGATTCGGTGCCCGTCATAGGTCGTGTGTCGGGAGGCCGGCCGGTGGTCTATGCCTTCGGCCACGGCCATCTCGGCCTGACCCAGGCGGCAGCCACCGGACGGTTGATCCGCGATCTCGTCCTGGGGCAGACTCCGCCGATCGATCTGGGCCCCTTCAGTCCACAACGATTCTGATTTTTCGGGTTTTGATTTTTTCGAGGAGCATCATGGCCAAGAAATCCTTCTTCTGCATAGACGGCCACACCTGCGGCAATCCGGTGCGGCTGGTCGCCGGCGGCGGCCCGCTGCTGCAGGGGGCGACGATGATGGAGCGGCGCGCGCACTTCCTCGCCGAATATGACTGGATCCGCACCGGGCTGATGTTCGAGCCGCGCGGGCATGACGTGATGTCCGGCTCGATCCTCTATCCGCCGACGCGCGAGGATTGCGATATCGCCATCCTGTTCATCGAAACCTCGGGCTGCCTGCCGATGTGCGGCCATGGCACCATCGGCACGGTGACGATGGCGATCGAGCACGGGCTGATCAAGCCGAAGACGCCTGGCGTGCTGAGGCTCGACACGCCGGCCGGCCTGGTCATCGCCGAGTACAAACAGGTCGGCGACTATATCGAGGAGGTGCGCATCACCAACGTGCCGTCCTTCCTCCATGCCGAAGGTTTGACGGTCGAGTGTCCGCAGCTCGGCGAAATCACCGTCGATGTCGCTTATGGCGGCAATTTCTACGCCATCGTCGAACCGCAGAAGAACTATCGCGACATGGCCGATTATTCGGCCGGCGACTTCATCGCCTGGAGCCCGGTGGTGCGGCAGCGGCTCAATGAAAAATATTCCTTCGTGCATCCGGAGAACCCGGGCATCAACCGGCTGTCGCACATGCTGTGGACCGGCAAGCCGACCGTGGAGGGCGCGGACGCCCGCAATGCCGTCTTCTACGGCGACAAGGCGATCGACCGCTCACCGTGCGGCACCGGCACCTCGGCGCGCATGGCGCAGCTTCATGCCAAGGGCAAACTCAAGGCCGGCGACAGCTTCGTCCATGAATCGATCATCGGTTCGCTGTTCAAGGGCAAGGTCGAACAGGACGTCATCGTGGCGGGCAAACCGGCCATCATTCCCTCGATCGGCGGCTGGGCGCGGATGACCGGCTTGAACACGATCTTTATCGACGACCGAGATCCGTTCGCGCATGGCTTCGTCGTCAAGTGATATCGACAGGCCTTGCATGTCGCTCAAAAGGGGTCCCGGTTTGGGCGAACGACAGTGCTAGGACCTAAAGCCGATCCGGCTCGGCATCGACCGAAACCTCCCGGCGAAACCAGTCCGCGAAGGTAAACGCGGCGGGCGAGGCGTCCACCGACATCGTCAGGAAATAGCCCTTGTCGCGGTTGGTTGCGATCGGTGACAAAACAATCAGATCGCCCCGCTTCAGCTCGTCCCGAAAAACGTCGACGGGACAAAGCGCCACGCCGTGGCCGGCGATAACCGCCGTTGCCAGAATGTTGAAGTCGGCGAAGACGGGTCCGTTGCCGACGTCGACATTGAGCAGCCCGGCCTCGGAGAACCACTCGCGCCAGCCGTGGCGGTTCTCGTCATGCAGCAGGTCCGCGCCCGCTATTCCCGCGGCTGTTCGCAGATGGTCCCTGCCGGCGAAGTAATAGGGGCTGCACACCGGCCGGTTCAGGCGTGAAAACAGCTTGAGGCTGGTGACGCCGGGAGTGGGATCAGCCCCAAGCGTGATCAGCACGTCGTTCTCACCATCGCCGAGCCTTTCCTCGGCCCGGGCATAAGCCACCCGCATACCGATGTCGGGATGGCTGGCGGTGAAGTCCGGCAGGCGGGGTACAAGCCAACGGCTGGCAATGGAAGGGATGCAGCCTACGGATACGGTCGCAACGGCCGCATTGCGCCTGATACGCCGGCATGTGGCGCCGAGTTCGGCAAGTGCCCCGCTCGCCGAGGCCTGCAGGATAACCCCGGCATCCGTCAGCCGTACCTTGCGCGCATCCCGGTGGAAGAGCGGCACGCCCAACCACTCCTCCAGCCGCTTTATCTGGTGACTGATGGCTGGGTGAGTGACGCGCAGCTCTTCGCCGGCAGCGGAGAAGCTGAGATGGCGCGCAGCGGCCTCGAAAGCACGGACGGCGTTCAGCGGGATGTAGTCCATATGTAAAATTTACTAACATATCGGGTGAGAAGCAATCATTTGAAGGCGCGCATGTCTTGTGGCATTTCTGCAATCGGACTTCGGAGCAAGCTCAGCAACGAAGATTCCGAGCTTTTGACGATATGCAGGGAAAACGACCATGTTCACCAGACAATTGGCTGATGTAGAAAAATCTGACTTCTTCGTAGACTGGGGCAATGGCACCAGCCACCGCCTGCTGACACAAAAGGACGGCATGGGGTTCACAGTCTGCCATACCGTTGTGCGTGCAGGCAGCGAATCGCGCCTCCACTATCGGCGGCATTTCGAGGCCTGCTACTGCATCGCCGGCGCCGGGGAGGTCGAAGACATGTCCGGTGGAGTGCACCGTATCGAGCCAGGCACGATCTATGTGCTCGATGAACATGACGATCATTATCTGCGTGCGGATGCCGCCGGCGACATGATCCTGGTCAGCGTCTTCAATCCTCCCCTTGATGGCACCGAGCGGCATGTCCTGACCGAGAATGGCGGATCCGCCTACTGAGTCCCGACGCGCCCATCGTTGGCTCGATCGGCGGCCGGTCGCCGATGACCCGATGAACACCAGCTTCATCGACGACCACGATTCGTTCGCGCAGGGTTTTGTGGTCAGCTAAGGGGAATCCTGACCCAGGGGAAAGCAAAGGAACGAAAAACGGATCGTCTCAGGAACGCAACGATTCTTCTCATCACCTAGTTTTGACGGTGATTTCTTCGAAATGGGGCGCATGATGCGGTCGAATCGTCAAAGACATTGCGTTATGCCAATGGTAGGGTCCGCGATAGTCCAAGGGGCCGGATGGGAAAAACGGGCAATCGAACGGCGTGCCGGCAAAACACGCATGACGGTTGAAAAATGACGTTGCAATCCGGGCTCGAAACTTTACGACTAGGGGAAATACGAAAAGGAATGCGTCTGCATGGGCGACATTCCAGGGGAGCCACGTACACATGCAGTACTTTGTCCAGCAGCTTATCAACGGGCTGACGCTGGGATCGATCTATGGGCTGATCGCGATCGGCTACACGATGGTCTACGGCATCATCGGCATGATCAACTTCGCCCATGGCGACATCTTCATGGTGGGCGCCTTCACGGCGCTGATCGTCTTCCTCGTCCTCGGTGCACTGTTCTATTCGGTGCCCGTCGTCATCGCGCTGCTGGTCATGATGATCGTGGCGATGCTGCTCACCAGCCTCTACAACTGGACGATCGAGAAGGTGGCCTACCGGCCGCTGCGCGGTTCGTTCCGGCTGGCGCCGCTGATCACCGCGATCGGCATGTCGATCGCGCTGTCGAACTTCGTCCAGGTGACGCAAGGGCCGCGCAACAAGCCGATCCCGCCGATGGTCAGCCAGGTCTACAACATCAACGGCATCAGCGTGTCGCTGAAGCAGATTATCATCGTTCTCGTCACGGCGGCGCTCCTGGCGCTGTTCTGGTACCTGGTCAACAGGACATCGCTGGGTCGAGCGCAAAGAGCGTGCGAGCAGGACCGCAAGATGGCCGCACTGCTCGGCATCGACGTCGACCGCACGATCTCGATCACCTTCATCATGGGTGCGGCGCTCGCCGCCGTCGCCGGCACCTTGTTCCTGATGTATTACGGCGTCATAGCCTTCTCGGACGGCTTCACGCCGGGTGTCAAAGCGTTCACGGCGGCGGTGCTGGGCGGCATCGGTTCGCTGCCGGGCGCGGTGCTCGGCGGGCTGATGATCGGCTTCATCGAAAGCATGTGGTCGGCGTATTTCTCGATCGACTACAAGGACGTCGCAGCGTTCTCGATCCTGGCGATCGTGCTGATCTTCCTGCCTTCCGGCATTCTGGGCCGGCCAGAAGTCGAAAAGGTCTGAGATCATGGCGGTTACCGTATCTCCGGAAAGCGACGTCGTCGCCAGCCCTGTCCAACGCGGCCTTAAGGAAGGCTTCTATGCCGGCGCCATTTCGCTCGGCCTGTTCGTGCTGTTCATTGGCCTGAAGACCGGCCAGAACATCTCCAATGAACTGGTCGTCACCACGCGCTGGGGCTTGCTTGCCGGCGTGGTGGTCGCCACGGCTGTCGGACGCTTCCTCTATGTCGCCTATGGCCAGCCCTTCATGGCCAACCAGAAGATCGCCGACGTCGCCACTGGCCTGTTGCCGGGCAGCGTGGCGTCGCGCTTCTTCCAGATGCCGTGGTTCATCGCGGCCGCCATCGCGGCGGTGTTGCTGTTCGTTTTTAACAACTCGCTCGCCGGATGGGTCGGAGCAGAACCGGCCGGCTATCTGCAATTCCTGCGCGCCCTGGCGATCATCTATGTGCTGGCCAGCGTGATCTACTATTTCAGGGCCTTCATCCACGCCAACTTCACCAAGCTCGGCATTGCCGCGCTTGTGCTGTACCCCATCCTCGTGGTCACGGTTTTGTCGCTGAACGCCTGGTCGATTGTCGGAGGGCTGCAGGGCTCGCTGAAATGGGTCGACAATTTCGGCATCCAGATCCTGATCTATGTGATGCTGGCCTGGGGCCTGAACATTGTTGTTGGCCTCGCCGGCCTGCTCGACCTCGGCTACGTCGCCTTTTATGCACTTGGCGCCTATGCGTATGCGCTGCTCGCCACCGAATACGGCCTGTCGTTCTGGATCCTGCTGCCAGCCGCTGGCGCCATGGCCGCCCTCTGGGGCGTGCTGCTCGGCTTCCCTGTGCTGCGCCTGCGTGGCGACTATCTGGCTATCGTGACGCTGGCCTTCGGCGAGATCATCCGCCTGGTGCTGATCAACTGGCGCGAGGTCACCAACGGGTCGGCCGGCATTTCCGGCATTCCCAAGGTCAGCTTCTTCGGCCTGATGTCGTTCAACGTGTCGGACTCAAACTATATAGCCAAGGTGCTGCACATCGCTCAGTCAGGTGCCTACTATAAGATCTTCCTTTACTATCTGATCCTGGGCCTGTGCCTGCTCACCGCCTTCGTCACCATCAGGCTGCGCCGCCTACCGGTTGGCCGTGCGTGGGAAGCGCTGCGCGAGGACGAGATCGCCTGCCGATCCCTGGGCATCAACACGACGACGACCAAGCTTACGGCCTTTGCCACTGGCGCCATGTTCGGCGGCTTCGCCGGCTCGTTCTTCGCCGCGCGGCAAGGCTTCGTCAGCCCAGAATCCTTCGTTTTCCTGGAATCGGCGATCATCCTGGCCATCGTCGTGCTCGGCGGCATGGGCTCGCTGGTCGGCATAGCGGTTGCCGCAATGGTGATGATCGGCGGCACCGAGGCGCTGCGCGAACTCGACTTCCTCAAGCAGATCTTCGGGCCGGACTTCACCCCCGAACTCTACCGCATGCTTCTTTTCGGCATGGCCATGGTCATCGTCATGCTGTGGAAGCCGCGCGGCTTCGTCGGCAGTCGCGAGCCGACCGCCTTCCTCAAGGAGCGAAGGGCTGTCTCCAGTTCCTTCACCAAGGAGGGCCACGGCTGATGAATGCGAGCACACCCATGAACGAGGCCATCCTGCAGGTCGAGCACCTGTCGATGAAGTTCGGTGGCCTGGTCGCCATCGGCGACCTGTCCTTCACCGCCAAGCGTGGCGAGATCACCGCGCTGATCGGACCCAACGGTGCCGGCAAGACCACCGTGTTCAACTGCATCACCGGCTTCTACAAGCCGTCGGAGGGCATGATCACGCTCAACCGCATCGATGGCTCGAGCTATTTGCTCGAACGTCTGCCCAACCACGAGATCCCGGCGCGCGCCAAGGTGGCGCGCACCTTCCAGAACATCCGTCTGTTCTCGGGCATGACGCTGCTGGAGAACCTTTTGGTTGCCCAGCACAACAAGCTGATGAAGGCCTCGGGCTATACGGTGCTTGGCCTGTTCGGCTTCAGCGGCTATCGCAAGGCCTCGGCCGAATCGGTCGAACTGGCCAGGCACTGGCTGGAGAAGGCCGATCTCGTCGACCGTGCCGACGATCCGGCCGGCGACCTGCCATACGGTGCCCAGCGGCGCCTCGAGATCGCCCGCGCCATGTGCACGGGTCCGGAGCTTCTGTGCCTGGACGAGCCGGCGGCCGGCCTCAATCCCAAGGAATCGGCGTCGCTCAACGAACTGCTGATCGACATCAAGAACACATCAGGCACCTCGATCCTGTTGATCGAGCACGACATGTCGGTGGTCATGCAGATATCGGACCACGTCGTGGTGCTGGAATATGGCCGCAAGATCTCGGACGGCAGTCCGCAATCGGTGCGTACCGATCCGCGCGTCATCGCCGCCTATCTCGGTGTCGACGACGAGGAAGTCGAGGCGGTCCTCACGGAAGTCGGCGACGAAGACGTCATCGAACAGCTCGATACGGGGCCTGATGCCGCGCACGGTCCGGGGACATCGTCGTCGTATCTCGCCGGGCCGGTGTCCGACACGGTCGGCCATAGCGAGGGCGAGCGGGTCACCGTGTCGAAGGGCGCCTCCAAGTCGGCGCAGGTCGACGCAAGATCGCTCGCAGCGGCAAACAAAGCGGCCTCGCTGGCTACCGTACCGGCGGCGAAGCCCGCTCCAGTGGCAAAGGCTAAGCCTGCTCCGAAAGAGGCGTCAAAGGCGGCAACTGGAACGGCAGTGAAGTCGACCGCGCCGGCAAAGCCGGCAGCCAAGGCTCCAGCGGCGAAGGCTCCGGCGGCGAAGGCTGGGGAAATCTCCAACCGGCTGGCAGCACCGCGCGGCGGCAAGGCCGACAATCTGACCCGCATCAAGGGCATCGGCACGGTCAACGAGAAGAAACTCAACGAGCACGGCATCTTCCATTTCGACCAGATCGGCGCCTGGAAGAAGGCCGACGTCGAGGCTGCCGAGGCCTATCTTGCCTTCGACGGGCGCATCGCGCGTGAGGAATGGGTCAAGCAGGCCAAGCTGCTCGGCCAGGGCAAGGACACGGAATTCTCGCGCCGCGTCGACGCGGGCAAGGTGGCGACCAGCCATTCTGCTGGGAAGACCGCAAGTGCGGCTTCCGGGAAAGCCGCAAGTGCGGCTTCCGGCAAGACTGCCGCTGCCAAGCCTGTGGCGGGCAAGCGCGGAGGGGGCAAGTGATGGCCGGGACAACGCTGCTCGATATCAAGGGCGTGCAGACCTACTACGGCAATATCCGGGCGCTGAACGGTGTCGATGTCACCGTCAACCAGGGTGAGATCGTGGCGCTGATCGGCGCCAACGGCGCCGGCAAGTCGACGCTGATGATGACCATCTTCGGCGCGCCTCGTGCGCGGGCTGGCACCATCACCTTTGCCGGCACCGACATCACCCAGATGCCGACGCATGAGATCGCGCGCATGCGCATCGCCCAATCGCCCGAAGGCCGTCGCATCTTCCCGCGCATGACGGTGATGGAAAACCTGCAGATGGGCGCCAGCCTCGACAACCTCAAGCACTATGACGAGGACGTCGAGAAGGTGTTCACGCTGTTCCCGCGACTCAAGGAGCGTATCGCCCAGCGCGGCGGCACGCTGTCGGGCGGCGAGCAGCAGATGCTGTCGATCGGACGTGCGCTGATGGCGCGGCCGAAGCTGTTGTTGCTCGACGAACCGTCGCTGGGTCTGGCGCCGCTGATCGTCAAGCAGATCTTCGACGCCATCCGCGAACTGAACCGCACCCAGGGGCTGACCGTGTTCCTGGTCGAGCAGAATGCCTTCGGCGCGCTCAAGCTCGCCACGCGCGGCTACGTCATGGTCAACGGCAATGTGACGATGAGCGGCACCGGCAAGGAACTGCTCGCCAATCCGGAAGTGCGCGCCGCCTATCTCGAAGGCGGACACCACTAAGTTTGGAGCGGAACGTGTGCATCCGATATTCCGCTCCAAGTTGTTTGTTTGTCGCATGATCCTTGTCCGAAAAGTCTGCAACTTTTCGGGATCATGCTAGGGAGACTTCACCATGCAGGGCATTCTTTACGAGGAGCCGTCGATCTGGCAGTTCTTCTTCGTCACCTGCCTGCTCGGCGGCTGGGCGGCCTGGATGACGGGAAAGGCAAGCGCCCAGACATGGCGCAGCTTCATCCATCTGTTCGTCTATATGCTAGGCCTTGGCATAGGCATCCGCTTCATCCATCACGCGCTGTTCGGCGGCACGATGTTCTCGCTGCACTACTATATCGTCGACACCATCGTGCTGATGATCCTTGGCTTCGTCGGCTATCAATACACACGAACAAACCAGATGGTGACGCAGTATAATTGGCTCTACGAAAGAGCTTCAATCTTGAGCTGGAAGCCGAAAGGCTGAGGTTCATCATTAACGCCGCTTCGGGGATGAATCGGCGTGACAAGTGCCTGAAAATCGGCAAACTATGCTTTCTGCGATAAGGGTGGGCATCGCATGAAAGCTTCATCCACGCCCACTCCGTAAATGGGAGCGTTTAAATGAAAAAATCACTTTTGTCCGCCGTCGCCCTGACCGCGCTCGTCGCGTTCGGCGGCAGCGCGTGGGCTGATGTACTGATCGGCGTTGCCGGTCCGATCACCGGTCCGAACGCAGCCTTCGGCGCACAGCTTCAGAAGGGTGCGGAAGCGGCTGTTGCCGACATCAATGCCAAGGGCGGCATCAACGGCGAGCAGATCAAGCTCGAGGTTGGCGACGACGTCTCCGATCCGAAGCAGGGCATCTCGGTCGCCAACAAGTTCGTCGGCGACGGCGTCAAGTTCGTGGTCGGCCACTTCAACTCGGGCGTCTCGATCCCGGCATCCGAAGTCTATGCGGAAAACAACATCGTCGAGATTACCCCGGCTGCCACCAACCCGCAGTTCACCGAGCGCGGCCTGTGGAACGTGTTCCGCACCTGCGGACGCGATGACCAGCAGGGTAGCATTGCCGGCGCTTATCTCGCCGCAAACTTCAAGGACGCCAAGATCGCCGTTGTGCACGACAAGACCACCTACGGTCAGGGCCTTGCCGACGAAACCAAGAAGGCGATGAACGCCAAGGGCGTGACGGAAGTCATGTATGAAGGCATCAATGTCGGCGACAAGGACTTCTCGGCGCTGATCGCCAAGATGAAGGAAGCCGGTGTCTCCATCATCTATTGGGGCGGCCTGCACACCGAAGCCGGCCTGATCATCCGCCAGGCGGCCGACCAGGGCCTCAAGGCGACGCTGGTTTCCGGTGACGGCATCGTGTCTAACGAGCTGGCTTCGATCGCGGGCGACGCGGTTGCGGGCACGCTCAACACCTTCGGCCCGGATCCGCGCCTGATCCCCGCGAACAAGGAACTCGTCGAGAAGTTCCGTGCGCAGGGCTTCGAGCCGGAAGCCTACACGCTCTACGCATACGCTGCCGTGCAGGCGCTTTCGGAAGCAGCAGCAGCGGCCAAGTCGAACGACCCGCAGGAAGTTGCCAAGGCGCTGCATGCGAATGGCCCGTTCAAGACCGTGCTCGGCGACCTGTCCTATGACGCCAAGGGCGACCCGACGCTGCCCGGCTACGTCATGTACGAATGGAAGAAGGGCGACGACGGCAAGTACACCTACATCCAGAAGATGTAAGCCTGTCGGCCTCGATCTCTACGGAATGCCCGGCGCTTCGCGTCGGGCATTTTTCTTTTGAGCCTCGCTCCCTTCCGGACGATCCGGCAAGCCGATAAAGCCGGCCTTTAGCCGGAAAAAGATCAGGCCTTGAATGGCCGCGCCGGGGCTTTCTTGCGCGTTCGACCGAATGCGACCGACTTTGGCGCAAAGATTCCGTTTCAATCGATTTAATTCAGCGTCAATTTTGTTTGCACTGCAGCATTTTCGCGCTAATCATGACGCCAGTTTCCTCCCCGACGCTGTCCGGAGTTCGTCCTTGGCCATTACGAAGATCCTCGTCGCCAACCGATCCGAAATCGCCATTCGCGTCTTTCGCGCAGCCAACGAACTTGGTCTCAAAACCGTGGCGATCTGGGCCGAGGAGGACAAGTACTCGCTGCATCGCTTCAAGGCCGACGAGAGCTACCAGGTCGGGCGCGGACCGCACCTGACCCGCGACATGGGACCGATCGAAAGCTACCTGTCGATCGAGGAGGTGATCCGCGTCGCCAGGCTTTCGGGCGCCGATGCCATCCATCCCGGCTACGGGCTTTTGTCGGAAAGCCCAGAATTCGCTGAAGCCTGCGCGGTCGCCGGCATCACCTTCATCGGCCCTAAGCCGGACACTATGCGCCGGCTCGGCAACAAGGTTGCCGCGCGCAATCTGGCGATCGAGGTCGGCGTGCCGGTGATCCCCGCCACCGATCCGTTGCCGGACGACATTGAGGCGGTCAAGAAACTGGCCAAGGAGATTGGCTATCCAGTCATGCTGAAGGCATCGTGGGGCGGCGGCGGGCGCGGCATGCGCGCCATCCGCTCCGAGGCCGATCTTGCCCGCGAGGTCATGGAAGGCAAGCGCGAGGCGAAAGCCGCCTTCGGCAAGGACGAGGTCTATCTCGAAAAGCTGATCGAGCGCGCCCGCCATGTCGAGGTGCAGGTGCTGGGCGACACGCATGGCAATGCCGTGCATCTGTTCGAGCGCGACTGCTCGATCCAGCGCCGGAACCAGAAGGTCGTCGAGCGGGCGCCGGCGCCATATCTCGAAATGTCGCAGCGCGAGGAGCTTTGCGGTTATGCGCTGAAGATCGCGCGCGAGACCAGCTATATCGGTGCCGGTACGGTCGAGTTCCTGCAGGATGCCGATACCGCCAAGTTCTATTTCATCGAGGTCAATCCGCGCATCCAGGTCGAGCACACCGTCACCGAGCAGGTGACCGGCATCGACATCGTCAAGGCGCAGATCCACATCCTCGACGGCTTCGCCATCGGCACGCCGGAATCGGGCGTGCCGGCGCAGAAGGACATCCGGCTGAACGGCCATGCCTTGCAGTGCCGCATCACCACAGAAGATCCCGAGCACAATTTCATTCCCGACTATGGCCGCATTACCGCCTATCGTGGCGCCACCGGTTTCGGCATCCGCCTCGACGGCGGCACCGCCTATTCCGGCGCGGTCATCACCCGCTTCTACGACCCGCTGCTGGAGAAGGTGACGGCCTGGGCGCCGACGCCGGCCGAGACCATCGCCCGCATGAACCGGGCCTTGCGCGAGTTCCGCATCCGTGGCGTCGCCACCAACCTGACCTTCCTCGAAGCGATCATCAACCACCCGAGCTTCGCCGACAATTCCTACACGACCAAGTTCATCGACACGACGCCGGAGCTGTTCCAGCAGGTGAAGCGCCAGGACCGCGCCACCAAGCTCATCAACTATCTTGCCGACGTGTCGGTCAACGGCCATCCCGAGGCGCGGGGCCGGCCACAGCCGAAGGCCGACGCGGCCGCACCCATCGTGCCCTACCTCAACGGCAATGTGCCGGGCGGCAGCAAGCAGAAGCTGGACGTGCTCGGACCGGAGAAATTCGCCGCCTGGATGCGCGCGCAAAAGGAGGTGCTGGTCACCGACACGACGATGCGCGACGGCCATCAGTCGCTGCTCGCCACCCGTGTGCGCACGCATGACATCGCCGGCATCGCCGGCACCTATGCACGCGCCTTGCCGCAGCTTCTGTCGCTCGAATGCTGGGGCGGCGCCACCTTCGACGTCGCCATGCGCTTCCTCACCGAGGATCCATGGGAGCGGCTGTCGCTGGTGCGCGAGGCAGCGCCCAATCTGTTGCTGCAGATGCTGCTGCGCGGCGCCAACGGCGTCGGCTACACCAATTACCCCGACAATGTCGTGCAGCATTTCGTCAAGCAGGCGGCCAGCGGCGGCATCGACCTTTTCCGGGTGTTCGACTGCCTGAACTGGGTCGAGAACATGCGCGTCGCCATGGACGCGGTCGGCGCCGAAGGCAAGCTGATCGAAGCGGCGATGTGCTACACCGGCGACATACTCGACCCGGCGCGAGCCAAATACGATCTCAAATACTACGTCGGCCTGGCCGGCGAATTACAGGCGGCCGGCGCCCACATCATCGCCGTCAAGGACATGGCTGGCCTGTTGAAGCCTTCCGCCGCACGCGTGCTGTTCAAGGCGCTGCGCGAGGCGACCGACCTGCCGATCCATTTCCACACCCACGACACGTCGGGCCTGTCGGCGGCGACGGTGCTGGCTGCGGTGGAGAGCGGCGTCGACGCCATCGACGCGGCGATGGATGCCTTCTCAGGCAACACATCGCAGCCTTGCCTTGGCTCGATCGTCGAGGCGCTGAAGGGCATCGAGCGCGACCCGGGCCTCGACCCGCAATGGATCCGCAAGATCTCGTTCTACTGGGAGGCGGTGCGCAACCAGTACGCCGCCTTCGAAAGCGATCTCAAGGGACCGGCCTCGGAAGTCTACCTGCATGAAATGCCGGGCGGACAGTTCACCAATCTCAAGGAACAGGCGCGTTCTCTCGGGCTTGAGACACGCTGGCACGAGGTGGCGCAGACCTATCACGACGTCAACCTGATGTTCGGCGACATCGTCAAGGTGACGCCGTCGTCCAAGGTCGTCGGCGACATGGCATTGATGATGGTCAGCCAGGACCTGACCGTCGCCGATGTCGAAAATCCAGCCAGGGATATCGCCTTTCCGGATTCGGTCGTCTCGATGCTGCGCGGCGATCTCGGCCAGTCGCCCGGCGGTTGGCCGGCAGCGCTGCAGAAGAAGGCCCTGAAGGGCGACAAGCCGATCACGGTGCGGCCGGGCTCGCTGCTCAAGCCGGCCGATCTCAAGGCCAGCCGCAAGGAGATCGAGGAGAAGCTCGAGCGCAAGCTCTCGGAGTTCGAATTCGCCTCCTGGCTGATGTATCCGAAGGTGTTTTCCGACTTCGCCGGCGCGCAGGAGACCTACGGCCCGGTCAGCGTCCTGCCGACGCCGACCTATTTCTACGGCATGAAGCCCGAGGACGAGATCTTCGTCGACATCGAGAAGGGCAAGACGCTGGTGGTGCGCTGTCTGGCCATCGGCGATGTCGACGACAAGGGCATGGTCACCGTGTTCTTCGAACTCAACGGCCAGCCACGCCGCGTAAAGGTGCCCGACAGGGCGCATGGCGCGTCCGCCGCCAAGGCTCGCCGCAAGGCCGAGCCGGGCAACGAGGCGCATGTCGGCGCACCGATGCCTGGCGTCGTCTCGGCGCTTTCGGTTGCTGCTGGCCAGGCCGTGAAGGCCGGCGACGTGCTGCTTTCCATCGAGGCGATGAAGATGGAGACGGCGCTGCATGCCGAGCGCGACGGCACGGTCGCCGAGGTTCTGGTCAAGGCCGGCGACCAGATCGATGCCAAGGATCTGCTGATCGCCTTTAACTGAGGCCTTTCGAGAATTCTACTCCGCCGGTCACCTGACGCGATGTTCTGAGCTTCCGGTGTTCGCGCCTGAATGTCCGCTGCGCGCCGGTTCTCGAAAGCCACGCCATCTGACTCTCCGGTGCGAGTTCTGAAAAGGTCTCGGATCCGGATTGAGGCCGGATTGTCACGCCCTATCGAACGTCATGACAAACCGCACCGATAACAGCTTGACCCGCCGCCGCCGGTCGGGCATCGAACCGGCTCAAATTTGCCGCCGTAGTCCCCCGAGTCGCGGCGCAGAAACGATGTGGAGAAAACATGGCCGACGATATCACCGAGACCAGCCAGACTGTTGCCGCCGGCCAGCTGCGTGCCTTCATCGAACGCATAGAGCGGCTCGAGGAAGAGAAGAAGACCATTTCCGACGACATCAAGGAAGTGTTCGCCGAGGCCAAGGGCACCGGCTTCGACACCAAGGCGATGCGCACGATCATCCGGCTGCGCAAGAAGGACCAGGCAGAGCGGCAGGAGGAGGAAACCATCCTCGACCTGTACAAGGCCGCGCTCGGCATGGTGTAAGACTAACCGGCTCGGCGCCCCATGCGGTTGCCGGAGATACGGTTCGAACCATGAGCGAATTCGACTTCGGCGCCCGCCGCGCCTCTGAATTCCGCCAGCGCGGTTTCTGGACGCTGTTCGAGGAACGGCATCCGGAGGAAAAGGCCCTGCTGGCGAGGCGCGGACCCTGGTTCTGGCAGCGCGGGCTGCCCGACTTCGCATTGGTCCTTTCCATGTATGTCGCGCCGGCGCAGAACCATGTCGGCGTCTTCTTTGGGCGCAACGAGAAGTTCGGCGCCACGGGAGCGTGGTCGCGGTTGAAGCCGTTCCAACCGGCGATCGAAGGCAAGTTGAAGCTCAGGCCGGAACAGAGTTGCCAGGGCCTCGGCATCAATTCGATGTGGCGGGTGAATTGCTTTGCCGAGGACAACTGGCCGGCCATGGCCGACTGGCTGGTGACGGAGGCCTCGCGCATCGAGCGCGCGGTCACCGAGGTTCTGGCGGACGAAGCCTGAGCGTGAGCTCGCGTCTGCCGACCGATGAGCGAGACGAGGGTTTTGCGATCAGTTCGCCGTCGCCGTATCGCGGCCGATCTCGTCCAGATGGTGCTGCAGCGTCATATGGTCGAGCGTACCCACCGGCAGATTGACGAACAGCGAAATGCGATTGCTGAGCATGCGAAAGGCATCGGCGAAGGCGAGGTGCACCTCGGCGTCGGTGCCGCGGGCCTTGGCCGGATCCGGTATCGCCCAAAGTGCCGTCATCGGATGGCCGGGCCATATGGGACAGGCTTCGTTCGCAGTGTTGTCGCAGACGGTGAAGACGAAGTTCATTTCCGGCGCGTCTGGCGCGGCGAATTCGTCCCAGCTTTTCGAGCGGGCGAAGCCCGTGTCGAAGCTGAGGGTTTCGAGCAGTTGCAGTGCGTAGGGATTGACTGTGCCCTTCGGTTGCGAGCCGGCGGAAAAGGCTTTGAACCTGCTGGCGCCGATCCGGTTGAGGATGGCTTCCCCCATGATGGATCGCGCCGAATTGGCGTTGCACAGAAACAGCACATTGTAGAAATTGTCGCTCATCTCAAGACCTCCCTGGCAAGGCGACTGGATGATGGGGCGGCAAATTCCGTCGGGACGTCGCCGCTTGGCAAAAGTATATCGAAAAGAAGCGGCGTAGAAAGGTTTCGCGACCGTGTGATGACATCCGGTCAGGTCACGATGTCCATCGTCGCCTTGTGTTGACAGTTTGTTGCGTTTGACGTTCCTGCCGACGCCGAAGCGAAGGTTGCGCCGATGAATGTTTCAAAGCTTCCCGAAGACGAGACCGACACGGCAGACCGGGGCTTCTTCCGCGCACGCTGGCAAGGCCTGGTGCCGCTCGATCGGCTGTTCTGGCGCGACCTCGTCCTTGTCGGCACGGCGATCAACGTCGCATCGTCGGTGGCCGCGATCGTCCTGCTCGGACTGAAGCTGCCGCTCGCGCTGGTTCTGGCGGTGCATTTCGCGCCGGTGCCCTACAACATCTTCCTGACCTTTGCCGTATGGCGAACCACGGAAAAGGCCACCGGCGCCAAGGCCTCGCTGATGACGATTGGCGCCACATTGTGGCTGATCCTGTCGGTCGTGGTCTGACAGTGCGGATACGGGGCACCTATCGCGCAATGAAAAAGGGCGGCCGCAGCCGCCCTTTCCATTCATCCGACAGTCGGGTTAAGCCGTTGGCTCGAATTTCAGCGCGACGCCGTTGATGCAATAGCGCAGGCCGGTCGGCGGCGGGCCGTCCTCGAAGACATGGCCGAGATGGCTGCCGCAGCGGGCGCAATGGCATTCGGTGCGGACCATGCCGTAGCTGCGGTCTACCGTGTTTTCGACCGAGCCCTGCACCGGGTCGTTGAAGCTCGGCCAGCCGGTGCCGCTCTCGAACTTCAGCTTGGACTCGAACAGCGGCTGGTCGCAGCCGACGCAGGAAAACGTGCCGGCGCGCTTCTCGTAGAGCAAAGCGCAGCTTCCAGGCCGCTCGGTGCCATGGCCGCGCATGACGGCATATTGCTCCGGCGTCAGCCGGGCGCGCCATTCGGCGTCGGTGCGGGTGACAGGGTAGGTGTGGGTGTCCATTCGATCTCCTCAGCCTTGCCTGCTCGTTGTTGATTGCAACCTCATATTCGCACCAAGATAGGCATTTGTTACAGCCCTGCCCAGTACGGGCACTTCTCGACAAGCAATCATTTCCCTTGACGCTCAATGCTTTCTTGAAAGCTGCTTCGTCGCTCCTTCGAGCCCGGCCAGCGTCAGCGGGAACATGCGGCCGCCAAAAATGTCGCGGATCATGGCAATCGAATGGGTAAAGCCCCAGTTCTTCTGGTGCTCGGGGTTCAGCCAAACCGCGTTCGGCCATTGCTGCAGCAGGCGGCCGAGCCAGACGGTCCCAGCCTCCGGGTTCCAGTGTTCGACCGAGCCGCCGGGATGCGCGATCTCGTAAGGGCTCATCGAGGCGTCGCTGACGACGATCACCTTGTAGTCCGGCCCATATTTATGGATCAGGTCGAAGGTCGGGATCGTCTCGGCATGCCGGCGGCGATTGTCCTTCCACACGCCTTCATAGAGGCAGTTGTGGAAATAGAAATATTCGAGCTGTCGGAATTCGGCGCGGGCGGCCGAAAATAGCTCTTCGACGCTCTTGATGTGGTCGTCCATCGAGCCGCCGACATCGAAGAACATCAAGAGCCTTACCGCGTTGCGCCGTTCGGGCCGCGTCTGCACGTCGAGATAGCCATGCTCGGCGGTGGCGTGGATGGTGCCCGGCAGGTCGAACTCCTCCTCGGCGCCCTCGCGCACCCAGCGGCGCAGGCGCTTCAGCGCGATCTTGATGTTGCGGGTGCCGAGTTCGACGGCATCGTCGAAATTCCTGAACTCGCGTCTGTCCCAGACTTTAACGGCGCGTCGGTTGCGGCTTTCGTGCTGGCCGATGCGCACGCCTTCGGGATTGTAGCCATAGGCGCCGAAGGGTGAGGTGCCGCCGGTGCCGATCCATTTCGAACCGCCCTGGTGGCGGCCTTTCTGCTCCTCCAGCCGCTGTTTCAAGGTCTCCATCAGCTTTTCGAAACCGCCGAGTGCCTCGACCAGTTTTTTCTCTTCGTCGGTCAGGTGCTTCTCTGCGAGCCGGCGCAGCCATTCCTCGGGAATATTGGCGACATCGACAGCGTCCGGCCCGCCCAACGCCTCGACGCCCTTGAAAACATGGGCAAACACCTGGTCGAAGCGGTCGATGTGGCGTTCGTCCTTCACCAGCGCGGTGCGGGCCAGATAGTAGAAACCCTCGACGTCGTAGTCGACCAACCCGGCTTCCAGCCCCTCCAGCAGCGACAGATATTCCCGTAGCGAGACGGGAACACGCGCTGCCTTCAGTTCGAGGAAGAAAGGGATGAACATCGTCTATCTACAGCAAATCATACTCGATGAAGCCGGTCCGGCGCGCCACATAGTCGTAGAGCTTGCGCGCGGTGGCGTTGGTCTCGTGCGTCATCCAGTAGACATTCTTGACGCCGATTTTTGCGGCTTCCAGCTTCACCGCCTTGATCAGCTCAGCACCAATGCCTTTGCCGCGCACGTCCGGATCGGCGAACAGATCCTGCAGATAGCAGTTGTTCTGCTCCGCCCAGCAGGAGCGGTGATAGAGATAGTGGGTGAGGCCGACCGCCTTGCCGTCGAGCGTGGCGATGAAACCCTTCGGCTCGAACTCACCCGCCGCGAACAGCCGCTTCCAGGTAACGGCGTAGACCTCTTCCGGCAGCCTGGTTTCATAAAAGGTTAGATATGCGGTCCACAGCCGCCGCCAGTCGGCATGGTCGGACTGCGCCAGCGGGCGGACGGTGATCTCGGTCATTTCATTCTCCTCCGAAAGGCTCCGGCCGGAACTGCCTGCCTGTTCGGTTGGCGGCAAGGTCCACAGCCGGGGAAAGCGCTACCCCTGCCGTCTCGCCATGAAGGCCAGTCGCTCGAACAGATGCACGTCCTGTTCGTTCTTCAAAAGGGCGCCATGCAGCTTGGGCAGGGCGTTCTTCGGATCGGCGCGCAGGTCTTCCGGCGCGATGTCGTCGGCGACCAGAAGCCTTATCCAGTCGAGCGCCTCGGAGGTCGACGGCTTCTTCTTCAGCCCCGGCACCTCGCGGATCTCGTAGAACTGGGTGAGGGCCGCGCGCACCAGGTTCTGCTTGATGCCGGGATAGTGCACGTCGACGATTTTGTGCAGCGTTTCGACGTCGGGAAAGCGGATGTAGTGGAAGAAGCAGCGGCGCAGGAAGGCGTCCGGAAGCTCCTTCTCGTTGTTGGAGGTGATGATGACGATCGGCCTGACCGCGGCGCGAATGGTCTCGCCGGTCTCGTAGACGAAGAACTCCATCCGATCGAGTTCCTGCAGCAAATCGTTGGGGAACTCGATATCGGCCTTGTCGATCTCGTCGATCAGAAGCACGACCTTCTTGCCGGCCGAGAACGCCTCCCAAAGCTTACCGCGCTTGATGTAGTTCCTGATGTCGTTGAAGCGCTCGTCGCCGAGCTGGCTGTCGCGCAGCCGCGACACGGCATCGTATTCGTAAAGGCCCTGCTGCGCCCTGGTGGTCGACTTGACGTGCCATTCGATGAGGTCGAGCCCAAGGGCTGCCGCAACTTGCCTGGCGAGTTCGGTCTTGCCGGTGCCGGGCTCGCCCTTGACCAGCAGGGGCCGTTCCAGCGCGATCGCCGCGTTGACCGCCACCATCAGATCCTTGTCGGCGACATAGGCCGCCGTGCCTTCGAAACGCATTTTTGCTCCCTGGTTGGTCATGACGACCGTAAGGACGCGGCTCCGCCTGTGCAAGGGTGGCTTGTCGACGGCGGCGAGGCCGTGAACCCGACACGGAAAGAACGCTAGTCTCACTGGCGCTTGGTCGACCAGCAGCCTATATTGGTCGGGACGGTCTGTGCTTCCCGGCAGGAGAACATTTTCCCCGGGGCCTTAACGATCCTTAGGGAGCTGTCCCTGGGAAGACCCGTGGGTTTTCTCACACGGCGCCCACCTACTTTGTAGGTTCCCGGGATCGCTCTCTCCACCGGTTGTGTGGATCGTCGCTTTTCGCAACGCATCCATGTATTTCGGTGGATGATGCGGTGGAAAACGTCGCTCCTAAAACTCCACCCAAATCTGACTTTTTCTATCGTCTGCGCATGACATCCTCAAAGCACCTGAAAAAGCAGCTTCGCGTCGAGGCACTCGGGCGCCGCGACGCGCTCGATGAATTCTGGCGCGTGGAGATCGCCCTAGAAATGGCCGAGACGGCGCGCGATCACCTCGCTGTCGAGCCGGGTCAGATCGTCTCCGGCTTCTGGCCGATGCGCTCGGAAGTCGACGTCCGGCCGCTGATGTTCGCCTTGCGCGAGAAGGGAGCCAGGCTTTGCCTGCCGGCGATCCTCGACAAGTCCACCATCGTCTTTCGCGAGCTCGTGCGGGGCGCTCCGATGGTCGAGATGGGCTTCGGTACGGTTGGCCCGCATGAGGAGGCCGAAGTGCTCGACCCCACGGTGATGCTGGTGCCGCTCGCCGCCTTCGACGCGCGCGGCCATCGCATCGGCTATGGTGCCGGCTACTACGACCGTGCCATCGCCAAGCTTGTCGACAAGGGGCAGGCGCCCAGATTGATCGGCATCGCCTTCGACTGCCAGGAGGTGGCGCTGGTGCCGGATGAGGACCACGACGTCGTCATCCCGGAAATACTCACGGAGAGTGGGTTGCGCCGCTTCTCGCCAAAATTGTAGATAAGCACAATGGACGCATGATCTTTTCACAGACGTCATGCAGCTTTTGCTTCGCTGACATTCGGTGCGGGATCATATGAGACTTCTCTTCCTCGGCGACATGGTTGGAAAAACGGGACGCACGGCAGTGTGGGAACAACTGCCGGGACTGATCTCCGATTTCAAACTCGATTTTGTCATCGTCAATGGCGAGAATGCCGCCGGCGGCTTCGGCATCACCGAAGAGATCTTTCGCGAAACGATCGCGGCGGGCGCCGATGTTGTCACCACCGGCAACCATGTCTGGGATCAGCGCGACGCGCTGGCCTTCGCGCCGCGCGAAGAGCGCTTTCTGCGCCCCTCGAATTTCCCCAAGGGCACGCCCGGACGCGGCTCCGGCGTCTACATCGCCAGGAGCGGGGCGCGCGTGCTGGTCGCCAACATCATGGGCCGGGTGTTCATGCATCCCGAACTCGACGATCCGTTCCAGGCCGGTGAGCGCGAACTGGCCGCCTGTCCGCTCGGCGAGCAGGCGGATGCCGTGATCATCGACTTCCATGCCGAGGCAACCTCGGAAAAGATGTGCTTTGCGCATTTCGTCGATGGCCGCGCCAGTCTCGTCGTCGGCACCCACACGCACCAGCCGACCGGCGATCACCAGATCCTCAATGG
This sequence comes from Mesorhizobium sp. CNPSo 4670, assembly GCF_057784235.1. Classification (NCBI taxonomy): domain Bacteria; kingdom Pseudomonadati; phylum Pseudomonadota; class Alphaproteobacteria; order Hyphomicrobiales; family Phyllobacteriaceae; genus Mesorhizobium; species Mesorhizobium sp. CNPSo 4670. Next base: position 265,595 of record NZ_JBWJFQ010000005.1, on the reverse strand, counting down.
CGGAACTGGCTACATCTCCGACGCAGGCATGTGCGGCGACTATGATTCCTCGCTCGGCATGGACAAGGAGGAACCGCTCAACCGGTTCCTGTCGAAAGTGCCGAAAGGGCGCTTCGAGGCAGCAACGGGACCGGCGACATTGTGCGGCGTCGGCGTCGACATTTCCGACCGCACCGGGCTGACCGAGAGGATCGCGCCGTTTCGTCGCGGCCCCCGGCTGGAGGAAACCGCGCCGTCCTTCTGGTCGTGACATTGATATGGACGCAAGCAGTACCTAATTGCCGGCGACACTGCTCTAGATCGTAGAGGGGACGACCTCCATGCAGCTCATCGAATTCCTGGCGCCACATTTTCACTTCGTGTCCGATCCAACGGCCTGGGTCGCGCTGCTGACGCTGGTGGTGCTGGAGATCGTGCTCGGCATCGACAATCTGATCTTCATCTCGATCCTGACCAACAAGCTGCCGGAAGCGCAAAGGGCGCGCGCCCGCCGGCTCGGCATTTCGGCGGCGCTGATCATGCGGCTGGTGCTACTGGCAACCATTTCGATCATCGTCCAGCTGACGACGCCGGTGTTCACCGCCCTGGGGCACGGGTTTTCCTGGCGCGACCTGATCCTGATTGCCGGTGGCCTGTTCCTGGTGTGGAAGGCGACCAAGGAGATCCATCACACGGTCGATCCCGACGATCACCAGGACACGATGCTGGGTGAGACCCTGCAGATCAGCCTCGCCGGCGCGATCTTCCAGATCCTGCTGCTCGACCTCGTCTTCTCCATCGATTCGATCATCACCGCCGTCGGCATGACCGACGAGATCGCCATCATGTACATCGCCGTGATCGTCGCGGTCAGCGTGATGATGCTGGCGGCCGGACCGCTGGCAAACTTTATCGCCAAGAACCCGAGCATCGTCATGCTGGCGCTGGGCTTCCTGCTGATGATCGGCATGACGCTGATCGCCGATGGCATGGGCTACCATGTGCCCAAGGGCTACATCTATGCGGCGATGGGTTTTTCGGCCTTGGTCGAAGGGCTCAACATGTTGGCGCGGCGACGGAGAAAAGCGAAGTCCGGCGAGGGGCATTGAGGTTGGCAAGAGCATAGCCGCGCCACGAGACCTGGAATTTGTCGCTGTCGCGTAGGATCGCTGGATCAGCCAGTATGCCAGCCATGCGATCAGCATCATCGACCGGCTGAAGTCCGACCTGGAGGCGTGAGCGATTGCAGCGGCCTCGCGGCTGGACGAATTGAGCCGATTTATCTATAAGCCCGCCATTCCGACAGAGAACGCCGTGCTTCCACGAGTTGCACTTGGGACGCTCTGAAATTTTGAATTCGAGCATTTTGCAGAAGACGAGGTGAGATCACCTCGCTTCGGGATGCTCTAGCCGAGAAGACGACAGGGGTGCCATGGCTGGCCATTCACAGTTCAAGAACATCATGCACCGCAAGGGCCGCCAGGATGCGGTGCGGTCGAAAATGTTTTCCAAGCTGGCGCGCGAAATCACCGTTGCCGCCAAGAGCGGGACGCCCGATCCATCGATGAATCCGCGCCTGCGCCTGGCCGTGCAGAACGCCAAGGCAGTGTCGATGCCGAAGGACAACATCCAGCGCGCCATCAACAAGGCCTCGATGGGCGACGCCGAAAACTACGAAGCCGTGCGCTATGAGGGCTATGGGCCCGGCGGCGTCGCCGTCATCGTCGAAGCGCTGACCGACAACCGCAACCGTTCGGCCTCGAACGTGCGCGCCGCCTTCACCAAGGCCGGCGGGGCGATGGGCGAAACCGGTTCGGTGTCGTTCATGTGGGATCGTGCCGGCGAGATCTATTATCCGGCATCGGCCGGCAGCGCCGACAAGGTGATGGACGCGGCGATCGAAGCCGGCGCCGATGACGTGGAATCCGATGAGGAAGGCCACACGATCTACTGCGCTTTCGAGAATCTCGGCGAAGTGTCGAAGGCGCTGGAAGCTTCGCTCGGTGAAGCTGAATCGGTTAAGCCGATCTGGAAGCCGCAGAACAGTGTTCCGGTCGACGAGGACCGGGCACAGTCGCTGATGAAGCTGGTCGCCACGCTCGAGGATGACGATGACGTTCAAAGCGTCTACGCCAACTTCGAAGTCGATGACGAGACCATGGCCAAGCTCAGCGCGGCATGAGCGGAGCTCAGCCAGAGACATGAGCGCGGCCCAGCTCCCCGCCATCCGCATCACTTATTGCACGCAGTGCCAGTGGCTGCTGCGTGCCGGCTGGATGGCGCAGGAGCTGCTGTCGACCTTCGGCACCGACCTCGGCGAGGTGACGCTGGTGCCCGGCACCGGCGGCATCTTCACCATTTCCTGCAATGATACGCTGGTCTGGGACCGCAAGCGCGACGGCGGCTTTCCGGAAGCGGCCAAGCTCAAGCAACTGGTCCGCGATGTCATCGACCCGGATCGCGATCTCGGTCATTCCGACCGCAAGGGTCACACGCAAAAAGACCCCGCCTGAGCAGGATCTTTTGCTTCGCCGAACGCTTCTCTCTTTGTCTCGACGCAAATCCGGACGGCTACGCACTTTTCCTGGAGTTGCTTAGAGCAATGAGAGAATGAAGCACGCCATCGCCATGATGGCGGTGATGGTGCGGACATGGTTCCACATCACCCATTGGCTCAGATGGTTCGCCCACACAGCGGCGCCGTTGCTGCTGGTCGGGTCGACGGCGGCGAGCGCATCGTTGAGCGGCACGTTGAAGACCATGGTCACGATCGGGTTGCCGATCAGGTAGATCACCGCGCCGGCAAGCAACCAGTACGAGCCGGACTGGCTCCAGCCCATGATGGCGGCGGCGATAAGCACCAGACAGAGCAGGCCGGTACCGAAAAGCGCCGTCATGAAGGTCGGGGTGATCACCGTGACGTTGATCGAATTCATCGCCGCGATGCCGCTGGGGACGGGCAGTCGAGCAAGCGCCGCCATGACGAAGTTGGAAAAGGCGAAAAACACGCCGCCGACGACCCCCGAGCCGATTGCGGCAATAATGGTAAGGGTGGGAAGAAGTTTCGTGATCATGTCAGTTACTCCAGATTCGGCTAGCGGCGGTTTCGGTTGCGTAGGTGGAGAAGTCTCTTGGCTGGCGGCCAAGCACGCGCTGGACGCCGTCGGTCAGCGTCTCGTTGCGGCCGTCAAGCACTTCGGTGAACAGTTCGTTGAGCAGCCAGGCGAATTCGGGCGGCAGGTGGTGCGCGGCCATGGCGGCGGTAAATTCGTCATGCGAAATCCTGACAAAGCGGATGTCGCGCCCGGCGGCCTTGCCAATCTCGGCGACCGCGTCTGCAAAGCTCAGCAGTCGCGGCCCGGTCAGTTCATAGAGCTGGCCGACATGCCCTGGCTCAGTCAGCACGGCGAAGGCGACGTCGGCGATGTCATCGGCATCGACGAATGGCTCGCCGACATTGCCGACCGGCAAAGCCACTTCGCCCTCAGCCAAGGACTCGACAAGGAAGCCTTCGCTGAAGTTCTGCGAGAACCAGGCGCAGCGAAGGATCGTCCAGTCGGCGCCGGAGGCCTTCAGCATCTCTTCGGCACGCTGGGCTTCCGCCTCGCCACGCCCCGACAGCAGCACAAGCCGGGTGATGCCGTTTTGTACGGCAAGCCTGGCGAAGGCGCCGACCGCCTCGGCGGCACCCGGCACGGCCAGATCGGGATAGTAGCTGATGTAGACGGCGCTGACGCCTTGCATTGCCGGACCCCAGGTCGCGGGGACTTCCCAGTCGAAGCCCGGGGTGCCCGAACGCGAGCCGATGCGCACCGGCAGGCCCCGCGCCGTCAGTCGCTCGGCAAGGCGGCGGCCGGTCTTGCCGGTGCCGCCGAGGACCAGGATGGGTTTTGTTGTCGTGTTGTTCATAGCTGTTTTCCTCTGTTTCAAAACATGAGTAGTCCTCACATTTGCAAAACGTGATAAACCCTCGTATTTTGCCAGTCAAGCGATTTTGTTGGCATTGGAGACAGCCATGGAAGACACCGCGCCGGTTTCGTCACAGGAGCAGATTGCTTCGCCGCGCCGGGCGCCGAGCCAGCAGCGCAGCCGCGAGCGGGTCGAACGCATGCTCGCCGCTGCCTCGGCGCTCATCGCCGAGCAAGGCAGCGACGCCATGCGCATGGGCGAAGTGGCGGAACGGGCAGGGGTTTCGATCGGCTCGCTCTACCAGTTCTTTCCGGACAAGCGGGCGATCGTCTGGGCGCTGGCCGAGCGCTACACCGCCGAAAGCCAGGCCTGCATCTCAGCGGCACTCGCCGACGTCGGCGACGCCGAAGGCCTGAGCCAAGCGTTTTCGGAGCTGGTCGATATCTACTACGGGCTGTTCCTGGCCGAGCCGGTGATGCGCGACATCTGGTCAGGCACGCAGGCCGACAAGGCGCTGCGCCAGCTCGAACTCGCCGACAGCCGGGCCAATGCCGAATTCCTCACCGCGGTGCTGAAGCGGCTGCGGCCGGCAGCGGATCCGACGGAGTTGGAAACGACGGCGTTTCTGGTCTGGCAGATGGGCGAGGCCGCCGTGCGGCTGGCGATCTCGGTCGACCGGCAAGAGGGCGATAGACTTGTGGTTGCCTACAAGCGGATGGCGCTGCGGGAACTGTTGGCCGAGTAAGGCTAACGGCCGAGATAGTTCCGTAACATTTCAGCGCGCTCGTCCTCCGTGCACATTGCCATCCGGGCCAGGCCGAGACTGCCCCGATGAAGCGCAACAACAGCCAACGCATATGTCACTGTCGCTTCGTCCGCCTCAGTTTCCAGATCTCGCAACGCCAAATGGAAAAGCGTCTGCCAGGCGGCTTTGTAGTGCGGTTCGACCCAATCCGGAATTGGCGGGTTTCCACGGTCGAGCAATCGCGCTTCTTCGATTACCGCGGCCAGACCGTAGACTCCCCAATTCGCTGGAGCGCGTTCTGCGGAGATTCGAACGATCTCTGGGATTGCGGCGTAGGATGCGTCTCCGACATCGCCCTGATGATGCAGTTCATTCCAAAGTTCGTCCCACGCCATCTCGTCATCATAACGAAGCGTCAGCGCCCGCAACGCCGGTCGGGGATCATAGACAACCTTGTACCCACCCGTGAGACCGGACCACCGCTTGTCGTTGAGCATAGACATGTCGCTCTCCCTGGCCGACTGCGTCCCACCACGGTGACTCGAGGTCAACAAAAAACCCGCCTCGAGGGCGGGTTTTCCGATCTGCGAAAAAGGTCGTCGGCTTAGAGGCCGAAACCTTCGAAACGCTTCTTGAACTTCGACAGACGGCCGCCGCGGTCGAGCAGGGTCTGCTGGCCGCCGGTCCAGGCCGGGTGGGTGGTCGGGTCGATATCGAGGTTCATCGTATCGCCTTCCTTGCCCCAGGTCGAACGGGTCATGTATTCGGTGCCGTCGGTCATGACGACCTTGATGGTGTGGTAGTCGGGATGGATGTCGGTCTTCATGGTTCGGTTCCTGGCTTGTCGGCGCTGCCGACGGGCATAAGCCTGCGTCGATGCGCCCCTTTTTAAAACTCGAAGCCGCAGCTATTGAAGAGCCACGGCTTCTAAAACGGTCGGCGAGCCTATACATCAGCCGGAATTGAATCACAAGGCCGCGGCAAGCGCATATATTGAGGCGCACAGCCCAGAGGCGGCTAGAGGAAACGCAGGAATGGCGCAAACCAGCAGCGCAGACGAGCGCCGGCGCTCGCTCAAGCCGCTCAGGCGCCTGTTCCCGTATATCACGCATTATCGCACGCTGGTCGTCGGCGCGCTCATTTCGCTGGTCATCGCCGCGGCAACGACGCTGGCGCTGCCGCTGGCCGTGCGGCGCATGATCGATCATGGTTTCTCGTCGGCCAACACCATCTTCATCGCCGAATATTTCGCAGCCCTGGTGGCAATGGCCGCCGTGCTGGCGGCGGCCTCGGCCGGCCGCTACTATTTTGTCATCACGCTCGGCGAGCGCGTCGTCGCCGATATCAGGCGCGATGTCTTTACCCATGTGACGACGCTGTCGCCGTCCTTCTTCGACACCGCGCAGTCGGGCGAGATCGTGTCGCGGCTCGCCGCCGACACCACGCAGGTCAAGTCGGCGGTCGGGGCGACGGCCTCGGTGGCGCTGCGCAACGTCATCCTCGGCCTCGGCGCAGTGGGGATGATGGTCGTCACCAGCCCGAAATTGTCCGGTTTGGTCATTGCGGCCATTCCGGTCATCGTGCTGCCGCTGGTCGCCTTCGGCCGCTCGGTGCGGCGCAAGTCGCGGCAGGCGCAGGATACACTTGCCGATGCCACCGCCTATGCCAGCGAACAGATCGGCGCGGTGCGCACCTTGCAGGCCTTCACCAATGAAAAGCTCGTCACCGGGCATTTCTCGGGCGCGGTGGAAGCCGCTTTCGAGGCGGCGCGTGCCTCGATCTTCGCGCGCTCCTTCCTCACCTTCTTTGCTATTTTCACGATCTTCTCGTCCGTCGTGGCGGTGCTGTGGTTCGGCTCGCGTGACGTGCTCGACGGCAATCTGTCGCCAGGCACGCTCGGCCAGTTCCTGCTCTATTCGGTGTTTGCCGCCGGTGCGCTCGGCGCGCTGTCCGAGGTCTGGGGCGAGCTTGCGCAAGCGGCGGGTGCCGCCGAACGGCTGACCGAGATCCTGGCCGAGAAGCCGGCAATCCAGGCGCCAGCCGATCCGAAGCCGCTGCCTGCAGTCGCCAAGGGCGCGATCGCCTTCGATGACGTCTCCTTCTCCTATCCGGCAAGGCCCGACCGCGCTGCCGTGCACGGCTTGAGCTTTCAGGTCATGCCCGGCGAGACGGTGGCGATCGTCGGTCCGTCAGGGGCCGGCAAGAGCACGGTCTTTTCGCTGATCCTGCGCTTCTACGATCCTGAAACCGGCAAGATCCTGATCGATGGCGTCGATGTGCGCGAAGCCGATCCGGTCTCGGTCCGCGAGCGCATCGCCATCGTGCCCCAGGACGTCACCATCTTCGCTGCAAGCGCGCGCGACAATATCGGCTTTGGCCGGCCGGGTGCCAGTGAGGCCCAGATCGAGACGGCGGCGAAGGATGCGCTCGCCGACGAATTCATCCTCAAGCTCGAAAAAGGCTATGACAGTCAGGTCGGCGAGCGCGGCGTAACGCTGTCCGGCGGCCAGCGCCAGCGGGTCGCGATCGCTCGCGCCATCCTGCGCGACGCGCCGATCTTGCTGCTCGACGAGGCGACCTCGGCGCTCGACGCTGAAAGCGAGACGCTGGTGCAGATGGCGCTGGAACGCCTGATGCAGGGCCGCACCACCATCGTCATCGCCCACCGGCTGGCAACGGTGCTGAAGGCCGACAGGATCCTGGTCATGGATGGCGGCCGCATCGTCGAGGAAGGCACGCATCAGAGCCTCGTCGCCAAGGGCGGCATCTATGCGCGGCTGGCCAAGCTGCAGTTCGAAACCGGCGCCAGCGCCTTCAGGGGCGCGGCGGAGTAAGTCGCAAACATCTGCCCCCTGATGTGCCGACAGCCCTTACGCCGCTCCGTATCGCTGCTTCAGATGGTTGACGAAATAGCCGGCGTCGAGCTTTTCGCCGGTGGCGCGTTCGAGCAGGTCCGGCGTCGACCAGCGTGACCCCTGCGACCAGATTTTTTCGCGACGCCAGGCGTTGATTGACGCGAAATTGCCTTTGGCGAGATCGTCATCGGCGGCAGGATGCTCGCGTGTCAGCGCCGCCCATTGCTGCGCCGCCATCATCGCGCCCAGCGTGTAGGAGGGGAAGTAGCCGAAGGCGGCACCCGGCCAGTGCACGTCCTGCATCGGCCCGTCGGCCGGATTGTCGATGGTGGAGAGGCCGAGATAGTCGCGCATCTTGGCGTCCCAGGCTTCGGGCAGGTCGGCCACCTCCAGCCTGCCCGAAACGAGTTCCTGCTCCAATTCGTAGCGCAGGATGACATGCAGCGGGTAGGTCACCTCGTCGGCATCGACCCGGATCAGGCCGCGCTCGACGCGATGCACATGCGGCAGGATGTCGTCGAGCGACCGGGCTTCGCCAAGATGCTTTTCGACCACCGGCAGCGCCCAACGCCAGAAAGCCGGGTTGCGGCCGAGCTGCTTTTCGACGAACAGGCTCTGGCTTTCATGCACGGCCATGCCGCGCGCCTTGCCGAGCGGCCAGTGCGCCCATGCCTTCGGCAGGTTCTGTTCGTACAGCGCATGTCCGGTCTCATGTAGCACGCCCATCAATGCCGACAGGAAGTCCGAGGTCTTGTAGCGGGTGGTGATGCGCACGTCGCTCGGTACGCCGCCGCAGAAGGGATGGTGCGATACCGACAGCGACCCATGCGTCAGGTCGAAACCGACCGACGTCATCATGGCAAGGCCGAGCTCGCGTTGCCGGTCGATCGCGTACGTGCCCGAAAGCGGCTTCAGTGGGCGCTTGCGCAGCCGGGCTTCTTGTATCGCCAGCGCCTCCGGCACGAAGCCTTTCAGGAAAGCCTTGAGGTCGGTGAAGACAGGCGTGATGTCGGCGGCGCGGTTGCCGGGGTCGTATTGCTCCATGAGCGCGTCATAGGGGGCAAGACCGAGCACGTCGGCACGCAGCGCCGCCTCTTCGCGCACCAGCGCCACCACGCCCTCCAGCGCCGGCAGGAAGCCCGCCCAGTCGTTCTTGGCGCGCAGGTCGCGCCACAGCTGCTCGGAACGCATGCGCGCGGTGGTCTGACGTTCGACGAACTCGACCGGCAGGCAGGTCAGGTTGGTGTACTGCCGCCGCAGTTCCGCGACCGCGGCCCGTTGCTCCTCACTCAACGCTTCCTGTTCGGCCGCGGCGAGCCAGTCGGCGATTTCCGGCGCCGTTGCCCTGGTGTGGTACATGCCGGCCAGCGCCGACATTGCCTCGGCGCGCTTCTCGCCGCCGCCGATAGCCATGTGGGTGGCCTCGTCGGCGCCGAGAATGGCCAGCGCATGCTCGAGCGCTTCGAGCTTGTGGCCGAGATCATCGAGTTTCTGAAAGGACATGGCGGCTTCCGTGATTGAGGACGGCGCGAAAAGATACCAACGCAAAAGCGTTTGCAAGCCTGCGGCACTGTGCGGCGGATGCATCTTGCACAGGTGAGGTCACGCGTGAAATGCTGCCGGCCACGCCTGAAGGGGGAACAACATGATCGGCAACATCCTGGTCGGACTGGTGGCCTTGATCCATGTCTACATCGTCTATCTCGAAATGGTGCTGTGGGACACGCCGCGCGGGCACAAGGCGTTCAATCTGAAGCCGGAATTCGCCAGCGCCTCGAAGGTGCTGGCCGCCAATCAGGGTCTTTACAATGGCTTCCTCGCCGCGGGCCTGATCTGGGGGCTTTACCTCGGGACAGCCGGATTTCAGGTCAAGGTTTTCTTCCTGTTGTGCGTGGCCATTGCCGGCCTCTATGGCGCGGCAACGGTTGGCCGCAAGATCCTGTTCATTCAGACCGTGCCGGCGGTCGTCGCCCTGATTGCCGTCTGGCTTGGCTGGTAGGAAACCGGGCTGGTAGCAAGCTGGGCTGAGGGAAAAAGGACGCCCGCGGGAGAGGGGGCCCCGAGGGCGCCAGGTGGTCCTTTCCTGGCGCAGGATCTCGGAAGGAATCATGCGCGAGATCGAAGTGCTAGAGCTTGGCGTTCAAGCTTTCAGCCGTTCGGATAGTTTCCGCCGTCGGCGCCATCGCCCATCAGGAAATCGCTGCCAATACCGACCCTCAGACGCTGGTCGACATTGTCGAGACGGCGCAGCAACTCATGGTATTGCGCGGCCGGTATCCTGCCGTGATCCGATGCCGCTATCTTCTCGGCCGCCTGACTGATGCGGACCGTCCGCCTTTCCAGGCGTTCGGCGACGGCGGGCGTGATGTTGTTGGCCTGCCTTGCATCGACTATGCCCTGGCGGACGCCTTGAACCTGTTGGATGAGGCCTTCGACGCGCGGCCCCGTAAAGTCGGTCGGATCGCCGGCGTCCAGAGCGCCTCTGTGATGGCCCGCGGCATAGGCGCTGGCAAGCGGAACGGCGATGAGGACCGCCGTGAGTGTTGCAGTTCTAAGCGAGGTGCTGGGAAAAAAAGAGCGCATCGTCGCGTTCTCCTCCTGAAGAGGAAGGCGGCGATTGTCTCGCCTGCCCTCCGGCTGCGGGCCGTCCGGTTCCGTCGCGTCGCGATGGGGTTCATCGCCGGCGGTTCTCGGCCCAGGCGGGGAAGCTAGGACCGCAATTCGACGATGTGTAATTAAAAAAAGATAATCTTTTCAGGCCTTGCCGGCCTCGCTCTACGCCCTAGAGTTGAGCCGGCGAACAAATTCGCGTGATGCCGCGTGATGATGGATCAACGTTCGGTGAGCTTCAGTTCAATACGCCGGTTCTTGTTGCGCGCCTCTTCGGTGTCGGCGGGGTCGAGCGGCTGGAACTCGCCGAAACCGGCGGCGACCAGGCGGTTGGCCGGAACGCCGTTCTCGATCAGGAACTTCACCACCGAGGTCGAACGCGCCGTCGACAGCTCCCAGTTGTCGCGGTAGCGGCCGGTGCCGGAGAGCGGCTTGTTGTCGGTATGGCCGTCGACGCGCAGCACCCAGTTGATCTCGGGCGGGATTTCCTTCTGCAATTCGATGATGGCGTCGGCAAGTTTCTTCATCTCCACCTTGCCGGCATCGTTGATCACTTCGGAGCCGGTCGGGAACAGCACTTCGGACTGGAAGACGAAGCGGTCGCCGACGATGCGGATGTTCTCGCGGTCGGCAAGGATTTCCCGCAAGCGGCCGAAGAAGTCGGAGCGGTAGCGGTTCAATTCCTGCACGCGCTGCGCCAGTGCGACGTTCAGGCGGCGGCCGAGATCGGCGATCTTGGTGTTGGAATCGCGGTCGCGGGTTTCGGAGACGTTGAGCGCATCCTCGAGCGCACCGATCTGCTTGCGAAGTGCTGCAATCTGCTGGTTGAGAATCTCGACCTGGCTCAGCGCCTGCTGACTGATCTGGCGCTGGCTGTCGAGTTCGCCCGAAAGTGTTACGGCACGCTGGTTGGCGGCGTCTCCGGCGCCGGCACCTTGCGCCAGCAATTGTTCGAGCCGGCTCTTTTCCGCTTCCGCCGCCGACAGCGATGCCTGCAAATTGGCGAGCGAATCTTCCTTGTCCTGCGCAGTCGAGCGCTCCAGCGCCAGAAGCTGGGTCAGTTCGTTGATCTGCGAATTGAGTCGCGAGAGCGCCGTGTCCTTGCCGGAGATTTCGCGGCCCAGCAGGAACTGCGCCAGCACGAAGACGGTGAGCAGGAACATGATCGCCAGAAGCAGCGTCGACAGCGCGTCGACGAAGCCCGGCCAGTAATCGATGCGGCGATCGGTGCGCCGTCCACGCGCCAGGGCCACGTCAATGCACCCCGGGCTTCTTCAGGGCGTCGGCGATCTTTTCCAGCGTGTTGCGCATCGCCTTCTGCTCATCGGACTGGGCCTCGACCCAGTCGCGCATGATCTGCTGCTCCGAGCGCATGTTCTTGACCAGGCCGGAAATGCCGTCGGCGAGATTGGCCATGGCGGTGGCGACCCGCGGATTGGAGCCGCCGCCATTCTCCTGCATGCTGCGCAGCCTTTCCGACAAAACCCGGATCTCGTCCGAGGATTCGGTCTTGGCCTGGTCGGAGACGACGATGTCGGACGACAGATCGGTGACGGAGGACAGCCAGTTTTCCAGCTCAGTGTAGAAGCGCGTCTGGGCGCGGCCGGCCTGCAGGTCGAGGAAGCCGAGCACCAGCGAGCCGGACAGGCCGAATAGCGAGGACGAGAAGGCCGTGCCCATACCGGCCAGCGGCGCAGAGAGGCCCTGCTTCAGCGAATCCAGCACGGCGGCGGCGTCGCCCGTACCCGGATCGAGGGATTCGATGGTCTCGCGGATCGAGGCGATGGTGTTCAACAGACCCCAGAAAGTGCCGAGCAGGCCGAGGAACACCAGCAGGCCGACGAGATAGCGCGAGGTGTCACGGCTTTCGTCGAGGCGCGTGGCGATGGAATCGAGCATGGTGCGCATCGAACTGGTCGAGAAGGCCGTTGCCGAGGAGCGGCCGATCATCGCCTTCATCGGCGCCAGCAGCACCGGTTCGGTGGTCTCCGAGCCGGCACGGAAGGAGTTGACCCAGCGCACTTCGCGAAACAGCCGTCCGACCTGGGCGAAGGCCAAGAGGATGCCGACCACCAGCACGCCGATGATCAGGCCGTTGAGGCCGGGATTGCTGCCAAAGGCGGTCGAGATCTGGCGGGTCAGGATGGCGGCGATGAAGGCGACGATGACGAGGAAGATCATCATGGTCAGCAGAAAGACCTGCGGGCTCGACAGTTTATGCGGATCGTAGATCAGGACATCAGAGCGTCTGCCCATGCCGAAGGATCTGAGAAAAGCCATCCGTGCCCCGTTTCCGATGCCGCCGCCGATCACGTAGACCGCGACTCTAAACGGAATTGTGACCAAATTGAATGGCGCTTGGCAATATTGCCGCGTCTATAAGCCTGTGTCAGAGGCGATTGATGACCAGACAGTCGACCATGGCGGCCAGATGCAGGCCGGCACCGGTGACGACGAAGCCGTGCCACAGCGCATTGTGGAAGCGCAGTCCCTTCCAGGCAAAGAAGATGACGCCGCAGGAATAGACGATGCCGCCGGCGACGATCAGCGCGATCGATGTCGTCGGCAGGGTCTGGACAAGCGGCTTTACCAGGATGATGCCGCTCCAGCCGATGGCGAGATAGAAGACGATCGCCAGCCGGTCGAAACGGCCGGGAAAAAACACCTTGATGGCGATGCCCAGTGCCGCTGCCGTCCAGACGAGGACGATCATCCAGCGCGCCAGCGGCGAGCCTTCGAGCTGAGCCAGGAAAGGCGTGTAGGTCGCGGCGATCAGGAGATAGATCGCGGCGTGGTCGAAGCGCCGCAAGATCCATTTCGCCGGCGACGACACTGGCCACAGATTGTAGGTCAGCGACACCGACAGCACGGTGAGCAGCGAAACCACATAGAAGGCGGCGGCGATGTATTCGCCCGGCCCGACGCGAAAGGCCGCCAGCGCCAGCAGCGCCGAACCCGCCGAAATCGCTAGCACGATGCCGATAGCATGGACGATACCGTCGGCGATCATCTCGGCGCGCGAATAGTGCCAGCGTCCGATGAACGGGATGTCGTGTTGGGGCTTGATGTCGTTCACTGCCGGGTTCCTGCGCCGAGCACTCTAATTTGGGCGCTCGCCGGCCAGTATTTCAAGCTTCCATTGCGGTTTTGCGACTGCGGCGCATCAGCGCGGCGTGTCAGTCAGCGTGCCGAGAGCGGCTTCTTCACGGCCTTCAGCAAAGCGCGCTGGATGACCTCGTTGCCGGCGACCACCGAGCCGTGGTCCAGCATGTCCTGGCCGCCGTCCATATCCGAAACGAAGCCACCCGCCTCGCGGATCAGCAGCAGGCCGGCGGCGACGTCCCAGGCCGACAGGCCGGTTTCCCAAAAACCGTCCATGCGGCCGGCGGCGACATAGGCGAGATCGAGCGAAACGGCCCCCAAGCGGCGCACGCCCGAGACCTCCGCCATGACATTGCGCAATTCGACGAGGAAATTGCCGTGGTGGCCGCGGCCGAGATGCGGCACGCCGCAGCCGATCACTGTGTCGACCAGCTTGATGCGGCCGGCGACGCGCAGCCGGCGGTCGTTCATGAAGGCGCCGCCACCGCGTTCGGCGGTATAGAGCTCGTCCATTGCCGGATTGTAGATAACGCCGGCAACGATCTGCCCCTGGCGTTCCAAGGCGATCGAAACGGCAAAGAGCGGGATGCCGTGCAGGAAATTGGTGGTGCCGTCGAGCGGGTCGACGATCCAGCGGTGCTGGCCGTCGTCGCCTTCGACCACGCCGCGCTCCTCCATCAGGAAAGCGTAGCCCGGCCGTGCCTTCGACAGTTCGGCAAAGACGATCTCCTCGGCCTTGCGGTCGGCCTGGCTGACATAGTCGCCAGGGCCCTTCATCGAGACCTGCAGGTTCTGCACCTCGCCGAAGTCGCGCGACAGCGAGCGGCCGGCTTTCATTGCGGCCTGGACCATGACGTTGAGAAGGGCTGAGCGTGCCATCGTGCTTCTTCCTGCTGCTGCGCTTCAGGCGTTGTCTTGATGCATGTCGGTGACCCAAAACCGGGGCCACTTTTGGGCGACATGCATCAGTCTGCGCGGCGCACGTAAGTGATTTCGTTGGTGTCGACGATGATGCGTTCGCCGGCGCCGATGAACGGCGGTACCAGCACACGGATGCCGTTCTCCAGTACCGCCGGCTTGTAGGAAGACGCGGCCGTCTGGCCCTTTACCACGGGATCGGCCTCGGTGATGGTCAGCGTCACATAGTCGGGCAGAGAAATGCCGATCGGCCTTTCTTCATAAAGCTGGACCGTGACCATCATGCCGTCCTGCAGGAAGGCGGCGCGATCGCCGACGAAGTCCTTCGCCAATTCGAGCTGCTCGTAGCTCTGGGTGTCCATGAACACCAGCGCGTCTTCCTGCGCGTAGAGGAAGGAAAAATCCTTGAGATCGAGCCGGATCTGCTCAACCGTCTCGGCCGAGCGGAAGCGCTCGTTGAGCTTGGTGCCGTTGATGAGGTTCTTCAGTTCGACCTGGTTGTAGGCGCCGCCCTTACCTGGCTTGACGGTGTTGGTCCTGACCGCCACCCACAGGCCGCCGTCATGCTCGATGACGTAGCCGGGACGGATTTCGTTGCCATTGATCTTGGCCATAGTGATCTGATCCGGGAATGAGATGTTCGCTGGGAAAGCGATTTCGGGCTCCCAAGACCACAAATCGCCAGAAGAGGCAAGGGAGCGGGCAGGCTGGGGCCAAGCGGCAGGGATGAACAACTGGGTCGGGGGCCTGGAGATACCGACGGATTTGGCGGACGCATCGGCGACGAGCATCACGCCCTTCGGCAGATGCTGACGTAGAAGACGCATGGGCATGAGGCCGAGCCCGTGACCCCGGCGCAGCCACTCCATCGGCATGGCCGGGTCCTGGATTCCCGCGTCAGGGCAGGCGGTTCGCCTTCTGCAGCGCCTGTTTGGTCTGGTCGTCGTCCAACCCTTGCAGGAAATCGTCCATCTGCGGGTCGATGAGACCGGAGCGGCGGGCGACGATGTACCAGGCGGCGGCGAGGACAAGATCCGGAGCGGTGCCGATGCCTTGCATGTAGAGCTTGGCGAGGCGGTTCTGGGCGGCGACGTTGCCGCCCTCGGCCGCTTGCTTCATCCAGCCGAAGGCGGATTTCAGGTCGCGGCCGCCACCGCGTCCCTCGATCATCCAGGCTGCGAGATCGATCTGCGCGGTGTCGTAATTCTGCCGTGCGGCCAGCGCCAGCAGGCGCCTTGCCTGGGTGTCGTCGCGCGGCTTGCCGCCGACGCCATTGGCATAGATCTGCGACATTGCATATTGCGCGTCGGCGAGACCGGTGGCGGCGGCACGCTCGTAGTAGGAGACCGCCCTGGCGAGGCCGGCGTCGCCGGGGTCCTGCTGGACCAGCATCTGCGCGAAATTGAACTGCGCCAGCTGGTTGCCGGCTTCGGCGGCGGCCTGCATCAGCGCATAGGCCCCTTTCTCGTCCTTCTTGACGTAGCGGCCATCGAGCAGCATCAGCGCATACTGGAACTGCGATTCCGGCACGCCCTGCTCGGCGGCAAGCGCGTACCATTTCGCCGCTTCCGCGGCATTGACCGGCACTCCCAGCCCGCGTGACAGGATCTCTGCCACCAGCGTCTGTGCCGCCGGATCGCCGTTTTGTGCGCGCACCAGCGCGAGATTGTAAGCCGTCTTGTAGAGACCGCGCTGGAAAGCGCCATAAGCGGCGTCGGCAGGCTTTGCGCCGAAGCGGTCGGGGTTGATGGCATCGGCCGATGGCAGCGGCGCCGGCTCGGCCGTGGTGGCGGGTTGCGGTAGCGGCTTGTCGATCGGCTTGTCCGTATGCACGCCGGCTTCAGGCTTGGACTGCGGCAGCGGGATGTTCTCCGCGGCCGCTGCCTGGACCATGAGCACCGCGAGCAGAGCCTGGAGGGGAAGCGTCGCCGAAGGCACGTCAGTCCTCGAAGCGCGGCGCGGTCTCGTCGAGCAGCGCGTTGGCGCTGGCGACCGCCGTCCTGGGGTCGGTGCCGTCGGCGAACACGGCGCTCGATAGGGCAACAAATTCGGCGCCGGTGGCGCCGACCGCTTCCACCGAGGCGATGTCGGATCCGGCCATGACGATGCAAGGGATCTGGATCATATCGGCCCACCATTTGCCGAGCGACAGGTTGCGCGGGTGCGGTTCGGGCTTGTTGTCGTAGCCGAAGCGGCCGAAGAAGATGTAGTCGGGCCGCGTCTCGCCAAGCTCGAGCGCGTCGTCACGTGTCTTGGCGCCGCCGGCGCCGACCATCATCTTTGCCTGGAAATGCTCGATCGTCTCGGCGAGTTCGGCCTTGGAGACCTCGACATGGATGCCGTCGGCCTGGACGCGGCCGGCTATGCGAGTGTCGCCGGCGATGACGACAGCGACGCCCGCGGCCTGCGCGGCGGGCACGATCTGTTCGGCGAAAGCCTGGAAGGAGGCCTCGTCCATGCCGTTCTCGGGCAGGATCAGCGAGGCGACATCGCCGCCGTCGAATGCCGCGGCGATACGGGCCGCCGCCACGCTTGGCGGCGCGATCAGCACGATGCGACAGCGGTTGGGGGGCGTTGCGTCATTCATGGTTCTTCGATCCCGCGTTTCGCCTATGCCGGGCGAAGATGGTTGGATTGCGGCATAGAGCAAAGTGCCCGCTTTGAACAGGCGGGCAGCCGGGATCGCGATTGTGACCCGCCGGGCCGACGGCGGGCCTGTGTCACTTGATCGGGTGCGGGCTCATGACGGGCGCCTTCGACTTCCACAGCGTCCAGCCAAGATTCATGCCGGCGGCGGCGATCAGGATGGCGGTGGCGCCGACAATCTGGCTCAGATGCAGCCGATGGCCGAAGGCTACGACATCGACCAGGATCGCCACCACCGGGTAGATGAAGGACAGCGCCCCCTGGAGATGCGTCGCCAGCTTCTGGATGGCGCCGTACATCAGGATGTACATCAGGCCGGTGTGGACGATGCCGAGCGTCGCCAGCATGACCCAACTCCACGCATCGGCGGGAAGCTGGGAAAGATTGGCGAAGGGTGCCAGCATGACGACGCCGACGCAGACCTGGATCAGCGCGATCAGGTGTGGCGGCGTGCCCTTGAGCTTCTTGGTGACGATGGCGGCGACAGCCCAGAAGAAAGCCGCGCCCAATGCCATGACGATGCCGGTAAAATAATCCGTGCCGACATCGCCGGCATCGGGGGCGGCTTGCACGATCAGAACCATGCCGGCAAAGGCGATGGCCAGCCAGGTCAGCTTGGTCAGGGTCAGCCGCTCGGCGAAGAACAGCGCGCCGAAGCCGACCAGCATGAAGGGCTGCGTGTTGTAGACCGCGGTGGCGATCGAGATCGATGCGCGCGAGAACGCACTGAACAGCAGCAGCCAGTTGACGACGATGGCGACGCCGCCGAGTACGGCGAAGCCGATAACGCGCAGCGACAAGCTGTTGCGCAGCAACCCAAGCCCGGTGCAGATGACAAGCAGCGTCAGCGCGCCGAACGCGCAACGCCAGAACACCACATCCATGATCGGCTGACCGGACATGACGACGAACCATCCGATCGTCCCCAGGATCGCCATTGCGGCCGACATTTCGACCGTACCGCGCACTGTATCGTTCACAACCAACCTCCGAACCCGTTGAGCCGGCATAATCTCATGCGGGAACGAAGCTTTCCATCTGATGAGAAAGGAAGTATAGGAGAATGACCTAATTATATTAGGCCTCGTCTCCAAATTTTCGGGAAATGTAAAATGCTTGACGATCTCGACCGGCGCCTCCTCGAAATCCTGGTCAAGGACGCGCGGACCTCGCTGAAGGAATTGGCTGCCCAAGTCGGGCTGTCGTCGCCGAGCGTCTCGGAACGGCTTCGGCGGCTGGAGGAACGCGGCGTCATCCGGGCGTTCACCGTCGAGATCGATCCGCTGGCGCTCGGCTATACGTTGCAGGCCATCGTGCGCATCCGGCCGTTGCCGGGCAAGCTGCACATCGTCCAGAAGCTGATCGAGGAGATCCCCGAATTTGGTGAATGCGACAAAGTGACGGGCGACGACTGCTTCGTCGCCCGGCTGTTCGTGCGCTCGATCGGCGATCTCGACGGCATTCTCGACCGCATCGCCGACAAAGCCGAGACCAGCACCGCCATCATCAAGGCACAGCCGATCCGGCGGCGGCCGCCACCGCTCGACGCAACCGCTCCGCGTGACAGGGCAAAGATCTTGCAGGCTTCCTGATCGACGCCGTGAAACGTCGGCGGCCGGTGGGCTATATTTGCTGTCGCTCCGCCGGGGATTCTGGGCTATTCAGGCGTCGATACGCTTTCCCCTCCAGCCCAGCCCCTCCCCATGTCAGGCCTGCTTCTCGATCCGTGGTTCTACGCGGCTGCCATTCCGGCGGTCATTCTGGTCGGCCTGTCCAAGGGCGGCTTCGGCGGCGCCGTCGGTTTCGTCGGCGTGCCCTTGATGGCGCTGACCATGCCGCCGGTGCAGGCGGCGGCCATCCTGCTGCCGATCCTGTGCCTGATGGACATCGTGTCGGTGTGGACATGGTGGGGTGTCTACGACCGCAAGATGCTGGTCGACATGATGCCCGGCGCGGTCGTCGGCATCTGTCTCGGCTGGCTGACGGCAGCACTGGTCACCGAGGAGGCGGTACGCCTGATCGTCGGCGCCGTCGCCATCATCTTCGTCCTGCGCTGGCTCTATCTGCAGTTTCGCCATGGCGCCGACCACGCGGTCGCGCCCAACCGCGTGGCTGCCGCCATTTGGGGGACGGTCGCCGGCTTCACCAGCTTCGTCGCCCATGTCGGCGGCCCGCCGTTCCAGGTCTATGCCTTGCCGATCCGGCTCGATCCCAAAATTCTGTCGGGCACCGCGGCGATCTTCTTTGCCGCAACCAATGCGCTGAAGCTCATTCCCTATTTCGCGCTCGGCCAGTTCGACACCGCCAATCTGACGGCGTCGGCTGTGCTGATGCCGCTGGCGCCGCTCTCGACTGTCGCCGGCGCCTGGCTGGTGCGGCGGATGCGCCCGGAAACCTTCTATCCCTTCACCTACGCAACCGTGGCGGTGGTGGCGCTGAAGCTGCTGTGGGACGGCATCGCCGGCCTTATGTAGAGGGGGGCGGTCGTGCAGCCGCCCTCATCATCGCGGCGGTGTCAGGCGGCGCTCGGCACGAGGCGACGGTCGACGCCAAGGGCGAGGGTGGCGCCGACCACGACGACCAGCACCATGCCAGCAAGAATGCCGATGTCATGCACGCTCGGCTTGAGCACCATGTCGGCGATGACTACCAGCATCACTGCATAGTCGAAGCGTGCGGCGCTCATCATGCGTTGGCCGATGGCCAGAACAGCAGGCGTGACGCCATCCTTGGCGATCATCGCTCCCATGCGCTCGCCCGTTGGCTTGAAGATGAACATGCCGATCGAAAAGGTCGTGGCGTAGCCGACCAGACCGATGATGATCCACAGATCCGAGAAGCCAACCCAGAAGCTGCACATGATGAGACCGAAGATCAGGGTCAGCATCGACATCGGCGCGAAGAAACGGCCACCCAACTGCCCGCTGGCCCGCATCGCCTGCAACTTGTCCTCAATGTTGCCGGCGCGCTCGGCAAGCACGCCGAGGAGGAACAACACGAAGCCGCCTCCGACCCATAAGATGGCCGTGACGACATGGAGGAATTTTACGATCGAGTACCAGTCCATGGTTGCTCCTGGAGTGTTCTGGAGGGGATGTGGCAGGGCGCGATGTGCGCCAGCCGTCAGAGGAGCGAGCGTTTAGCGCCGCGCCCGTTTCGGAACGATGTCGCGAAAAAACTGGTTCTGTTTCCGCCTGCCGCCGGCACACGAAGCCACTGAGATGGCGAATGCGCTGCCCGGTTTTCTGCTATTGGAGAAGTGTTGGGAGGGGTTGGCGCGACATCGTCTGGAAACAGTGCCGATGCTAGTGCGCCAATGCCGGGAGCCCGGTGGCGACAAGATTCGCCTGACAATCAACCCATTCCCGCACACGGGAAGAGGCATTCGAGGGGACATTATGCAAGGGGTAGCACGGAATTTCTTCACGCTGGCCATCATCTATTCGCTGTGCGGAATGGCGCTCGGCCTGCACATGGCGATCAGCCAGGACCATGGCCAGATGCCGACCCACGCCCACACGATGGTGGCCGGATGGCTGATGTCGGCGGTCTTCGCCTTCTTCTACCATCTGTTTCCGGCAGTCGGACAAAAGATGCTCGCCACCATCCATTTCTGGCTGACGGCAATCAGCGGCATCGGTCTGTTAATCGGTCTCTATTTCCTGCTAGCCGGCAATGCCGCGATCGAACCGCTTGTCGGGATTTCTTCGATGGGCTTCTACGCGGCCATGCTGCTGTTTGCCTTCATCGCCTTACCGGCCGTCTGGAAGAAAGCCTGAGCCGAGAGCCTGTCTGGAACTCTGCTCTGGCGGCCATCTGATGGGGTTTTCTGCGCTTGCGGTGCTCGCGGACCAAATGTCCGCTCCGCTCCGGATCTCGAAACCACCACCATGTGACTCGCCAGAGCGAATTTCGAAACGGACTCTGAAGCGAGGTTCGGGGCTGTGCTGTTCCGGCACAGGACGGCGGCGTTCGATCAAAAAACACGCGCGCCGTTAAGGCTTCATTAAGCTTTACAGGTGTTTACTATGTCCATCCAGTGATCTGGATTCTTACCGAGTGGTTGGAGCCACTTTGTTTGACGCCTCCCTGTTAAACTCCTGAGAGCCGCCTTATCCGCGGCTCTTTTTTTGTCTGGATTCCGGGGGCGTCCGATGTCGGCTCGCCGTTAACCTTCTGTTAAACATGTGCTTGCCATCGCGGGTGACGAAGCGCATTTTGAAGCTTCAGTCATATAGGCTGCCGGGTGTATCGGCAGTGAGCCGAATCAGCCGGCTGTAGGTGCAGGGGCGCAGCAATGAACGAGCCTTCGACGGGCAGTGCGAAAACCGTCAAGCTGGCGGAGCGCCGGGTTTTCACGCAATCCTTCAAGCCGCTTTACCAGGAAGGTATGGGCCTGGTCGAACAGGCGGCGGAGTATCTCGACGGCAAGGGCCGGGCCGAGGCAAAGAAATTGTCCAGGCTGGGGGCCACGCTCTATGCGGCCGAATCGATGCGGCTGACCACAAGGCTGATGCAGGTTGCCTCGTGGCTGCTTTTGCAGCGCGCCGCGAATTCCGGTGAGATGACCCGCGACCAGGTTGCGTCTGAGAAGTCCAAGGTGCGCCTTGACACCGCTTCCGCCCATGACGAAGCCGCGGGCTGGGCCGAACTGCCCGAGGATTTCCTCGACCTCGTCACTCGCTCGCTGCGCCTGCAGGCGCTGGTGCGTCGCATGGACGAGGAGATCTACGGCTCCGACGCCGTGGTCGACATGCAACCGGCGGCCCGCCGCCCCAATCCGGTTTCCGACCAGATCAGCCTGCTGAACACGGCTTTCGCTCGCGGCTAAACCTCGGCGGCCATTCGTTTCCGGTTTGTTCACATTTCGCTGGCATCGCTGTCCGTCGGAGGTAGACTGGCGGGATGGGGGAAGCGATTCGCATCATCGGTATCGATCCGGGGCTCAGGCGCACCGGCTGGGGCATCGTCGAGAGCCTTGGCAATTCATTGCGCTTCGTTGCCTCAGGCACAGTGCGTTCCGACGACAAGGCGGCACTGGCGACGCGGCTCTGCCAATTGCATGACGGGCTCGCCGAAATTCTGCACACCGCCATGCCGCACGAGGCCGCGGTCGAACAGACCTTCGTCAACAAGGACGCCGTGGCGACGCTGAAGCTCGGCCAGGCGCGCGGCATCGCAATGCTGGTGCCGGCGCGCGCTGGTCTCGTCGTGGCCGAATATGCGCCCAACGCCGTCAAGAAGGCGGTGATCGGCGTCGGCCATGGCGACAAGAAACAGATCCACATGATGGTGAAGGTGCTTCTGCCAAAGGCCACCTTCGATACCGAACACGCCGCCGACGCTCTCGCCATCGCCATCTGCCATGCGCATCACCGGCAAAGCGTCGCCTATCGGATGGCGCTCGCCGGGTAGCAATGTTCTTGACTTGTTCCCGTGCCTGCGATAAGTAATACTTCTGAGGTATTACCATGCGCGTGACCACCAAGGGGCAAGTCACAATCCCCAAACAGATAAGGGACCATCTGGGCATCGGCCCGGGCTCCGAGGTGGAGTTCGTGGCCACCGACGACGGCGCTCGTCTTGTCGCCGTTAACGAAAACCTCTCCGAGGAGGAGGCATCCCGCAGGTTCAGCGACGTGCTTGGCCGGATGGCGGGTACCCTGGATCTGGGAGGCATGACGACCGACGAGTATATGGACTGGCTGAGGGGGCCGCGTGAAGATCTCGACGTTGATTGACACAAATGTCCTGATTGACGTCTGGGGACCGGCCGGACCGCTGACAAAATGGTCGACATCGGCGATTGCGTCATGCCGCCGCGATGGAGTTTTGGTGATCAATACGATCATTTGGTCCGAGCTCGCGCCGCTGATCGCGACAGAGACGGCGCTTCGAAAAGCAGTCGATATGCTCGAGATGGATCGCGAGTTCCTGCCCTGGGACGCGGCATTCCTTGCGGGCGTCACGCATTCCCGCTATCGCCGTGCGGGTGGGGTTCGTGAGCGGACGTTGCCAGACTTTTTCATCGGAGCCCATGCGACCGTTGCCGGACATCGTCTGCTGACCCGCGACGCTGCCCGCTACCGCAATTATTTCCCGGCTCTCGACATCATCTCTCCTGAAACCCACCCATGAGGGCCCATCTTCCATGAAAGATCTGGCATGATCGGCAAACTCAAGGGCACGCTCGACGAGATCGACGAGGATCATTGCCTCGTCGATATCCATGGCGTCGGCTATGTCGCCTATTGCTCGGCGCGCACGCTGGCCGCGCTGCCGGCGCCGGGCGAAGCGGTGGTGCTGTTCATCGAGACCTATGTGCGCGAGGACATGCTGCGGCTCTACGGCTTCCAGTCGCAACTGGAGCGCGAATGGTTCCGGCTGCTCATGAACAATGTGCCAGGCGTCGGCGCCAAGGTGGCGCTGGCCATCCTGTCGACACTGGCGCCGGCCGATCTCGCTAACGCCATTGCGCTGCGCGACATCGCCATGGTTTCTCGTGCGCCTGGCGTCGGTAAGAAGGTGGCCGAGCGCATCGTCACCGAGTTGAAGAACAAGGCGCCGGCCTATGCTGGCACCGCCTCGGGCACCATCGGCCTGAAGCAGGAACTCGGCGAAGGCGTCGCCCCGGCGCCGATCACCGACGCCGTCTCGGCGCTGGTCAATCTCGGCTATTCGCGTGACACCGCCGCCAATGCGGTGGCGGCGGCGCTCAAGACTGTGGGCGAGGATGCCGATGCACCGAAGCTGATCCGTTTCGGCCTGAAGGAACTGGCGCGGTGAGGCGTCGCTTGTTCAGGTCCTTGCCGCATGCAAGGAAGGCGCCATGAGCCTGTCACCCCGTCTCATTACGCCCGAAAAACGCGGCGAGGATGCCGAGCAGACCTTGCGGCCGCAGACGCTTGACGATTTCGTCGGTCAGGCGGCGGTGCGGGCCAATCTCAAAGTGTTCATCGAGGCCGCCAAGGGCCGCAACGAAGCGCTCGACCATGTGCTGTTCGTCGGACCGCCCGGTCTCGGCAAGACGACGCTGGCGCAGATCATGGCGCGCGAACTCGGCGTCAATTTCCGCTCGACCTCCGGCCCGGTCATCGCCAAGGCCGGCGATCTCGCGGCCCTGCTCACCAATCTCGAAGAAGGCGACGTGCTGTTCATCGACGAGATCCACCGGCTGAGCCCGGCGGTGGAGGAAATCCTCTATCCGGCAATGGAGGATTTCCAGCTCGACCTGATCATCGGCGAGGGACCGGCGGCGCGGTCGGTCAAGATCGATCTCGCCCGGTTTACGCTGGTCGCCGCCACCACGCGGCTTGGCCTGCTGACCAATCCGCTGCGCGATCGTTTCGGCATTCCGGTGCGGCTCAATTTCTATTCGGTCGAGGAACTGGAGCAGATCGTGCGGCGCGGTGCGCGCATTCTGCAAATGCCGCTCGGCGACGATGGCGCGCTTGAGATCGCGCGGCGCGCACGCGGCACGCCACGCATTGCCGGACGGCTGCTGCGCCGGGTGCGCGATTTCGCCTCGGTTGCCGGCGACGGCCATGTCGATCGTCAGATTGCCGATGAGGCGCTCACCCGGCTGGAGGTTGATGCGCTCGGCCTCGACGCCCTCGACCGCCGGTATCTGTCGATGATCGCCCGCAATTTCGGCGGTGGCCCGGTCGGCATCGAGACGATCGCAGCCGGCCTGTCCGAGCCGCGCGACGCCATCGAGGACATCATCGAGCCCTATCTGATCCAACAGGGTTTCATCCAGCGCACGCCGCGCGGCCGGATGCTGACGGCCAATGCCTGGCGGCATCTCGGGCTGGATGCGCCGAAGGATCTGGCGCAGCAACAGATCAACCTGTTCCAGGAAGAGTAGCGGCTCGGGCAATTGGACAGGGACCTGCGATCAAGGATCCGTGACTGTCCTTGCGCAAAATCTCCTCAGCTTCGCCGGTTTGCCGGCGCAATCGTGGACTTTAACGCTGCCTTGGCGATTGTCGCCGCGATTTTGTCCCGGAGCCGAGCATGATAACCAGACGCGGGTTCCTGCGCATCGTCAGCGGGTCGTTTCTGTCGGTTGCCGCGTTCAGTGCTTACGCGGTAGGCATCGAGCCGATGCTGCTGACGCATGTGAAGCGCTACGCACTGACGCCGCCGCATTGGCCGGCGGGATTGAAACTGCGCATCGTCGCGCTCGCCGACATCCATGCCTGCCGGCCGTGGATGACACCGGAGCGGATCGCTTCGCTTGTCGAAGACGCGAATGCGCAGCAAGCGGACGTGATCGTCCTGCTTGGCGACTACATCGCCGGCATGCCCCTGGTGACGGGGCCGGTTACGCCGTCGCAATGGGCATCGGCGCTGTCGGGCCTCAAGGCGCCGCTCGGCGTGTTGTCGATCCTTGGCAACCACGACTGGTGGGGCGATGGCTTCGCGCAGCGCGCCGGCGCCGGCCCAACCTTAGCGCGCAAGGCCCTGGAGAAGGTTGGCATCCCGGTCCTCGAGAACGATGTCGTGCGCCTGGAGAAGGACGGGCGGGGCGTCTGGATCGCCGGGCTTGCCGACCAACTGGCCCTGCTACCGACCAGGGACCGCAGCCGCTTCACGGGGCTGGACGATCTCGACGGCACGCTGGCCAAGGTCAGCGATGCCGCGCCTGTCATCCTGCTCGCGCATGAGCCCGATATTTTTCCCACCGTGCCGTCGCGGGTGTCGCTGACCCTCTCGGGCCACACCCATGGCGGACAAATTCGGCTGTTCGGCTACTCGCCGGTCGTGCCGTCGCGGTACGGCAATCGCTATGCCTATGGCCATGTCATCGAGAACGACCGCAATCTGATCGTCTCGGGCGGGCTTGGCTTCAGCATTGTGCCGGTGCGTTTCGGGATGCGCCCAGAAATCCTGTCGATCGATCTCGGCTGAACTGTCAATGCAGCGCGCGGATCACGTCCATCACCTCAGGCTCGGCCCGGTCGCCGTTGAAGGCGTCGACGATGCCGAAGGCGCCGCCGTAGCTCCACACTGACCATGAGAAGCCATGCGCTTCTGCGCGCGCGATCATGTCCCTGACATAGGCGGCCCGGTACGCGGCCGGCATCACGTAGGCGTTGCCATATTCCTGGCGGATCATGCCGAATTCCCCCAGCGTGATGTTCTCCGGTTTGATGCCGTTGGCGTTCCCCCACGCCTCGACCTTTTTGAATGGCGCATCCATCAGGCCGAGTAGCTTGTCGGGGCTGTCCATGCTGGCGACCTGTTCGTCGAGATAAGCAAGCAGGCCGCTCTGCCGTGCCCATGGCGCCTCGGCCTTGATCCTGGCGCGGATGGTGTCGAGCGTCACCTCGAGTTGTGCCTGTGGCACCGCGGTCAGCGGATAGGGCAGGCCGGTCACATAGGGGATGAAGTCGCCGGCCCAGGTGGCGCCCTGATGGGTGAGCAGGAACGGATCGTAGGAGTGGAAGGTCCAGATGACATTGTCGTCGGGGATCGTCTTCGGTTCGATCTTCTCCAGTGAAGTCGCGACCGAATAACAGGCACCGGTCAGCACCAGGGTCAGTTTCGTTGCCGAGGAGCGCGCCGCCGCGAACAGTCTCTGCTGGCGCTCAGGCCAGAGGCTGGTGCCGTCGCTGTCGCAGTCGACGATCGGTTCGTTCATCGGCTCGAACGCGACCTTTTGGGGATCTTCGCCGGCCAGCGCGCGGGCCATCTTGCGCACCATGTCGACATAGGCGTCGAAGGTCCGCGGGTCGTCCATCACTTCGGCCATGCCGATCTTGCGGCTGCCGCCGGCCGGGATCAGGTGCATGTCGACGATCACCTTCAGCCCGGCACGGTTGACCATGCGGACCGAGTCCAGCACGCTGGCATAAAGATTGTCGCGCAAGGCCACAGTCTGGCCGGACAGGAAAGGCGATGGGTCGACCGGCATGCGCAGGAAATCGAAGCCCGCATCCTTCAGCGCCTTGAGGTCGTCATCCCTAAGGAATTTGCGCCATTCCGGATAGGGCAGGATCGCCTTGGCATCGCCCCACTGGTCTTCGCCCGGCCACGTCGTCCACTGGTCGAGATTGAGGCCGCGCTTCATCGAGAAGGTGGCTGCCTTGCCGGGCAGCGACAGAGCCACCAGCACGAACAGCGCCGCCATCAAGGTCTTGATCATCGCCGTCAACAGTGCCATCCGATGCTATGTCGCGCGGAAAACACGTGCCCGGTCGGGACTGAAAAAGGAAGCGCAATGGACGATCATGGTGAATCGGCGGCGTTGCTGGCAGGGCTTTCCGGCGCGTTGACGGAATTCGGCCACCGGCTGATGGCGCGCGTCTATTACGCCGACACCGATTTCTCCGGCGTCGTCTACCATGCGCGCTATCTCGAATTCTTCGAACGCGGCCGCTCCGACTATCTCAGGCTGACCGGCGTGCATCACACCGAACTCGCCGACGGCAAGCATGGCGAGAAGATCGTCTGGGTGGTGCGTCGCATGGAGATCAATTTTCGCGGCCCCGCCCGCATCGACGACATCCTGACGATCGATACCCGCACCGAGGACATTTCCGGTGCGCGCATCTTCATGGCGCAGCAGCTCAAACGCGGCGACGAGGTGCTGGTCGAGGCCAGGGTCGAGGCGGCGATCATCGGCGAGAATGGCCGGCCAAGGCGCTTTCCAAGGGAATGGGTGGCGGCATTCATGCCCAAGGGTTTTCCCGCGACCGACTAGACGGACTGCGACCGATGGCGATTGCATGAGCCATGCCGTTGGGCGCGGCAATGCGCCGCGCCTTATGTACTAACCCATCCTTAACCATAACGGTTCATGAAGAGATTGGTGAAGATTGGCGCTATCGAGCGCCTTCCTTTCACCAATATTTGCCCTGAAAAGGCCACCAACGGCACGGTTTGGGGTTGTTACGGTAGCTGCGTGCGAACCGACCACAAGGGATGCCAGGGGCCAGCCGCCAGCTTCGCCCGGAAAATCTTAAGGACGTAACGATGGAAAATATCGCACTCGCCGAACCGGGCGCGCAATTGTCGATTTGGGCGCTGTTCATGCAGGCCAGCTGGGTGGTCAAGCTGGTCATGATTGGTTTGCTCTGCGCTTCCGTCTGGACCTGGGCGATCATCGTCGACAAGCTGGTTGCCTATGCCCGCATGCGGCTGTCGCTCAACCGGTTCGAGCAGGTGTTCTGGTCCGGGCAGTCGCTCGAGGAGCTTTACCGTACGCTCGCCGACCGCAAGACCACCGGCATGGGCGCCATTTTCGTGGCGGCGATGCGCGAGTGGAAGAAAAGCTTCGAGAAGGGCGCCAAGTCGCCGCTCGGCCTGCAGACCCGCATCGACAAGGCGATGGACCTGGCGCTGACCCGCGAGATGGAAAAGCTGGAGGGGCGCCTAGGCTTCCTCGCCACCACCGGCTCGGCGGCACCCTTCATCGGCCTGTTCGGCACCGTCATCGGCATCATGACCTCGTTCCAGGCGATCGCCGGCTCCAAGAACACCAGTCTCGCGGTGGTCGCGCCCGGCATTGCCGAAGCGCTGCTGGCAACGGCCATCGGCCTGCTCGCCGCCATCCCCGCCGTCATCGCCTACAACAAACTGTCGTCCGACGCGAGCAAGATAGCGGTGCGCATGGAAGGGTTCTCCGACGAGTTCTCCGCCATACTCTCGCGCCAAATCGATGAAAAAGTGGCCCCCAAGGCCTGAGGAGTAACTGATGGGTATGTCCGTTGGCATGGGAGGACGCGGTGGGCGCGGCCACAGGCGGCGCGGCCGTCACCATGCACTGATGTCGGAAATCAACGTCACGCCGATGGTTGACGTGATGCTGGTGCTGCTGATCATCTTCATGGTCGCGGCGCCGATGCTGACGGTCGGCGTGCCGATCGATCTGCCGGATACGCAGGCCAAGGCGATGAATGCCGACACGCAGCCGATCACCGTCTCGATCAACGCTGCCGGCCAGATCTATCTCCAGGAAACCGAGATTCCGATCGAGGAGCTGGTGGCCAAGCTGCAGGCGATCTCGAAGACCGGCTATGAAGAGCGCATCTTCATCCGCGGCGACAAGTCCACCGACTATGGCACGGCGATGAAGGTGATGGCTCGTATCTCGTCCGCTGGCTACAAGAACATCGGCCTGGTTTCACTGCAGGAACAGGATCAATAGACGCGAGATGAAGACCGGCCTCACCACATCGGTGATCTTGCATACGGCGGTGCTGGCCTTCGGCCTGTTCACGCTGTCGGCGCCGGCCGCACTCCCGTCCGCCGATGTCGAGTCGGTCGCGGTCGACATCGTGCCGATGGAAGCCATTGCGCAGACGTTGCAGGGCGACAAGAAGGCAGTGATGCATGAAAAGCCGGCCCCCGTGCCGACCCAGCGCCCGGACATCGTGCCGGTAGCGCAGAAGGTCGGCGAGAACAGCGTCGACACCGACAAGCCGGTAACGCCGGAAGCCAAGCCGAAGCCGGTCGACATGACATCGGCCCCGCCGCCGGCGCCGACCCCGATCGAAAAGCCGAAGCCGGAGGACGTGCCGAAGCCGCAGGAAAAGCCCAAGCCCATTCCGGCAACGGAAGTGGCGCCGGCGCCGACGCCCAAGGAAGAGGTGAAGCCCGAGCCGGTCAAGCAGGCGGACCCCAAGCCGACGCCGGCCAAGCCGGCGCCGACCCCGCCGCCGCAGGACAAGACCGCGGCCATCGATCCGACGCCCGAGGTCAAGCCTGACGCTGTCGCTGAGGCCATAGCCAAGGATCCACCCACCGAAGAGACACAGCTGCCGAACTCGGCCCCCGCGCCGGAAGCGCGGCCGAAGCCGCAGCCGGCGCAGGCCGAAAGCGCCAAGGCGCCGGAACGCAAGGATGCCGACAAGCCGGTCAAGGAAGCCTCGTCGAAGCCGAAGTCCGAAGACAAGCAGTTCAATGCCGACGAAATCTCGGCTCTCCTCGACAAGCAGAAGCCGTCCGGCGGCGGCGCCAAACGCTCGACCCAACAGGCCTCGCTCGGTGGCGACAAGGATCAAGGCCAGAAGCTGTCGAAATCGGAAATGGGCGCCCTGGAAAGCCAGCTCGGCGGCTGCTGGACCCTTCCGGTTGGCCTTGAAGGTTCGGAAAACTTCGTCGTCGTCGTCCGCTTCAACCTGGATGCCTCCGGCAAGCTGGATGGCCGCCCGAATGTTGAAAAGTCGAGCGGAAACCGCCAGTTCGACGAAAGTGCCGTTCGCGCCGTGCAAAAATGCGATGTCACCGGCCTGCAGGTTCCCGCAGGCAAGCAGGACATCTGGGCCGACGTCCGCGTCACCTTCGATCCAAGGGAGATGCTGGGCCTGTAGGCCCGAGTATCCGAAAATCAGTACGAGAAGCGAGAAGACATGACATCAATCCTCAAGCCGCTCCTGATGATTGCAGCGATGGCCATGGGCATGACCGCGGCCGGCACCTTGCCGGCCCTGGCGCTCGTCGAGCTCAACGTCAACAAGGGCAATGTCGAACCGCTGCCGATCGCCATCACCGATTTCCAGGGTGGCGACGCGCTTGGCGCCCAGATCTCCGAGATCGTCACCGCCGATCTGAAGCGCTCGGGCCTGTTCGCGCCGATCGACAAGAGTGCCTTCATCGAGAAGATATCCAATCCGGACGCAGCACCGCGCTTCGACGACTGGAAGGTCATCAACGCGCAGGCGCTGGTCACCGGCAGCGTCGGCAAGGAGGCTGACGGCCGCATTCGCGCCCAGTACCGGCTGTGGGACACCTTTGCCGGCCAGCAGATGTCCGGCGAGCAGTTCTTTGCCAACGACGCCAATACGAGGCGCGTCGCCCACATCATCGCCGACGCGATCTACGAGAGGCTGACCGGCGAGAAGGGCTATTTCGACACCCGCGTCGTCTTCATCGACGAATCCGGGGCCAAGAACGCGCGCAAGAAGCGACTCGCCATCATGGATCAGGACGGCGCCAACGTCCGCTATCTCTCCGACGGCAAATCGATCGTGCTGACGCCGCGCTTCTCGCCGAACCGCCAGGAAATCACCTACATGTCCTATGAAAGCGGTCAGCCGCGGGTCTACCTGCTGCAGATCGAGACCGGCCAGCGCGAACTGGTGGGCAATTTTCCCGGCATGACCTTTGCGCCGCGCTTTTCCCCCGACGGCCAGAAGGTGATCATGAGCCTGCTACGCGACGACGGCAATTCTAACATCTTCGCCATGGACTTGCGGAGCCGTTCGACGACACGGTTGACCAACTCGACCGCCATCGACACCTCGCCGTCCTATTCGCCCGACGGCAGCCAGGTGGTGTTCACCTCCGACCGCGGCGGGCGCGCGCAGATCTATGTGATGGGCGCCGACGGCTCGGGACAGAACCGCATCTCCTTCGGCGACGGAGTCTATTCGACGCCGGTGTGGTCGCCGCGCGGCGACCTCATCGCCTTCACCAAGCAGACAGGCGGCGAATTCCAGATCGGCGTCATGAAGACCGATGGCTCGGGCGAGCGTATCCTGTCCTCCGGCTTCCAGCAGGAGGGGCCGACCTGGGCGCCGAATGGCCGCGTGCTGATGTTCTTCCGGGATTCCGCCGGCGGACCGAAGCTGGTCTCCGTCGACCTCACCGGCCGCAACGAACAGTCGATCCCGACGACGAACTTCGCCTCCGACCCGGCATGGTCGCCCTTGCTGGAGTAGTTTGGCTCAATTGTCACAGGCGCCAAAAAAGGGGCCTTTGTGGCCCCTTTTCCACGTCTTGGTCGCGTTTTGGCCGCATTTACGCCTAGGGTCCGCGCCAAATGTGGCTTCAGCCAAACAGCTGCGGACGGGCAGCCTAAACCAATTTTTAACCATGTTTCTTGAATGCCGGTTAACCCAAACGTGGTTACTGGGTGATCAACGAAATCACTCGAAATGCGAAGGAGAGGCGGCATGGGCCGTATCGCAGCACTTACCAGAAACCCGGTCATGATCGCGCTGGTGGCGATGCTCGCCATCGCCGGTTGCGCCTCGAAGAAGACGCCGAACAATGCCGCCGACCTTGGCCTCAACGGCGCCGGCGCGGCAACGCCCGGATCGGCAAAGGACTTCACTGTCAACATTGGCGACCGCATCTTCTTCGATACGGACTCGACTTCGATCCGTGCCGACGCGCAGACGACACTGTCGCGCCAGGCGCAGTGGCTGAACCAGTACAAGCAGTATGCCATCGTCATCGAAGGCCATGCCGATGAACGCGGCACACGCGAGTACAATCTGGCGCTCGGCGCCCGCCGCGCCGCCGCCACCCGCGACTTCCTGGTCGCCAAGGGCGTTTCTGCCAGCCGCCTGAAGACGATTTCCTACGGCAAGGAGCGTCCGGTCGCGGTGTGCGACGACATCTCCTGCTGGTCGCAGAACCGCCGCGCGGTCACCACGCTCAGCGGCGCCGGTTCCTGAGCACCGTGCAGCCGACCGGAGCGCCAAGGAGGCGCGACGGTCTAGCGGCAAAAATGCCACACACCCTTGCGAAAGGCGGCCCCAGGGCCGCCTTTTTCATATCCGGATGCCCGAAACAAAATTTGGCCGAAGTCTCGGCTCCTGCTATGAGCCGAGGGCGCTTGGCTGGTCCCACTCTGATTGGAAGGCGCGAACAAGCTAACGAAATCACGGCGAGAGGCACATGCATTTGAGATCGGTTCTAAGCGGCACCCTTGCGCTGTTGCTCCTATCAGGCGTCACGGCTCTGGCGGGCACAGGGCAATCAACCGACAGCGGCTTTTCCTTCCATCTGCCCAGCATCGAATTGCCCGGCATTTTCGGCCAAAAGAAGAAAACGGATCAGGTTCAGCTGGTGCAGTCCGACGGTACCGCCGTGACCGGGTTGGAAGAGCAACTGCGGCAGATGAACGGCAAGATCGAGGAACTCAATTTCCAGGTCCTGCAGATGCAGGAGCAGATCCGCAAGCAGCAGGAAGACAACGAGTTCCGCTTCCAGCAGCTTGAAGGCGGCACGCAAGGCGGGCAGCCGCCGGCACAGAAGAAATCGGACGCCACAACCACTACGGATAGCAACACCGATGTGGCAGCGGCTCCGGCAACGCAGGCGCCGGCCGATGCGGGCACCGCGCCCGCCGCCGGCCAGGAGATCATCGTCGAATCGCCCAATGGCGACCCCGGCAAGGTGATTCCCGGAACGGGAGCGCCGGAAAAGACTTTTGGCACCATCACCGTCGACAAGAACGGCAATGTCATCGATGCCGGCGGCAGCACCCAGGCGACCGCGCCGGTTCAGGACACCGCGCCAGCCAGCGGCGCTCCGGCCAAGGCCGGCAAGTCCAATGGCACGGTGGTAGCGGCATTGCCCGCCACCAACGACCCCGAGGAACTCTACCGCAACTCCTATCAGTTCATCCTCTCTGGCGACTACAGCACCGCCGAACAGGGTTTTCGCGATCATATCTCCCGCTTCCCCAAGGATGCGAAGGCGGCGGATGCGCATTACTGGCTTGGCGAGTCTTTGCTTGGCCAGCAGAAATACCGCGACGCGGCCGAGACCTTCCTTTCCGCCAGCAAGGACTATCCCAAGGCCAAGAAAGCTCCCGACATGTTGCTGAAGCTCGGCGTGTCGCTGGTCGGCCTCAAGCAGCATGACGTGGCCTGCGCCACCTTCAGCGAGATCGGCAAGCGCTACCCCGACATCTCCGGTGCGCTCAAGGAACGCGTCAAGCAGGAAAAGGCGCTGGCGGCGTGCTGATCCTTTCCGAGCATGTCGTTGCCCCGAAACCGGGGCCATCTTTGGGCGACATGCATTGATGCTCGATATCGAGCCTGACCTTTCGAAGAGCCTTTTTTCGCATATCAATTTTACCAGCGGCGCCGTTGCGGCCGTGTCCGGCGGCAGCGACTCGACCGCCCTGCTCCTTCTTCTCAAACACCATCTCGACCGCACTGCGCCGGCAACGAAGCTGCTGGCGGTGACGATCGACCACGGTTTGCGGCCGGGTTCGGCGACGGAAGCGCAGGGGATGGCGAGGCTGTGCGCCACGCACGCCATTGAGCATCGCATCCTGACATGGTCCGGGCCTAAGCCATCGACCGGTCTGCCCGCCGCGGCCCGGGAAGCGCGTTACCGGTTGCTGGCCGAGGCAGCACTGGCGCAAGGCATCGGCCTGATCCTGACCGGCCATACCGCCGACGACCAAGCGGAAACGGTATTGATGCGGCAGCTACGTGAGGAGGGCGGGGGCCATGCCGACACGGCAGGCCGCGGGCTTGCCGGCATGGCGCCGGCCACCTTGTATGACTGGCGCAGCTGGATCGTGCGGCCGCTTCTCGGCACGCGGCGCGCGGCGTTGCGCGACGTCCTGCGGCGTCAGCATGTCGACTGGGCCGACGACCCGACCAATGTCGACGAGGCTTTCGAGCGGCCGCGCCTGCGCGCTACGCTCGCCGATGGCGACGGCGTGCAGCGTATCGACGATGCGCTGGCGCTGGCCGCGCATGAGGGCAACGCGCGCCGGCAGCTTGGCCTGGCTGCCGCGGACCTGATCCGCCGTTTCGCGACCCAGCCGGCGGCCGGGCTCATTCGTCTTGATCCTGGCCTGCTGAACGCCGGCGAGGAGCGGGCGGCCGTCTATGCACTGCGCCTTCTGCTGGCCACGACCGGCGGGATTGCCTTTCTGCCGGACCAGGCCCGCAGCGAGGCGCTGTTTGGCCGGCTGAAAGGCGGATTTCTTTGCGCCACATTGTCGCGGACGGTGGTCGATTCCCGGCGCGCCGGCATCTTCCTGCGCCGCGAGGCGCGCGGCCTGCCGCCCGCCGCCGCAGTCACCGAGGGCGCCCTCTGGGATGGCCGCCGGCGCATCACATTGAACGACAGCAGCGGCGCATTGTTGATCGCCCCGTTCGGCGCAGCAGCCAAGCGGCCGCCGATCGGCGAGGGGCAAACCCCACCAAGCCTGATGCGCGCCGCGCTCGCCGCCGAACCGGCGCTATGGCAAGCCGGTGAATGCCTTGGTTTGCCGGGAAGCGTCCGGGCGCCCGCTGTGGTCGAGGCGCGGCCGGCCGTTGCCCCCTTTGCCCGCTTCCTGCCGTCCTTCGACCTGGCGCCGGCGCGGGCCGTCGCAGGGCTGATTGGCGCGGCCCCGCTTCCCGCCCTGCCTTTCAGGGGCCACAGTGCCGGTTGATGTTGGGCGAAAGCTTAACCCAGACCTGCTGTTCTGCTTGGCAAGGGGAGGTGCTCTCCCTATGTTAGGCGCAAGTTTCCTCTCATGACGTGTGTCCGACGCGCGGACGCCAACGGGACAATTGATGAATCCGAACTATCGCAACCTCGCGCTCTGGGCGATCATAGCGGTCTTGCTCATCGCCCTGTTCAATCTGTTCCAGACACCGCAGACGCGAGGGGCTTCCAGCGATGTGCCTTATTCGCAGTTCCTGCAGGACGTCGCGGCCGGCCGGGTCAAGACGGTGACCATTGCGGGCGCCCGTATCAGCGGCACCTACACCGACAATGCCAGCGGCTTCCAGACCTATTCGCCCGGCGATCCGTCGCTGGTCTCGCGACTGCAGGACAAGAACGTCACCATCAATGCGCGGCCTGAGACCGACGGTTCCAATTCGCTGTTCGGCTATCTGATCTCGTGGCTGCCGATGATCCTCATCCTCGGCGTCTGGATATTCTTCATGCGCCAGATGCAGTCCGGATCCGGGCGCGCCATGGGCTTCGGCAAGTCGAAGGCCAAGCTTTTGACAGAGGCGCATGGCCGCGTCACCTTCCAGGACGTTGCCGGCGTCGATGAAGCCAAGGAAGATCTGGAAGAGATCGTTGAGTTCCTGCGCGATCCGCAGAAGTTCCAGCGGCTCGGCGGTAAGATTCCGCGCGGCGTGCTGCTTGTCGGCCCTCCGGGAACAGGCAAGACGCTGCTCGCCCGCTCGGTTGCCGGCGAAGCCAACGTGCCGTTCTTCACCATCTCCGGTTCGGACTTCGTCGAAATGTTCGTCGGCGTCGGCGCCAGCCGCGTCCGCGACATGTTCGACCAGGCCAAGAAGAACGCGCCCTGCATCATCTTCATCGACGAAATCGATGCCGTCGGCCGCCATCGCGGCGCCGGTCTCGGCGGCGGTAATGACGAGCGTGAGCAGACGTTGAACCAGCTGCTGGTCGAGATGGATGGCTTCGAGTCCAACGAAAGCATCATCCTGATCGCCGCCACCAACCGGCCCGACGTGCTTGACCCGGCGCTGCTGCGGCCGGGCCGCTTCGACCGCCAGGTGGTGGTGCCGAACCCCGACATCGTCGGCCGCGAGAAGATCCTCAAGGTGCATGTGCGCAACGTGCCGCTGGCACCCAATGTCGACCTCAAGGTCGTCGCTCGCGGCACGCCGGGCTTCTCCGGCGCCGACCTGATGAACCTCGTCAATGAATCGGCGCTGATGGCTGCGCGGCGCAACAAGCGCCTGGTGACCATGGCCGAGTTCGAGGACGCCAAGGACAAGATCATGATGGGCGCCGAGCGGCGTTCGTCGGCGATGACACAGGCCGAAAAGGCGCTGACCGCCTATCACGAGGCCGGCCACGCCATTCTGGCGCTCAACGTGCCGTCGGCCGATCCGCTGCACAAGGCCACCATCATACCGCGTGGCCGGGCGCTCGGCATGGTCATGCAGTTGCCGGAAGGCGACCGCTACTCGATGAGCTACAAATACATGATTTCGCGCCTCGCCATCATGATGGGCGGCCGTGTCGCCGAAGAGTTCAAGTTCGGCAAGGAAAACATCACCTCCGGCGCTTCCTCGGACATCGAGCAGGCGACCAAGCTGGCGCGCGCCATGGTTACGCGCTGGGGCTTTTCCGACAAGCTCGGCCACGTCGCCTATGGTGACAACCAGGAGGAAGTGTTCCTCGGTCATTCGGTGGCGCGCACGCAGAACGTCTCCGAAGAGACCGCGCAGATCATCGACGCCGAAGTGCGCCGCCTGATCGACGAGGCCTATTCGACGGCAAAATCCATCCTGACCAAGAAGAAGAAGGAATGGATCGCGCTTGCGGAAGGGTTGCTCGAATACGAGACGCTGTCGGGCGAAGAGATCAAGCAGTTGATCGCCGGGCAGAAGCCTTCGCGCGACCTTGGCGACGACACGCCGCCCAGCCGTGGCTCGGCGGTGCCGAAGTCCGGCGGCCGGCGCAAGAAGGGGCCAGAGCCTGAAGGCGGCATGGAACCGCAACCGTCAAGCTGACAGAGGCCACTGATTTCAGAGAAACAAACGCCGCGGCTTCAACCCGCGGCGTTTTGCTGTTCGGCGTTGGTCACAGGCCGTGCGGCGCAAGCGCGCTTGCCTTGCCGGGGCGTTGCCCGTCGGACCGGCCGGCATGTTGCTTGCCCCATCTGGCGAGGGGGATCAGGGCATTGTCCAGTTCGATACCGAATTCGGTGATCGAGTATTCGACCCGGGGTGGAACTTCGGGGAAGACCTCGCGGTGGACGATGCCGTCGACCTCCATTTCGCGCAGCTGCTGGATCAGCATCTTTTCACTGATGTCAGGCACGAGGCGCTTCAGTTCACCGAAGCGCGCCGGCGCCTTGTGGATCTGCCAGAGCAGCAATGCCTTCCATTTGCCGCCGATCACCTCCAGCGCAGGCCCCAATCCGCAACTATCTGGCTGTTTCTTTCCCATGTTTCATCCAATTCTGAGCAATCGGTTGGTGGCTTACATTTTTGTCGGTACTTGAGAAAAACCAAGCCGGTCCATAACTTCAAACCAGATCGCCGGCACCGGCGACCAGCACAACAACATATCGGTACCTTGCTTCGGCCTGCAAAGGCCGTCGGCGGTGGAATTTTGGCGAAAGGGATGGATCATGACACGATACGCAAACAAGAAGGCCGTGGTGATCGGCGGAACGCACGGCATGGGGCTTGCCGTGGCGGAGGCCCTGGTCGAAGGCGGCGCCGACGTGCTGGTCACCGGGCGCGATCATCGCAACATCGAAGCCGCCCGCGCGAAGTTGTTTTCGCGGGCCCATGTCGTGCAGTCGGACATCGGCGACATGGCCAATATCGTCACGCTCGGGGTCGAAGTGGGACAGAAGCTCGGCCAGATCGACTTCGTCCACATCAATGCCGGGGTTGCCAATCTCGAGCCGGTGGAGCGGGTCACCGAGGACAGCTACGACCACATCTTCAACATCAACACGAAAGGCGCCTTCTTCACCGCACAGCGCCTGCTGCCGCTGATCAAGGATGGTGGCGCCATCGTCTTCACCTCGTCGATCGCCGATGAATCCGGCAACGGCGGAATGAGTGTCTATTCCGGATCGAAGGCAGCGCTTCGCGCTTTCGCCAAGGTCCTCGCCGCCGAGCTGCTGCCGCGCCGGATCCGCGTCAATGTGGTCAGCCCCGGCTTCATCGATACGCCGACAATGGGCGTGGCGGGCGCTTCCGCCGAGGAGCGGGCGGCCTTCATGGCGATCGGCGACGCGGTCACGCCGATGAAGCGTCACGGTACCATCGATGAGGTGGCGCGTGCGGTGCTGTTCCTGGCTTTCGATGCAACTTTCACCACGGGCGCGCGGCTGACCGTCGATGGCGGCCTTGGGCAGGACCTCAGCCCCTTGCCGGCCTGACCTTCCAAACCCGAACCACGGAGAGAGACACAAGATGAGCGACATAACTGTAATCGGCCTTGGCGCCATGGGCACGGCTCTCACCGAGTCGTTCCTCGACAAAGGCCATGTGGTGACGGTGTGGAACCGTTCTGCGGCAAAGGCGCAGGCTTTGGCGGCCAAGGGCGCTATTATGGCTGCCAGCGTCGAGGACGCCGTCAGATCGAGCCCGGTGATCGTGGTGTGTCTTCTGGTCTACGACACGGTCCACGAGGCCCTTGCTCCCGCGCGGGAAGCGCTGTCTGGCCGCACACTGGTCAATCTCACCAACGGCACGCCCGAGCAGGCGCGGGCGATGTCGCAGTGGGCCGTCACGCAAGGCGCCAACTATGTCGATGGCGGCATCATGGCGGTGCCGCCGATGATCGGTGGGCAGCACGCCCTGATCCTCTACAGCGGCTCAAGGCAGGGGTTCGACACGCACTCGAAACAACTCGATGCGCTCGGCACCAGCAAGTATCTGGGCGAAGATGCTGGGCTGGCACCACTCTACGATATCGCCCTGCTGGCAGGCATGTATGGCCTGTTCGGGGGTGTGATCCAAGCGCTGGCGCTGACAGGATCCGCGGGAATTCCAGCCGGCGTATTCATGCCGCTGCTGATGTCATGGCTGCAGGCGATGCAAGGTGGGCTGCCGAAATGGGCCGAGCAGATCGACGCCGGCGATCACACCAGCAATGTCGCCTCCAATCTCGGCATGCAGGCCGAGGCCTATGTCAATCTGATCGATGCCAGCAAGGCCGCAGGCATCGGCACCGAACTCATCCTGCCGCTGCAAGGCCTGATGAAGCGCGGCGTGGCGGCCGGCAAGGCCAACGCCGATCTCACCAGCCTGGTCGAGCTTCTGCGGTCACAGAACAGGTCGATTGAGACTGCTTGAACGCAACAAAAGGCCCGCGAAGCTGACGCCTCGCGGGCCTTTTGTTGGTCGAGCTATGCGGCGCTCAGGTCTTCAGCTTGGCGTTGCAGAGGCTGTAGAAGCCGCCGCCCTTCTGGATCCACTTGAGGCCGCCAAGCGCGTTGGCGTCCTTGAGGGCATAGTACTGGTCGAGACAGGTATGCATGCGGCCCTTTCCGGGGGTCTCGCTGGCGTATTTCGGCGAGATCGCCGACGGGAAAGTGACGCCCTTCGGCGCAGCCGTCGTCGGCTTTGCCGGCTCTTTGGTGTAGTTTGCCTCACTCGGAGCCGGCACCGTGTCGTCATCCGACGCGGCGGCACCGCATTCGGTCTTGCGGAAGTCGTTCCACTTCATGCCCTTCAGCGTGTTGGCCGTCTTGGCAGCCTGATACTTGGTGCTGCATTCGGCCATGGTCAGACCCTTGCTGTCGGCGGGAGCTGCGGCAGCCTTGGTGGTTGCTGGCTTGGTGTCGGCGGCGGCAGACGCGCCGGCGGCGCATTCGGCCTTGCGGAAATCGTTCCACTTCATGCCGTTCAGCGTACCGGCAGCCTTGGCCGCCTGGTACTTGGCGCTGCATTCCTTGGCCGTCAGACCCTTGGCGGTGCTGTCGGAAGCCGCGGCGGTGGTCGCCTTGGCAGCCTTGGCCGGCTTCGTTTCAGCAGCCTTCTTGGTGTCGGCTGGCTTTGTATCGGTGGTGGCGGCGGCATCGGTGCCGCACTGCGCCTTGCGGAACTGGTTCCAGGTCGCCCCGGCGAGTGTCCCCGCGTCCTTGGCGGCGTTATACTTCGTGCTGCACTCGGCCATCGTCAGCGCGCTGGCTGGCGAAGCCAGGAACAAGGTCGCGACGGCGAGGCCGGTCAAAGTGGCAAGTCGGTGGATGAGCATAGCGTTTCTCCGTTGCAGCAGCCCATGATACGTCCCTGCAAATCAATACCGCTCAACGGTCGGTTGCGCCAGATGCTAAGTGGCGTATATACCGCCGAAAGCTGGCAGCTCCCGACAAGGTGATGAAATTGTTGCCTGTTGCTGGATTCCGAGCAAGATTTTCCAGGTGCATGCGCGCCGAAATGCTCGCATGACTGGTATATTGCAGCGTGGCAGTCTCAGCATGTGGGTTGCAGTCATGTTGTGTGCAGTGCACAACAATGATTTTCTAAGGATTGGTAACATACAATCACACAATGTGATCATGGCGCCCTGGCCAATTGTGGCATGACGTGCCGGCAAAGAACTGTCGAGGAATCTGGTAAGCATGGCAGGGAATTATTTCGGCACGGACGGCATTCGCGGGCGCGCCAACAAATTTCCGATGACCGCTGAAATCGCGATGCGGGTCGGCATGGCTGCCGGCCTCTCGTTCCAGCGCGGCAGTCATCGTCATCGCGTCGTGCTCGGCAAGGATACCAGGCTTTCGGGCTACATGATCGAGAATGCGATGGTGTCCGGCCTGTGCGCCGCCGGCATGGACGTGTTCCTGCTCGGCCCGATCCCGACGCCAGCGGTCGCCATGCTGGTGCGTTCGCTGCGCGCCGATATCGGCGTCATGATCTCGGCCTCGCACAATCCCTATTACGACAACGGCATCAAGCTGTTTGGCCCTGACGGCTACAAGCTCTCCGACGAGATCGAAGAGCGCATCGAGGGGATGCTCGACAAGGATATCGAACTGACGCTCGCCGACTCCGACGGGCTTGGCCGCGCCAAGCGCGTCGACGGCGTGCATGACCGCTACATCGAATTCGCCAAACGCACCTTGCCGCGCTCGATGTCGCTTTCGGGCCTCAGGATCGTCGTCGACTGCGCCAATGGCGCCGCCTACAAGGTGGCGCCCGAGGCACTGTGGGAACTGGGCGCCGAAGTCGTCGCCATCAATGTCGAACCCAACGGCTTCAACATCAACAAGGAATGCGGCTCGACCCATCCCGCGGGTCTGCAGAAGAAGGTGCACGAAGTGCGCGCCGACATCGGCATTGCGCTCGACGGCGACGCCGACCGTGTCGTCATTGTCGATGAGAACGGCGCGATCGTCGATGGCGATCAGATTATGGCGCTGATCGCCGAATCCTGGCACCAGAGCGGGCGGCTTGCCGGCGGCGGCGTCGTGTCCACGGTCATGTCCAATCTTGGCCTCGAGCGCTTCCTCGGCGACATGAAGCTGCAATTGCACCGCACCAAGGTCGGCGACCGCTATGTCGTGGAGCATATGCGCGCGCATGGGCTCAATGTCGGCGGTGAACAGTCGGGCCATATCGTGCTGTCGGACTTCTCGACCACCGGCGATGGCCTCGTTTCAGCGCTGCAGGTGCTGGCCTGCATCAAACGGCAGGGTCGGCCGGTCAGCGAGCTGTCGAAGAAATTCGAACCGGTGCCGCAGCTTTTGAAGAACGTCCATTTTTCCGGCGGCAAGCCGCTCGAGGAAGCGCCAGTCAAGGCAGCCATCGAGGACGCCCGTCACCGCCTGGGCAAGGCCGGGCGGCTGGTCATCCGGCCATCCGGCACCGAGCCGCTGATCCGCGTCATGGCCGAGGGCGACGACCCGCAACTGGTCGAGGCCGTCGTCAACGACATCGTCGAGGTCATCTCGGAAACACGCAGCGCCGCCTGATCCCTAGCGCGCCCAAAGGGCGTCCCCTAGCGCGCCCGAAGGGCGTCGCGCCGCCGCATATCCACCCGCGAAAAAGCCCGCCCTTCCGGCGGGCTTTTTGTTGGCCAGCAGTCGGTCCTGGTTCTCGAAAATCGCGCCCTGATTCCTCGAAGTGTAGAGATTCGTGGTTAAGCAACAGGGTTAAACGCCCTTTAACCTTTGCAATTCATTATCCACGACTGAAAGCAATCGCATTTCGGACACGATCGCCGTTCCGAACTTCCTAGGGGTGACAAGCATGTTCAATACAGCAAGAAAGGCCCTGCTCGCTGCGCTGTTCGCGGGGCTGACCGGGCCGGTTTTCGCAGCCGACCTCCCGGTGGTCGAAGAGGCTCCGCCGCCGGTCTACGAGCAGCCGGCCGATATCGGCGGCTGGTATATTCGTGGCGACATCGACTATCACAAGTCGGATGTGCGCGGCGTCGACTACATGACTTACTCCATCGATCCCTGTAATTGCCTGATCACACCCGGCAACAAGAGCTTCGATTTCAGCAATCTCAAGGGCGGCTTCTCGCTTGGAGGCGGCGTCGGCTACAAGGTCAATGACTATTTCCGCACCGACCTGACGGCCGACTACTGGTTCAAGTCGAACTTCGACGGTCAGACGACGGGCACGGCAGGCGGTTCGCCGGTCGTGGTCACGTCGGCCGAGTCGTCGAAAATGAGCGCCCTCCTGCTCCTGGCCAATGCCTATGCCGATCTTGGCACCTATCATGGCATCACGCCTTACGTCGGCGCCGGCATCGGCGGCGCGCATGTCAAATGGGATACTGTCTATGACCCGACACCGGGTGCTACCGAGCGCAATGACGGCTCGTCCAACTGGCGCTTCGCCTACGCTCTGATGGCCGGTGCTTCCTACTGCCTGACTGACAAGATCATCCTCGATGCGGGTTATCGCTACAGCCACATCCAGGGCGGCCGCATGTTCGAATGGGACGCGAGCAGCGCCGGGCCGGGCTTTGACGGTGGCATCAGCACACACGAGGTGCGCGGTGGCCTGCGCTATCAGTTCGGCGGCAACAACGGTTGCGCCGCGCCGGTGGTGGCCTATCAGCCCGAACCCGAGCCGGTCTACACCAAGTAACGCTTGCATTTCCAGCAAGTTCGCGAACCGCCCGGCATCGACCGGGCGGTTTTCGTTTGAGCGGTTCTGCGTTTCATGGAAACGCAGAACCGCTCTATCTCTTTGTTTTGATGCAATTCGTTTGACGCTTTCCTGGAATTGCTCGTGGGTCGCCTGCAATGAAAGTTTCCGCCGGAAATGAATTTGCTAACGCTCTGTTAGCCTTAACCGGCACTTAACCACTATGGTTAACAATGCTTCCTGAAACGATGGCTGCCGTTGCAATTGCCGGCGGCGCCAAATTCGGGAGTCGGGTCCATGACAGTTATTTCGCGTATAGCGCTGGCGCTCGGCGCACTTGCCCTCATGCCGCTGACGCCCACCCTCGCCGCCGACTATGATCCGCCGATCTACGTCGACCAGGCGCCCGACTATGTGCCCGTCGAGGTCGGCTCGGGCTGGTATCTGCGCGGCGATGTCTCCTATCTGGTGCAGAAGAGCTTCGAGAACGAGGATTTCACCTTCACGCCGGCGAGCTACGACGACAAGGAAGACCCGATCTTTGCCAGCATCGGCTTTGGCTACCATTTCAACGACTATCTGCGTGCCGATCTCAATCTTGGCTACCTGCCCGGCAACAAGATCAGCGTCGGCTATGACAATTCAACGATCGTGACGCCGCCGATAGAGTCGACCGTGGCATCGGCATCGCTGAAGAACTACGCCTTCTCGGGCATGCTCAACGGCTATGTCGACCTTGGTACCTATGTCGGGATCACGCCGTACCTCGGCGCCGGCATCGGCGTCGTCCGCAGCACGCGCAAGCTTTCGGCGAACTTCATCGACAACAATGACCCGACCAGCCAGTTGATCCAGCAGGACGACAAGACCAAGTACTCGCTGGCCTACACGTTGAATGCGGGCCTTGCCTATCAGGTGTC
This sequence comes from Mesorhizobium sp. CNPSo 4670, assembly GCF_057784235.1. Taxonomy (NCBI): domain Bacteria; kingdom Pseudomonadati; phylum Pseudomonadota; class Alphaproteobacteria; order Hyphomicrobiales; family Phyllobacteriaceae; genus Mesorhizobium; species Mesorhizobium sp. CNPSo 4670. The sequence continues at coordinate 221,659 of NZ_JBWJFQ010000005.1, read as the reverse complement.
GAAGAATGTTTCCGTCGATCTGGGCTATCAGTATTTTTCCGCCCCCGACGCCGAATATGTGACTGCCGAAAGCCTGACCTCCTTCCCGGTCCACAAGGGGATCAGCAACCATCAGCTCAAGCTCGGGCTGCGCTACGATCTCTGGTAGCAGGCTCGGTACGCATGAAAACACTGACGGCGGATCTTCGGATCCGCCGTTTGCGTTTGAGGTCACGACATCCTGATCGCGGATCGCCGGTATCCTGCCAACGACAAAAACTTTCCTCTTGACGCCCGAAGCCTGAACGCATATCGCCGTCCGTGGGCCACCCCTCCCCAACGAGGGGCCACTATCTGGAAGGATAGACCACGATGACGACACATACGAAGCCCGGACTCCGTCCGGCAAATCCCAATTTCTCCTCAGGTCCCTGCGCAAAACGCCCCGGCTGGTCGGTCGAGGCGCTGAAAGCTGCCGCGCTCGGCCGTTCCCACCGCGCCAAGATCGGCAAGGCCAAGCTCGAACAGGCGATCGAGCTGACGCGGGAAATTCTCCAGGTTCCGGCTGACTACCGCATCGGCATCGTGCCGGCGTCGGACACCGGCGCGGTCGAGATGGCGCTGTGGTCGCTGCTCGGCGAGCGCGGCGTCGACATGGTCGCCTGGGAGAGCTTCGGCTCCGGTTGGGTCACCGATGTGGTCAAGCAATTGAAACTTGCCGACGTGCGCAAGATCGAGGCCGGCTACGGCCAATTGCCCGACCTGGCGAAGATCGACTTCGATCGCGATGTGGTCTTTACATGGAACGGCACCACGTCGGGCGTACGGGTGCCGAACGGCGATTTCATTCCCGCGGATCGCAAGGGCTTGACCATCTGCGACGCGACCTCGGCCGCCTTTGCGCAAAGGCTCGATTTCCACAAGCTGGATGTCGTCACCTTCTCCTGGCAGAAGGTGCTGGGCGGCGAGGGCGCGCATGGCATGCTGATCCTGTCGCCTGGCGCCGTCGAGCGACTGGAGACCTACAAGCCGGCCTGGCCGCTGCCGAAGATCTTCCGCCTGACCTCGGGCGGCAAGCTTATCGAAGGCATCTTCAAGGGCGAGACCATCAACACGCCGTCGATGCTGTGCGTCGAGGATTATCTTGACGCGCTGCACTGGGCGAAGTCGATCGGCGGCCTCGATGCACTGATCGCCAGGGCCGATGCCAATGCCGCCGTTGTCGATCGCTTTGTCGGCAAGTCCTCGTGGCTCGGTCATCTCGCCGTCGAACCGGCGACGCGGTCGAACACCTCGGTCTGCCTGTCCTTCATCGACCCGGACGTGTCCGCGCTCGACGCCGACGGGCAGGCGGCTTTCGCCAAGGGGCTGGTCTCAGTGCTCGACAAGGAAGGTGTCGCCTATGACATCGGCGCCTATCGCGACGCACCGCCCGGCCTGCGCATCTGGTGCGGCGCGACGGTCGAGACCGCCGATCTCGAAGCGCTGCTGTCCTGGCTCGACTGGGCTTTTGCCGCGCAAAAGGCCTCGCTCAAGGCCGCGGCCTGACTCCGAAGGGCTGGGTGGGGTCGCCTCCACCCGGCTCAACGATCCAACATCCAGAAGATCAGGCCATCCGGCCACAAGGACCCCATCCCGGCGCTTTCGCGCCGACCCTCCCCTCAAGGTGGAGGGACGCCAATCGCAAAGGATCAAATCCATGCCTCGCGTTCTCGTCTCAGACAAACTTTCTCCCACCGCCGTGCAGATCTTCAAGGATCGCGGCGTCGATGTCGACTATCTGCCCGACCTCGGCAAGGACAAGGAGAAGCTCGCCGAAGTGATCGGCCAGTATGACGGCCTCGCCATCCGCTCGGCGACCAAGGTCACCGAAAAACTGATCAATGCCGCCACCAATCTCAAGGTCATCGGCCGCGCCGGCATCGGCGTCGATAATGTCGATATCCCGGCGGCGAGCCGCAAGGGCATCATCGTGATGAACACGCCCTTCGGCAACTCGATCACCACCGCCGAACATGCGGTGGCGATGATCTTCGCGCTGGCGCGCCAGATCCCGGAAGCCAACGCCTCGACCCATGCCGGCAAATGGGAGAAGAACCGCTTCATGGGCGTCGAGATCACCGGCAAGACGCTGGGCATCATCGGCTGCGGCAACATCGGCTCGATCGTCGCCACGCGCGGCGTCGGCCTGAAGATGCATGTCATTGCCTTCGACCCGTTCCTGTCGGACAAGCGGGCCGAGGAGCTTGGAGTCGACAAGGTCGAGCTGGATGAGCTTTTCGCCCGCGCCGACTTCATCACGCTGCACACGCCGCTGACCGATAAGACGCGCAACATCATCGACGCCGCTGCGATCGCCAGGATGAAGAACGGCGTGCGCATCATCAACTGCGCGCGTGGCGGGCTGGTCGTCGAAGCCGACCTGATCGCGGCACTGAAGAGCGGCAAGGTGGCTGGTGTCGGCATCGACGTTTTCGAGGTCGAGCCGGCCGAGCAGAACGCGTTGTTCGGCATGGAGAATGTGGTGGCAACGCCGCATCTCGGCGCCTCGACGGCGGAAGCGCAGGAGAATGTCGCGCTGCAGGTCGCCGAGCAGATGGCCGATTACCTGATCAAGGGAGCCGTCTCCAACGCCATCAACATGCCGTCGATCACCGCCGAGGAAGCGCCGCGGCTGAAGCCCTTCGTCAAGCTCGCCGAAGTTCTCGGCGCCTTTGTCGGCCAGGTCACCGAGGACCCGATCACGGAAGTCGAGATCCTGTTCGACGGCTCGACCGCGACGATGAACACGCGCGCGCTGATAAGCGCCACGCTTGCCGGGCTGATCCGGCCGCAGGTCTCCGACGTCAACATGGTGTCGGCGCCGATCATGGTGAAGGAGCGCGGCATCATCGTTGCCGAGGTCAAGCGCGACAAGTCCGGCGTGTTCGACGGCTACATCAAGCTGACGGTCAAGACCGAGCACAAGACACGCTCGATCGCCGGCACCTGCTTCTCAGACGGCAAGCCGCGTTTCATCCAGATCAAGGGCATCAATCTCGACGCCGAGGTCGGCCAGCACATGCTCTATACGACCAATGCCGACGCGCCGGGCATCATCGGCCTGCTTGGCACGGTGTGCGGCGAGAACGGCGTCAACATCGCCAACTTCCAGCTTGGCCGCAACCGGCCGGGCGGCGATGCCATCGCGCTGCTCTATCTCGATGCGCCGTTCCCGGAAAACGTGCTGGAGCAGGTCAAGGCGCACAAGTCGATCGACTCGGCCAAGCGGCTGCACTTCGACGTCAACGCGATGTGACGCCGCGACCTGCTGCGAAAGATCGAAAGGCGCGGCCTGGTCCGCGCCTTTCGTTTGTTCAGCGTGTCCTGGCTGACCGCAGCGCTGCCTTGCGCCCGCTGTATTCGGCAAGCCCGATGCCGCCCACCACAAGCACCAGAGCCAGCGCCTGGTAGAGCTGGAATGTCTCGCCGACAATCAGCACCGAAAGCAGCGTGCCGAAGATCGGTACCAGGTTGATGAACAGGCCGGCGCGGTTGGCGCCGATCAGTTCGTTGCCCCTGATGTAGAAGATCTGCGAGATGGCCGACGCGCCGACCGCGGTATAGACGATGACTGCCCAGCCGCGCGCATCGGGCACGATGACCTTGCCGGCGGCGATCTCCCACAGGAAGAAGGGCAGCGAGGTGACAAGTGCGGCAACCGACAGGGCCAGCATCAGGCTCCGCCAGTGCATCACCGGCTTCAGCCGCAGCCCGACCGAATAGCCGCTGTAGAGAAACACCGCGACCAGCATGATGGCGTCGCCGAAATTGAGCTCCAGCGTCAACAGCCGGCGCGGGTCGCCGTGGCAGGCGGTCAGGACCACGCCGCCGATGGTCAGCACGACGCCGACAATCTGCGCCCCGTTCACGCGCAAGCGGAAGAAGACGAAATTGGCGACGATGATCAGGATCGGCATCGCCGCCTGTTCGATCGAGACGTTGATGGCCGTCGTGTAGTTGAGCGCCGTGTAGAAGATCGTGTTGAACAAGGTGAAACCGCTGGCGCCAAGGGCCGCCAGCACGAGCCAGTGCTTGCGCACCACCGGCCAGTCCTTGCGTATCGTCTGAAGGCCGATCGGCAGCAAGATCGCCACGGCCAGCACCCAGCGCAGGAAGACAAGCGTCATCGGCGAGACGTGATCGACCGCCAGCTTGCCGGCCACCGAGTTGCCGCCCCACAGCGAGGTGGTGAGCAGCAGGAATATGTAGGCGCGTCGATGCATGGCGGGATTCCGGCCGCCAGAGGTGAGCTGCGGTGTTTGCCGGCCTATTGCCCCCGCCTGCCCAAGTAAATGATGTCAAAGCCGAAAATTGTTGTGCCTCAGCGCAATTTTGGCGGCAAAGAAAGGTCGCACTCACGAGGTCTTGACGTTATAGAGGCCTGTCGTTTCGAACCATATTCAAGCCGCTTGGCGGCGTCTCAAGGGAAAAGAAACATGGCCAATGTGGTGGTCGTCGGCTCGCAGTGGGGAGACGAAGGCAAGGGCAAGATCGTCGACTGGCTGTCGGAGCGCGCCGATGTCGTGGTGCGTTTCCAGGGTGGCCACAATGCCGGCCACACGCTGGTCGTCGACGGCAAGGTCTACAAATTGTCGTTGCTTCCGTCGGGGGTCGTGCGCCAGGGAAAGCTGTCCATCATCGGCAATGGCGTCGTTTTCGACCCGCATGCTTTCGTCGCCGAAGTGGCGAAGCTCAAAGCGCAAGGCGTCGAAGTGGCGCCGGATCGCCTGAAAATAGCCGAAAACACAGCGCTTATCCTGTCGCTGCATCGGGAGCTGGATGGATTCCGCGAGGACGCCGCCTCCAATTCCGGAACGAAGATTGGCACAACCCGTCGTGGCATCGGCCCGGCCTATGAAGACAAGGTCGGCCGGCGTGCGGTCAGGGTGATGGATTTGGCGGATTTGGAAACGCTGCCCTTGAAGGTCGACAGGCTGCTGACGCACCACAATGCGCTGCGTCGCGGGCTTGGCCATGCCGAAGTCACGCATGATGCGATCATGCATGAACTGACCTCGGTCGCGGCCGAGATCCTGCCCTATATGGACCGGGTGTGGAAAATCCTCGACGACAAGCGCCGCGCCGGCGAGCGCATCCTGTTCGAGGGGGCGCAAGGCACGTTGCTCGATATCGACCACGGCACCTATCCGTTCGTCACCTCGTCGAACACGGTCGCCGGGCAGGCGGCCGCCGGCTCGGGCGTCGGCCCGGGCGCCATCGGCTATGTACTCGGCATCACCAAGGCCTATACGACGCGCGTCGGCGAAGGTCCGTTCCCGACCGAGCAGAAGAACGAGATCGGCGAGTTCCTCGGCACGCGCGGCCATGAATTCGGCGTCGTCACCGGCCGCAAGCGCCGCTGCGGCTGGTTCGACGCGGTGCTGGTGCGCCAGGCCGTCGCCGTCAATGGCATCAAGGGCATCGCGCTGACCAAGCTCGACGTGCTCGATGGGCTGGACGAGATCAAGGTCTGTACCGGCTACCGTCTCGACGGCGAGATGATCGACTATCTGCCGGCCAGCCAGGGCGCACAGGCACGCGTCGAACCGGTCTACGAGACGCTCGAGGGCTGGAAAGGCACTACCGCCGGCGCACGCAGCTGGAACGATCTGCCGGCCCAGGCCGTCAAATATGTCCGCTACATCGAGGAGCTGATCGGCGCCCCGGTCGCGCTCCTGTCCACCAGCCCGGAACGGGACGACACGATACTTGTGACCGATCCGTTTCAAGACTAGTTTCTCAGCCTTTCCGGGCATCGCGGCTGATTTGCGGGGGCCGGCCCGGGAGCAAAATACAGGTCGACCGAAGCATGGCAGATTTCGTTTCTGTTCTGAAAAGGCAGCTCGACAAGCACGGCGAGCCGGGACTCGATACGCGCAAGCGGATCTATGACGGCGCGCGTTCCGCGCTCGAAAAGAAGCTTGCGGAGTTTTCGCCGCCGCTGTCCGCCGAGGTCATAGCCAAGCAGAAGCGCTCCCTGGAAGACGCTGTCGTAAGTGTCGAGCGGGACTATGCCACGAGCGTGACGGACACCGACCCGCTTGCGGAGCTGGAGCACATCTTTTCCTCGATCGACCGCAACAAGAACCAGCCCAGCCATGCACGGCAACCGGCGAAGGCAGAGCCGACCTGGCCGCCGCCGCCTCTCGCCGCCAAGCCGGAACCTTATCGACCGGCGCCACCACCTGCCGCCAAGGTCGAGCCAAGCTGGCCAAAGCCGACGCCAGCGCCTTCTGCTCACGCCGATACGGCCCTTCCGGGGATGGACAGCGAGGAGCCGGAGGACGACGGGGTCGAGGTCTTTTCAAGCAACGAAGAGCCGGTGTCGGACACTTTCCAGCGTCTGCGGCCCGCCGAACGCAGGCGCAGCTATGGCGGTTTGATCGCTGCCGTCGTCGCCTTGCTGGTCGTTGCCGGTGGTGGCTATGGCATCTGGCTGAACAAGGACGCCTTCGGCAAGATGCTGGGGTTCGACGGCAGCACCAAGGTCGTGAAGACGGAACCGGTGAAGCCGGCACCGGCCAAGCCGGCAACAGATGCAGCGGCAACGCCGCCAGCACCCGCGGCAGGCGGCACCGAAAGCGAAGCCCCGAAATTCACCCAGCGGCTGACGCCGCAAGGCAGCGAAGTCGACCCTGGCCCGGCCGGCGGACAGAGCGGCATCGGCGAAGGCGAATCGGTCGCCGCGCTGACCACGCCTCCCTCGGCGACCAACGCGCCGGCGGTTTCCGCGCCGGCTGCCGGCACACCGCCCGCAGCCGCGCCCGCAGCAACGCCGCCACCCGGTGCGGAACCGGCGACGCCATCTGCCGCCGGGGCTGCACCTGCGGCGCCGGCTGCAGCCGCTACTCCGCCGCCAGCACCGGCAGCCGCAACGCCGCCAGCCCCGGCAGGCGCCGCGCCGGCGGCGCCGGCAGCCGCACCGGCAGCCGCACCGGCGGCCGCGTCTGCGGAAACCGCGCTGCCGGTTGGCCAGAAGGCGATCTTCTATGAGGAGCGCACCAGCACCGCCCAGGGTTCGGCGGAACCCGGCAGCATCGTCTGGTCGCTGGTGCAGGAATCGCCCGGTGGCGACCTGCCGCCGGAACCGGCGATCCGTGCTGAGGCAACCATTCCCGGCAAGGACATCCAGTTGCGCATGACCATCCGTCGGAACACCGACCAGACACTGCCGGCCAGCCATATCATCGAGATGATCTTCCTGACGCCCGACGGCTTCGAAGGCGGCGGTGTCGACAACATACTGCGCGTCGCGATGAAGAGTTCGGAACAGGACGCCGGCAGCCCGCTGATCGGCATTCCGGCCAAGATCGCCGACGGTTTCTTCCTCGTCGCGCTCAACGACACCAAGGCCGACGAGGACGCCAACATGACCTTGCTTCGTGGGCAGGACTGGATCGACGTGCCGGTCGTCTACAAGACCGGACGGCGGGCACTGCTGACCATGGAAAAGGGCATTCCCGGCGAGAAGGTGTTCGACGAGGCGATCAAGGCCTGGCAGGCCAAGACGGCGGGCTGAGAAGGGCGCCGTTAGGCCCCTCAGGAGCCTTCAGAGGGCTGGATGGGTTCGCAGCGCGGTATCAAAACAGCCGATACTTGGCCAAGGGCAGTCCGTTGCGTCTGACGTAGGCGTTCCAGCTTTCAATGGCTTCCTTGTTTTCTTCTTGCCATTGATGCGTCTTTTGCGCCGCAATCGTTTTCGCGATAACCGCTTCTGCGGCACGAGAGATGTCGATGCCCAACGCTTTGGCGTCTTCGATCAACTGCGAACTAGATGCATAAAGCCTGCAAACACCTTTACCCTTCCATCTCCTCGCGCAGCATCTCCAGTTCCAGCCACTCTTCCTCCAACGTTGCCAGCGTTGCGCGCTCCTGGTCGAGGGCGGCAATGGTCTTCTGGAACGAGGCCGGATCGCGCTCGTAATAGGCCGGATCGGCAATGTTGTTCTCAAGCCTCGAGATCGACGCCATCACAGCCTCGATTTTCTTGGGCAGGGATTCCAGCGCGAATTTCTGTTTGAACGACAGTTTCTTCGCCGGCCCCTTTGGCGCGGCGGCTTCATTCTTGGTCGCGACCAGGGCTTCGCCGGCTTCGGTTTTCGTCCGCGCCTTGCGATCGTCTAGCCTGGTGCCGCCGCGCTGTGCCAGCATGTCCGAATAGCCGCCGGCATATTCGATCCAGCGCCCGCCGCCGTCAGGCGCGATGATGCTGGTCACGGTACGGTCGAGGAAGTCGCGGTCGTGGCTGACCAGGATGACGGTGCCGGCAAAGCCGGCGACCAATTCCTGCAGCAGCTCCAGCGTTTCCATGTCGAGATCGTTGGTCGGCTCATCGAGCACCAGCAGGTTTGCCGGCCGCGCCAGCACGCGCGCCAGCAGGAGCCGCGCCCGTTCGCCGCCGGAAAGCTCGCGCACCGGCGTGCGTGCCTGCTCAGCCTTGAACAAAAAATCCTTCATGTAGGAGACGACATGGCGCTGCTCGCCATTGATGACGAGGTTCTCGCCGCGTCCGTCAGTGAGATATTGCGCCAGCGTCTCTTGCGGATCGACCGCTTCGCGCTTCTGGTCGAGCGTGGCGATCTCCAGATTGGTGCCGAGGCGCACCGAACCGGCGTCGGGCTTCATCTCACCGGTCAGCATCTTCAGCAGCGTCGTCTTGCCGGCGCCGTTCGGCCCGACAAGGCCGACGCGATCGCCGCGCTGGATGCGGGTCGAGAACCCCTTGACCACGGTGAGGTTGCCAAAGCTCTTCTCGATGTTCTTCGCCTCGATCACCAGCTTGCCGGATTCGGCCGCATCGCTGGCCACCATGGTTGCCGAACCCTCGGCGCCGCGATGGCCGCGGAAGCGCTGGCGCATGGTCTGCAGTTCGCCAAGCCGGCGCATGTTGCGCTTGCGCCGTGCCGTCACGCCATAGCGCAGCCAGTGCTCCTCGCGCACGATCTGGCGGCCGAGCTTGTGCTGCTCGCGCTCTTCCTCTTCCAGCACAAGGTCGCGCCATTCCTCGAAATGACCAAAGCCCTTGTCCAGCCTGCGGGTCTGGCCGCGATCGAGCCAGACGGTGGCGCGCGATACGCGCTCAAGGAAACGGCGGTCGTGCGAGATGACGACAAGCGCCGAGGAGGTGCGCACGAGCTCCTCCTCCAGCCATTCGATCACCGAGAGATCGAGATGGTTGGTCGGCTCATCAAGCAGCAGTATATCGGGCTCCGGCGCCATGACGCGGGCAAGGGCGGCGCGTCGCGCCTCGCCGCCGGAAAGATCGTTCGGCCGCTCCTCGCCCGACAGGCCGAGATGCTCCATCAAATAGCTGGCGCGGTACGGATCGTCGGCGGGTCCGAGTCCTGCCTCGACATAGGCGCGTACGGTCGCAAAACCCTCCATGTCGGGCATTTGCGGTAAATAGCGGACGGTTGCCGAGGGCTGACGGAACACTTCGCCATCCTGCGGCTCGATCAGGCCGGCGGCGATCTTCAGCAGCGTCGACTTGCCCGACCCGTTGCGTCCGACCAGCGCGATCTTGTCGCCGGCAGAAGCGGTCAAGGCGGCGCCGTCGAGCAGCGGCGTGCCACCGAAGGTCAGTTTTATCCCGTCGAGATTGAGAAGAGGCGGGGCCATTTCAGCTTTCAGGCAGTGGATAAGGGTGGGCGAGCAACAGCGCGCGGCCCTGGCCAAGTGTGATTTCGAGGCGGCCCTTGACCTCGTTGGAGATGGTCAATGACGAGCCGAACGCGACCCTGACGCGGTCGAGCGGCCATTTGGCGCCGGTGACGGTCAGGCCGGAAAGATCGGAAAAGCCGAGCACTGAAAACAACGTGCCGTCGGCATAGTCGAAGCCGGCTTTGGCGTGCAGCAGCGGGACGCCTTCCTGCGCGCCACTGGTCAAAAGTATCTCTGTTCCGGCTTCGGCCAGCCGCAGGGCAAGCGCCAGATGCAGGAAGGCGTGGTCGGCGCGCTTGCCGCCGAAAGCGCCGGCGAGCACCAGGCGGGTCGCGCCGCGCTCCAGTGCGGCGGCGACCGCCAGCTCGCCATCGGTCTGGTCCTTCTCCGCCGGAAAGGTCCGGCGGGGCACGGCGGCGAGGTCGTCCGGCAGGTTGGCCGGCACGGAATCGAAATCACCCACCCACAGTTCCGGGACAAGGCCCAGCAGCCGCGCATGGCCGATGCCGGCGTCGGCGGCGATGACGCGGGAGCCTTCGACCTGATGGTCGAGCCGTGGCGTGCGGATGAGATCGCCGCCAAGCAGGATGGTGAATGTGCTCATATCGTGTGGCCCTTACCAGCCCGGCACGGGAAACGGAAGGCCGGCAAACTGCCACTTGCGTGAGGGATCGGCCCGGCCTATGTCTCGAAACGCTCTAACGGGGTGCCGGACGCGATCTTCGCGGACCGGCTGAGAGGCAATCTCGCCAACCCGCTGAACCTGATCCGGTTTGTACCGGCGGAGGGATTAGACGTTTCGGACAGTCCGGCGCCTCAATTCCTTTCAATTCGAACGAAGGAGGCGCCGATGCGCACGCTTTTCTACTCCCTTGCCTCAGCCATGGTCGTGGCCCTGTCCGGACCTGCCTTGGCCAAGGACAAGCTCACCGTCTACACCTATGAGAGTTTCACCGCCGACTGGGGTCCGGGTCCCGTGGTGAAGAAGGAATTCGAGGCCGAATGCGGCTGCGATGTCGACTTCGTCTCCGTCGCCGATGGTGTCGCGCTGCTCAACCGCGTCAGGCTGGAAGGGGCGTCGACCAAGGCCGACATCGTGCTGGGGCTCGACACCAATCTCACCGCCGATGCCAAGGCTACCGGCCTGTTTGCGCCGCATGGCGCTGTGTCCGACGTCAATGTGCCGGGCGGCTGGAGCGACGATACTTTCGTACCTTTCGACTATGGCTATTTCGCCGTTGTCTACGACACTGAAAAGCTAAAGACCCCGCCGAAGAGCCTGAAGGACCTGGTCGAAGGCAGCGCCGACGACAAGATCGTCATCCAGGATCCGCGCACCTCGACACCGGGCCTTGGCCTGCTGTTGTGGGTGAAGTCGGTCTATGGCGACAAGGCGCCGGAGGCCTGGGCCAAGCTCAAATCGAAAGTTCTGACCGTCACGCCCGGCTGGAGCGAGGCCTATGGCCTGTTTACCAAGGGCGAGGCGCCGATGGTGCTGTCCTACACCACGTCGCCGGCTTATCACATGGTCGCCGAGAACACCGAGCGCTACCAGGCAGCGTCGTTCGAAGAGGGCGAATATCTGCAGATCGAGGTTGCCGGCATCACCACGACCGGGGCGAAAAACCCGCTTGCGGAAAAGTTCCTGGCCTTCATGACCGGGCCGAAATTCCAGGATGCCATCCCCGAGACCAACTGGATGTTCCCGGCCGGCAAGACCGACAAGCCGCTCAACCCGGCCTTCGACAAATTGGTCAAGCCGACCAAGACCTTGCTGTTCAGCCCCGAAGAGGTCGCCGCCAACCGCAAGGCCTGGGTCGATGAATGGCTGGCGGCGATGAGCAAGTAGGATTCAAGCTTCGCCATATGTTTGTGCCAAGTCACCCCCCTCTGGCCTGCCGGCCATCTCCCCCGCAAGGAGGGAGATCGGCAGCTCTGTCGCCTCGCTCATTCCTGCCATTTTGGAAATTGGCCTGGGTGGCGAAACGAGCAATCTCCCCCCTTGCGGGGGAGATGTCCGGTAGGACAGAGGGGGGTGGGCGGGAACTAGACCTTAGCCAAGCATTTCAATCAATTGACACCCATGACAGCGTTGGGTAGCGCGACATGCCCACGCGCCATCCAACTGACCCCCGCATCACCGCCGGCATCATTGCGCTCGCCGCCATCGCGCTGCTGATCGGCGGCGCGTTTGCCGGACTGCTTTTCGAAGGCGCTCACGAATTCTCCGGCGCCTGGGCGGCCTTCGATCCCTACCTGCTGCGCGTCGTTCGCTTTACCCTGTGGCAAGCGGCGCTCTCGACGCTGCTTTCGGTCGGGCCGGCGCTGTTGGTGGCGCGCGCGCTGTCGCGGCATCCACGCTTCCCTGGCCGCGCCTTCATCCTGCAGCTGTTTGCCGTACCATTGGCGCTGCCGGCCATCGTCGCGGCACTCGGCATTCTGGCTCTCTATGGCCGCGCCGGCTATTTTGCCGGCGTGTTCGCGATGATCGGCGGCGGGAACTGGCCGGGCATCTATGGCCTGTCCGGCATTCTCGTCGCGCATGTCTTCTTCAACCTGCCGCTCAGCGTGCGGCTGTTCCTTGAGGCATTGCAGACCATTCCCGCCGATCAGTGGCGGTTGGCCAGCCAGCTCGGCATGGGCGCACGGCCGGCGTTCCGGCTGATCGAATGGCCGACGCTCCGCGCGGCCCTGCCTGGCGTCGCCGGGCTTGTCTTCATGCTCTGCATCACCTCGTTCACGATCGTGCTGACGCTCGGCGGCGGGCCGGCCGCGACGACGCTGGAGGTCGGCATCTACCAGGCGCTGCGGTTCGATTTCGATCCCGCGCGGGCGGTCACGCTGACCTTGCTGCAGATTGCCTTGACGTTTGTCGTCGTGCTGGCGCTGACGCGGCTTGGCGCCAATGTGGTCGGCGACACCAACCTGCCGGTGGCGCCGCGCCGCTACCTCTCCGTCAATGGGACCGAGACCTTGCTGAACGTCGTGCTCATCGTGCTGGCGCTGCTGTTCGTCGTCGGACCGATGGCGGCCACGGTGATGGCCGGGCTTAGCGCCAATCTCGGCCGGCTTGCCGGCGAGGTCGTCGTGCGGCAGGCGACGCTGACCAGCGCGGTGCTCGCCTTCCTGTCGGCACTGCTTTCCGTGGCGCTGTCGCTGGCGCTGACCATGGCACGCCGGGCGCTGGCGCTGAACCGCCGCTCCGGCGCGAAGACGATGCTCGAACACGTCGCCGATACCGGCGCCGGTTTTGTCCTCGTCGTGCCGCCGATCGTCGTCGGCGCCGGCTGGTTCCTGTTGCTGCGCCATGTCGGCGATGTCTTTGCCATCGCCCCGGTCATGGTCGTCACCGTCAACGCGGTGATGGCGATGCCCTTCGCGCTGCGCGCTGTCCGTCCCGCCTATGATGCGGCGAGCGAGCGTCACGAACGGCTCTGTGAGCAGCTCGGCATCACGGGCTGGAACCGGTTGATGCTGGTCGACTGGCCGTCGCTGCGGCGGCCGCTCGCCACCGCCTTTGCTTTCGCCATGGCGCTGTCGCTCGGCGATCTCGGCGTCATCGCGCTGTTTGGCAGTGATTCGGTGCAGACCTTGCCCTACCTATTGTTGGCGCGCATGGGCAGCTACCGCACGCAGGACGCCGCCGGCCTGGCGCTGCTGCTCGGCCTCGTCTGCCTCGCGTTGATCATGGCGGCGCACTGGCTGGGAACGGAGAAGAACCGGGATGCCTGACGGGGTGGCCAGCAGGCCTGAAAAGGGCGCCCCGGTGCGGCTGGACCAGGTGTCGTTCAGCTATGGCGAGGCGCCGCTCGCTTTTGATGTCGATTTCGCCGCGGCGAAAATCACCGCCATCATGGGGCCGAGCGGTTCTGGCAAGTCGACACTGCTCAACCTTGTGGCAGGCTTCGAGACGCCGCAGTCGGGCCGCGTGCTGATCGGCGGGGCCGATGTCAGCGCCGAGCCACCGTCAGCGCGGCCGGTGTCGATGGTGTTCCAGGAAAACAATCTCTTCGCCCATCTCTCAGTCGAACAGAATGTCGGGCTCGGCCGCTCGCCATCCTTGCGGCTCAACGGAACGGACCGCGCCGCGATCGCCGAGGCGCTCGAACGCACCGGCCTTGCCCGCAAGGAAAAGCGCCTGCCGCGCGAACTCTCCGGCGGTGAGCGCCAGCGCGTCGCCCTGGCCCGGGTCCTGGTCCGCGACCGGCCGGTGCTCCTGCTCGACGAACCCTTCGCCTCGCTCGGACCGGCGCTGCGCGACGACATGCTGGATCTGGTCGCCACGCTGCACGCAGAACGAGGCATGACGGTGCTGTTCGTCACCCACCAGCCGGAGGATGCCCGCCGAATCAGCGAGCACGTGGTGTTTCTGGACAATGGCGTTGTCGCGGCAACCGGAAAGGCGGACGATTTCTTCACCGGGGCTGGTCCGGAAGTGTTCCGGCGCTATATCGGCGCGGGTGACGGCGATGCCGTATCACGAGATGTTGCCCGGAAGCGGACATAATTTACGGTCAAACCGGCTCCAGGCGATGCGGCGCTTGCTTGCCATGACTGGAGGAGTGTGGCTAGGTCCGCCCTACTGGTCCGGCATAGGCCGTGATTTGCCTGCAGCATCCGCCGCTCGCCCCTCGAGGGGACGCGCGACGGATGCTGCAGCAGTTTGAGATAGCGCATGACATTTTCCGAAGATCGCCCCCGATTTTCGTGGTCATGCGCCGGGACCCGAAAGGAAGCCGTTCTGGCGATCGGCGTTGACAAACTACGAATGAATCCGCTGGCGCGCTTTCTCGCGCTGGCCGGCTTTGCCGTGGTGCTGGCGAGCTGCCAGATGTTCACGCCTCCCGAAGTTCAGGAATCCGGCTTCCAGCCTTCCGACAGGCCGATCACCGTCGACAATGTCGCCGCCAACAGCAAGCTCGCCGAACTGGCCAAGGCGCAGCATCCGCGCATCCTGGCGACCTATGGCGGCGAATATTCCGATCCCAAGCTCGAGCGCATGGTCGCCAAGGTGGTCGGCAATCTGACTGTCGTGTCGGCCAATCCGACGCAAACCTATCGCATCACCATTCTTAATTCGCCCAACGTCAACGCCTTCGCGCTGCCGGGCGGTTATCTCTACATCACGCGCGGTCTGCTGGCGCTGGCCAATGATTCGGCCGAGCTGGCCGCGGTCATCGCGCATGAGATGGGCCACGTCACCGCCAACCATGGCTTGCAGCGCCAGCAGCTGGAAGCTGAGGAAGGCCTGGCGACCAAGGTGGTCTCCGATGTGCTCGGCGACAGCCCGACCGCCAAGGCGGCGCTGATCCGCGGCAAGCTGAGGCTGGCGCAATTCTCGCGCAACCAGGAGCTGGAGGCGGACGCCATCGGCATCAAGTCGATCGGCGAAGCCGGCTACGATCCTTTCGCCGCCGGCCGCTTCCTGCAGTCGATGTCGGCCTATACCGACTTCCGCTCGATCAGCGGCGCCACCGACGCCAGCCTCGACTTCCTGGCCACTCACCCCAACACGCCGCAGCGCATCGATTTGGCGCAGCGCCATGCCCGCCAGTTCGGCGCGCCCGGCTTCGGCACCCGCGACCGCGATTCCTTCCTCGCCGGCATAGACGGCCTGCTCTATGGCGACACGCCGGAAGAAGGCTATGTGCGCGGCGAAACCTTCCTGCATCCGGGCCTCGGCGTGTCCTTCTCGGTGCCGCAGGGCTTCATCATCGACAATTCGGCGGCGGCGGTGACGGCAACCGGGCCTGGTGACATGGCGATCCGTTTCGACGGTGTTTCAATCGACAAGAACAGGGCGCTCACCGACTATATCCGCAGCGGCTGGGTGGCTGGTCTCGACGACAGCACCGTCAAGCAGGAAACGATCAACGGCAACGAGGCGGCGACCGCGCATGCCGGCGCCGAAGGCTGGCAGTTCGACATTGCCGTGATCCGCGCCGGCGGCCAGGTTTACCGGCTGCTGACCGCGGCACCGTCGGCCAGCACCTCGCTGGATGCGGTGGCGCGTTCGGTGAGCGGATCGTTTCGAATCCTCAGTGCCGCGGAAAAGGCGGCGCTGAAGCCGCTGCATATCCGCGTCGTCACCGTTCAACCCGGCCAGACGATGGGTTCGCTTTCCGCCCAGATGGTTGGTGTCGACCGCAAGCTCGACCTGTTCCGCGTATTGAACGCGCTGTCGCCGGGTGCCGCAGTCTCGGCCGGCGATAAGGTCAAGATCGTCACCGACAAGTAAGGCGCCTGCTGCGGGTCAGGCGGCAGTCGCCAGAAATTCCGGATTCTGCTTCACCAGCGCCACCTTGAGCTTCTCCATGGCACGCGCCTCGATCTGGCGGACGCGTTCCTTGGAGATGCCAAGCGTCTCGCCAAGCGCTTCCAGCGTTGCGCCTTCGTCGCTCAGCCGGCGTTCCTCGATGATCCGGAGCTCGCGGGCGTTGAGGGCGGCGAGCGCCGCTTTCAACCACACGGAGCGGCGCTCAACATCGATCGTGTCGCCGACGACTTCGTCGGGCAGAGGATCGTCCGAGACGAGGAAATCCATACGCTCGTTCGAACCCGCGTCATCGGCAACCGGCATGTTGAGCGAGGAGTCGGGCGCCGACAGCCGCGAATCCATCATCGCCACGTCGGCCTCGGAGACGCCGAGCGCTTCCGATACCTCGCGATAGAGCGTTGCGTTCGACAGCGGTTCGGTGCCGTTGGCCAGCCGCGCGCGCAAGCGGCGCAGGTTGAAGAAAAGAGCCTTCTGCGCCGAGCTGGTGCCGCCGCGCACGATCGACCAGTTGCGCAGGATGTAGTCCTGCATCGAGGCGCGGATCCACCACGTCGCGTAGGTCGAAAACCGTACCTCGCGCTCGGGCTCGAAGCGGGCGGCCGCCTCAAGCAGGCCGACATGCCCTTCCTGGATCAGATCGCCGAGCGGCAGACCGTAGTGGCGGAATTTGGAAGCCATGGAAATGACCAGCCGCATATGTGCAACCGTGATGCTGTGCAGCGCGTTCTGGTCGTTGTCTTCTTTCCAGCGCAAGGCGAGCCGGTGCTCTTCCTCCCGTTCGAGGTAGGGAGCCCTCATTGCGGCGCGGACCATGATCCGTCCTGCAGTGTCTTCCATCATGAGGCGCTCCCTGACTCAGGCGATGCGGATGACTTTGCAAACTTGGCAGGGCGCCTGGGTTGAAATCGCAGCGTCGTGCCCTAGAAATCCAGAACGTGCCATGCAGGAAAATGGTTCCGTAGCCGTTGGCGGCTGGATTTGTTGCCTGAGGGATCTCGGCGATGATCGGCGACCCTGCCGATTGCGACCAAAAAGCACTATTTCGAGAATCTGATTTCAGAAGTTGGTTGTTTTTGAAATCCTGTTCCTTATTTTTCTGACTTGTATCTGTCAGTTTCCAACCCTCACAACATGCCGGACAGCCGGCCAAAGACGGGATCACAGAAAAATGAAATGGCTCAAGTCGCTTATCGTCGCCGGAACGCTGCAGGCTCTGGCCGTCACGTCAGGCCATGCCGGCGCCAATCTCGACCAGATCAAGCAGGCGGGCGTCATCAAGGTCGGTACGGAAGGCACCTATGCGCCGTTCACCTATCATGACACTTCCGGCGCGCTGGTCGGCTTCGACGTCGAAATCGCCAAGGCCATCGCCGACAAGCTCGGCGTCAAGGCCGAGTTCCTCGAAGGCAAGTGGGACGGGCTGATCGCCGGTCTCGACGCCAATCGCTATGATACCGTCATCAACGAAGTCGGCATCACCGACGCGCGCAAGGCCAAATATGACTTCTCCGATCCCTACATCGCCTCCAAGGCGGTGCTGATCGTGCGCGGCGACAACACCGACATCAAGACCTTCGCCGATCTCAAGGGCAAGAAGTCGGCGCAGTCGCTGACCTCGAATTTCGGCAAGCTCGCAGAGACCAACGGCGCCGAACTCGTCGGCACCGACGGCTTCGACCAGTCGATCCAGCTGCTTCTGACCGGCCGTGCCGACGCCACCATCAATGACAGCCTGTCGTTCCTCGACTTCAAGAAGCACAAGCCCGACGCCAATGTGAAGATCGCCGCGCAAGAGGAAAACGCCGACTATTCCGGCGTCATCGTGCGCAAGGGCGATCCGGAACTGGTTGCGGCGATCAACAAGGCGCTGGCCGACATCAAGGCCGATGGCACCTACAAGAAGATCGCCGACACTTATTTCGGCCAGGACGTTTCGAAGTAATCTAAGTGGCGAGGCCGGTCACCGGCCGATGAGATATCAAGCGGCGAGCCGTCTTTGACGGTCCGCCGCTTTTGTCGTGATATGTCGATCGCATTCGCGCCCGATCAAGCCGCCTCGACCATCTGGAGGGTCTTACGTGCCGCACTGGCTGCAACTGATGCTGGAGTCGCTGCCTTCGCTGTTGTGGGCGGCCCTGATCTTCACCGTGCCACTGACACTGCTGTCCTTCGTTCTCGGCCTGACGGTCGGCCTCGGCGCAGCCATTTCCCGGCTGTTCGGTCCAAAACCGCTGGTCGCGCTTGTGCGCTTCTATGTCTGGATCTTCCGCGGCACGCCCCTGCTGGTGCAACTGTTCCTGATCTTTTACGGCCTGCCGTCGGTCGGCATCCTGCTCGACGCCTTCACCGCCGCGTTGATCGGCTTCACGCTCAACATCGGCGCCTACACGTCGGAAATCATCCGCGCGGCAATAGGCTCGGTGCCGAAAGGCCAGTGGGAAGCCGCCTATTCGATTGGCATGACCTGGAGCCAGGCGATGCGGCGCACAATCCTGCCGCAAGCCGGACGGGTGGCGGTGCCGCCGCTCTCCAACACCTTCATCTCGCTGGTCAAGGATACGTCGCTGGCCGCCGCCATCACCGTGCCGGAAATGTTCCAGGCGGCGCAGCGCATCGTCGCCACCACCTATGAGCCGCTGATCCTCTATGTCGAGGCGGCGATCCTCTATCTGGCGATGAGCTCAGTGCTGTCGGCCTTGCAGACGCGGCTGGAAGAACGGCTCAACCGCTACGGCGGCTTCCTGGAGGCGCGCTCATGATCGGCCTCACCAACATCGAAAAGCGCTTCGGCGACAATCTCGTGCTGAAGGGCGTGACGGTCACCATCGCCGAGGGCAGCGTGACGGCGCTGGTCGGCCCTTCGGGCGGCGGCAAGAGCACGCTGCTGCGCTGCATCAACCTGCTGGAGATCCCGACATCGGGTACAGTGCGGATCGGTGACGAGACGCTCGAATTCCGCCCTGACGGCAAGGTCCCGGCCAGGGACATCCAGCGCCTGCGCCTGCAGACCGGCATGGTGTTCCAGAACTTCCAGCTGTTTCCGCATCGCACCGCGATTGAGAATGTCATGGAAGGACTGGTGACGGTGCTGAAATGGCCGACGGAGCGGGCGCGCGAGCGGGCGCTCGCTTTGCTGGAAAAGGTCGGCATGGCACACAAGGCCGACGCCTGGCCGGCAACCCTGTCGGGCGGTCAACAACAGCGCGTGGCGATCGCTCGCGCGCTCGCCCCGTCGCCGAAAGTGCTGCTGTGCGACGAGCCGACCTCGGCGCTCGACCCGGAACTGGCGCAAGAGGTGGTCGACGTGCTCGGCAAGCTCGCCAGCGAAGGGACGACCATGGTGATGGCGACGCATGATCTGCGCCTCGCCTCCAAGATCGCGCAGGAGGTGGTCTTCCTCGATGCCGGCGTCATCGTCGAGAAAGGCCCGGCGGCCGTGTTGTTCGGCAATCCGGAACGCCAGCGGACCAAGCGTTTCATTGCGACGCTGAAGCAAGAGGCGGAGAAGGAGGGTGGCGGCGAGGCGTAGGCGCCGCCCTCGTTTCAGCCGATCTTCCCAGAAACAAAAAACCCGGCACGAGGCCGGGTTTTTCATGGATTCGCAGGTGAAAAGCCTCAGGCAGCTTCTTCCTGCTCGGCTTCCTCGTTGTCGGCCTTGGCGCCCCGCTTAGGGCCCTTGTTGAGGTTGACCTCGATCAGGCGCACGGCTTCGGTTTCCGACATGCGGTTGACGGCCGCGATCTCGCGGGCCATGCGGTCGAGTGCCGCCTCGTAGAGCTGGCGTTCGGAATAGGACTGCTCGGGCTGGTTGTCGGCGCGGTAGAGGTCGCGCACAACTTCCGAGATCGAGATCAGGTCGCCGGAATTGATCTTCGCATCATATTCCTGGGCGCGGCGCGACCACATGGTGCGCTTCACGCGGGCGCGCCCCTGCACGACTTTCAGCGCGCGCTCGACATAATCCTCTTCCGACAGCTTACGCATGCCGATGGAGGTCGCCTTGGCGACCGGCACCTTCAGGCGCATCTTGTCCTTCTGGAAGTCGATGACGAACAGTTCCAGCTTATGCCCAGCGACTTCCTGCTCGTCGATCGAGACGATCTGGCCGACGCCATGCGCCGGATAGACAATATACTCACCGGTCTTGAAACCGTGACGCGCAGCGGAGGACTTCTTCTGCGGGGTTATCGTTGCCATTGCGCCCTGAACTCCTTGTTGTGGTACCGGCGTCCTGCCGGCCCGAACTCGCGCGATCGGGGAAACCGACCGTTAGCCGCACAACAGATGAACCCATCCGGAAAAGCCGGGACCGGCAAACCGCAATAGTGCGACCGCCTGGCCCAGATCGCTCTGGTCCGGAATGAGTTTTTCACCTTTCAGTGATTTGGGGCGTCTGCGCCATAAATCGACGTTGTGTCACCGGCATGTTTGACTGATGTAACACAAAAAGTCGGAAGAATCAAGGTTTTGCTGCATCAGCGAAGGCCACAGTTAGGCGCCGCCTGTCAAGACGCTTAATGTGACCTGCCTCTTACCCAACGTAATACGGGCCTTTGTGGACCTGTTGTCAATCGCCTTCGCCGGGCTCGGCCGAGAAGTATTTCTCGAATTTACCGGCCTCGCCGTCGAAGGATTTGGCGTCGGCCGGAGGTTCCTTCTTGGCGGTGATATTGGGCCATTTCTCGGCGTATTCGGTGTTGATCTGCAACCATTTGTCGAGCCCCGACTCGGTGTCTGGCTTGATCGCGTCGGCCGGGCATTCCGGCTCGCAGACACCGCAGTCGATGCACTCGTCGGGATGGATGACGAGCATGTTCTCGCCTTCGTAGAAACAATCGACCGGACAGACCTCGATGCAGTCCATGTATTTGCATTTGATGCAATTGTCGGTCACGACATAGGTCATCGGTCGGCTCCGGAACGTCCCATTTTGTTGGGCTTTTTCCGTGAGGTAACGCCTTTATCCGCCGCTTGCAAGGGCAGCCATGCCTGGCGGCATCGGCGTTTCCGAAATGGAATTCCAGACGGCAGGCCCGGCAGGGATCGGTCATGTCCTGCGAAGTGTCGTTTTTGCCGGGTTCAGGGTTCGTTTTGTGCGTGTCGTTGCGCCAAAATCGTTACGCACTTTTCTGGCCGACACATCAGTCATCGCCAAGCAAGCGGTCGGTCTGGCGGCGTTCCTTCTTCGTCGGGCGGCCGCTGCCGGCCTCGCGCAGCGCCGGAATTGCATCGGGAGGGGCTTCGCCCTTCGGCGCGGGCGGCGGCGAGATATCCTCGTACAGCGTGCGGGCCTCCTCGGCAGGGCCACGCCGCACGCCGGCGTTCAGCACCTTCCAGACGAAGATGCGACGATCAAGTGTGATGGTCAGCACGTCTCCAGGCTTGACCAGATCGGAGGCCTGCGCTGCTTTGTCGCGATTGATGCGAACCCGGCCGGCGACCACTAGTTTCGCCGCCAGCGACCGCGATTTCACGGCGCGCGAAAAGAACAGCCATTTGTCGATGCGCTGGCGGTCTCGGGCAGCCGTTGGGGCAACCATCGACGCGAGCCCGAGCCTACTTCTTCAGCTGGTCGCGCAAAGCGGCGAGCTTGGCGAAGGGCGAGTCCGGATCGAAGCGCACCGGGCGCTCCTCGCGCGGCTTTGGCTGGAAAGCTGGCTTTCCGCCCCCCTTGGCCCGATCTGGGCCGCCACCCTTGCCATCCGGCCTGCCGCCCTTCCAGTCGGGCCGGCCTTCGCGGCGGTCGGGACGCTCGCCCTGTGGGCGGCCTTCACGCCGTTGCTCACCCTCGCCCTGCGGCTTGGGCTTGAACTTGGAGCGGTCGAAGCGCGGCTTGCCTGTGCCGTCCCGCCGTCCCTCATGAGCCGGACGTTCTCCGGGCGTCGCTGCCGCTGGCGTGCCGGCGGCATCCGCAGGCGCGTCGTTCCGGCCGCGCGCCTGTCCGTTGCGCGAGCGATTGTTGCGACCGGGATGGCGGGGGCGCTGTTCGAAACGGCCCTGGCGCCACAACAGGATCGGCTTTGGCGCCTCGGCTTCCGGAACGGGCTCGCTGGAGGCTGAATCGGCCACCAAGATAGGCTCGTCCGCCGCCGCTTCCGCTGCTGGCGCAGCTTCGGAAACTGCCTCTGCCGATGCGGCCGCTACAGGTTCGGCTTCCGCCTCTGGCTCGGCAACCAGCACGGGTTCGGCGGCCACTTCGGCGACGGCCTCTGTTGCGGCTTCTTGCGTGGCTTCGGCTGGCGCCTCGGGTTGTTCTTCCGCGACCGGCTCGGCCGCTTCCGCGACGACTTCGGCGGGAGTTTCGGCGACGGCCTCAACAGGGGCAGCGAGCTCCGAGCCATCGACCGAAACCTTCGCGACTGCATCGACCGCCACGGCTTCCGCCGCCTTGGCCTGCTCGGCTCGTGCAGCCTCTTCAGCCGCGGCCTTCGCTGCCGCTGCTTCGCGCGCGGCATTGTCCTGCGCTTCGAGCCGCGCCTTGACCTCGACGGCCGGCTTCGGTTCGGAACGATAGCCGAGACCTTTCAGGATCTCTTCCATGTCGTCGGCGGTGGCACCGAGGATCGACATCATCGGCGGCGTCACCATGAAGGACTGGCCGTCATAGGCGCCGTCCGGCCTTTGGCCGAGACCAGGCTTCCAGTTGGTCGCCGGGCGGATCAGATCCGCCAACCGCTCCAGAATGTCGATGCGCACGGCGCGGCGGCCCAGATTGCGGTAGCCGGCAAGCTTGTAGAAGGTCTTGTCGAAAGCCGGATCGATGACCACCGAGGTGCGGCCGGAGGCGAGGGCATGGACCACGTCGCCAAAGCCCGGCTTGTCCTTGCCGTCGTTCTTCAGCGCCCACAGCAAGGTCACCAGTCCGGCTGGCGCCGGCTTGATCAGCGCCGGCACGAAGACATGGTAGGCGCCGAAGCGCACGCCGAGCCGTCGAAGGGCTGCACGGCCCTCCTGGTCGAGCGACTTCATCTCCTCGGCAATGTCGCGGCGGTTGATGAGGCCGAAATTCTCGACCAGCTGGAAGGCGATGCCGCGGCCGATGCCGGCAATCTGGTCGGCGTTCTTCAGGTCGACCAGCGGCTTCAGCAGCAACTCGATCTGGAAATTGACGAAACGCTCGGCACGCGCCGCGACCTTGTCGCGCGCCGGGCCGGTCAACTGTTCGTCGGCCAGCAGCACGAGGCGCGGCTTCAGCGTGTCTTCGCCGGCAACCAGAGTGCCGATCGGCGCGCCGATCCAGCGCAGCGTGCCATCCGAGCCAAGCGCGATATCGCCATTGGCGCTAGCGCCGAAGCGTTCGGCGCGCGCCTCGAATTCGGCGGCCAGCGCCTTCTGGGCGGCGGTGCGCACAGCCTTGGCGTCTTCGCCGCCGGCGGTCTGGTCGGCGGTGAAGCGGAACCCTTGCAACTCGCCGACATGATGGCCTTCGACAAGGACGGTTCCGGTAGGACTAATTTCGGCTTCAGGCATGGTATTTTCTCTAAGGCGCCGCATGAGGACGGAAGTCCTGCGGTCTACGAAGCGTTTCGTCAACCGCTCATGCAGCGCATCCGACAATCTGTCTTCGATTTCGCGCGTCTTTTCCTGCCAGTGTGCCTGATCGGCCAGCCAGCCGGGCCGGTTCGACACGAATGTCCAGGTGCGGATCTGGGCAATGCGATGCGACAGCGTGTCGATGTCGCCTTCGGTGGTGTCGGCGCGGCGCACCTGTTCGGCCATGTAATTTTCGTCGACATGGCCATGCCGGGCGAGGTCCGTATAGATCGAAGCAATGAGGTCGGCATGCTGGGCCGGCGCGATCTTGCGGTAGTCGGGCAGCGCGCAGGCTTCCCACAGCAGCGCCACGCGTTTGGCATTGGTGGCGAGTGCGCGGATATCCTCGTCGCGCGACAGGTGCTCGAGCGCCTGCGCATCGACGGCAGGCAGTGCCCGCGTCAGCCCCTCGACCGGGGCGTTGGTCTCGATCGAGCGTTTCAGCGCATCGAGACTGGCGAAGTCGAAATGCGCGGTGCGCCACTGCAGCACCTTCACAGGGTCGAAGTCGTGGCCTTCGATCTTCTTGACCAGATCCTCGTCCAGCGGATCGACCTGGCCGGTGACGCCAAAGGTGCCGTCGCGCAGATGCCGGCCGGCGCGGCCGGCGATCTGGCCAAGCTCGGCCGCCGTCAGGTTGCGATACTGATAGCCGTCGAACTTGCGGTTCTGGGCGAAGGCGACATGATCGAGATCAAGGTTGAGACCCATGCCGATGGCGTCGGTGGCGATGAGATAGTCGACGTCGCCCGACTGGAACAGCGCCACCTGGGCGTTGCGGGTGCGAGGCGACAGCGCGCCGAGCACGACGGCGGCGCCGCCCTGCTGGCGGCGGATCAGCTCGGCGATGGCGTAGACCTCGTCGGCGGAGAAGGCGACGATCGCCGTGCGCCGCGGCAGCCGCGTCAGCTTCTTCGAACCGGCATAGGCAAGATGCGAAAGCCTCGGCCGCGTCACCACCGACACGCCCTTCAGCAGGCGCTGGAGGATGCCGTGCATGGTGGCCGCACCCAGCAGCAGCGTTTCCTGGCGGCCGCGCAGATGCAGGATGCGGTCGGTGAAGATGTGGCCGCGCTCGAGATCGCCGGCCAACTGCACCTCGTCGATGGCGACGAAGGCGGCGTCGGTCTCGCGTGGCATGGCCTCGACGGTGCAGACCGAATATTTGGCGCCGGGCGGTTGAATCTTCTCCTCGCCGGTGATCAGCGCGACCTTGTGGGCGCCGACCTTTTCGCAGACGCGGCCATAGACCTCACGTGCAAGCAGCCTGAGCGGCAAGCCGATGATGCCACTGTCGTGCGCCACCATGCGCTCGATGGCGAGATGAGTCTTGCCGGTGTTGGTCGGCCCAAGCACGGCGGTCACGTCACGGCCCGACAGGATCAGCGGCTCGGTATGTTTCGACTGGATGTTCATCGACCTGGAAATAAGGCTTTCTGGCCTCTCGTTGTCGGGAGCGTGCCTCAAGTGGCGCGTATGACAGGCGACACATAAGGATTTCGAGCGCGAAGCGAAAGCGGAATGTTCCACCGGTGGCTCGAAGTCATCTCCTGTCAAGCTCCAGAATGGTTGCGGATTAACAGTTGGAACGAGTCTGGAACGAATCGGAGACGAATCAGTGACTCGACCAGATTCAGCTTTTGTTCACGGCTACATATGGATTTTGTGACCATGAGTCTCACCACATGCTGAATCAACGAACTGGCCCGTTTCATGCAGGGCGAGCTCTGTCGTTAACCTTTGCCGGCGAACGACTGGAATGCCTTGGCCAGCCTCATCCAAGATTATGAAATTGTTGATCTTTCCTAAGCGGCGTTAAGGATTTGACGGGCGATTCCAGCTGTTGTCGTTAACACTCCGCTCAAAGCCGGAACGAATCGGCTACGAATCGGCGATGCCAGAATCTTCCCGTTTTGTTCACCCCAATATCTTGTGTTGCGAACAGCTTATCCACCGAGAATCCACAGGTTGCAAAGCCACTTTTGCACTGGGCAGCCGGTGGTTGTTAACCTCTGCGTGCCGTAATGGGGCACCAGCCGGCGTGGGGCAGGTCGAAGGCATGAAGTCGCCGGCGAATGACGGACCGGTTTGCCGGTCCGTCGATCTCTCCACCCACATCGGCGCTTCTACCGTCTGGACAAAAAACCGCTTCGCACTTTTCCTGGAATGCTTCAGACGAAGTGAAATGCTTCAGGCGAAGTATTGGCCGCCATTGGCTGAGATGGTCGAGCCGGTGATGAAGCCGGCATCTTCGGATGCGAGGAAGACAACGCAGCGCGCGATCTCTTCCGGTTCGCCGAGGCGGCCGACGGGGATCTGCGGGATGATGCGCTCGTTGAGCACCTTCTCGTCGATCGCCTTGACCATTTCAGTGGCGATATAGCCGGGGCAGATGACATTGACGGTGATGCCGGCGCGGGCCCCTTCCTGGGCGAGCGCCTTCGAAAAGCCGATATCGCCAGCCTTGGCGGCGGAATAATTCACCTGTCCGGCCTGGCCCTTCTGGCCGTTGATCGAGGAGATGGTGATGACGCGGCCGAACTTGCGGTCGCGCATGCCGCTCCACAGCGGATGCGTCATGTTGAAGACGCCCGACAAATTGGTGTCGATGACCTCTTTCCACTGATCGCGCGTGATCTTGTGGAACATGGCGTCGCGGGTGATGCCGGCATTGTTGACCAGCACCGAGACAGGACCGAGATCGGCCTCGACCTGCTTGATGCCGGCGGTGCAGGAATCGTAGTCGGCGACCGACCATTTGTAGACCGGGATACCGGTTTCGGCCTTGAATTTCGCCGCCGCGTCGTCATTGCCGGCGTAGTTGGCGGCAACCGAATAGCCGGCGTTCTTCAATGCTATCGAGATCGCCGCGCCGATACCGCGCGATCCGCCTGTGACGATTGCTACCTTGGTCATGCGTTTCCCCTATTTTGATATCGCCCTGTTGTCGGGCTTGGCAGGCACTGCATACCGACCGGGCGGCTCGCGCCGCCCGTTCAGGTGATATCCTTAGAGCGCTTCCACGCACATGGCGACGCCCATGCCGCCGCCGATGCATAGGGTGGCGAGGCCTTTCTTGGCGCCGCGCCGACGCATTTCGAAGACCAGCGTGTTGAAGATGCGGGCACCCGAAGCACCGATCGGATGGCCGATGGCAATGGCGCCGCCATTGACGTTGACGATCGAGGGATCCCAGCCCATGTCCTTGTTGACGGCGCAAGCCTGGGCGGCAAAGGCCTCGTTGGCCTCGATCAGGTCGAGATCTCCGACCGACCAGCCGGCCTTCTCCAATGCCTTGCGCGAAGCCGGTATCGGACCGGTGCCCATGATCTGCGGGTCGACGCCGGCGGTTGCCCAGGACACGATGCGCGCCAGCGGGGTGATGCCGCGCCTCACCGCTTCCGCTTCGCTCATCAGCACCGCACCGGCGGCGCCGTCATTGATGCCGGAGGCGTTGGCGGCGGTCACCGTACCGTCCTTGTCGAAAGCCGGCTTCAGCTTGGTCATGGCGTCGAGCGTGGCACCGTGGCGGATGTACTCGTCCTGGTCGACAATGGTGTCGCCCTTCCTGCCCTTGATGGTGACGGCGACGATCTCGTCCTTGAACTTGCCGGCCTTCTGCGCCGCCTCGGCCTTGTTCTGCGAGGCGAGCGCGAACTGGTCCTGATCGTCGCGGGTGATCTGGAACTGACGAGCGACGTTTTCGGCGGTGTTGCCCATGTGGTAGCCGTTGAAGGCATCCCACAGTCCGTCCTTGATCATGGTGTCGATCAGCTTGAAGTCGCCCATCTTGACGCCGGCGCGCAGGTGCTGGGCATGCGCCGAAAGCGACATCGATTCCTGTCCGCCGGCGATGACAACCTTGGCATCGCCGGTGGCGATCTGCTGCATGCCGAGCGCAATGGCGCGCAGGCCCGAGCCGCAAACCTGGTTGAGACCCCAGGCCGTGGTTTCCTTGGGCAGGCCGGCATTGATCGATGCCTGGCGGGCCGGGTTCTGACCCTGAGCGGCGGTCAGCACCTGGCCGAGGATGACCTCGTCGACCTCGCCTGGTTCGACACCGGCACGCGACAGCAGTTCCTTGATGACGATAGCACCGAGCTCATGCGCCGGGGTGGTGGCGAAAGCGCCGTTGAAGGAGCCGACCGGCGTGCGCGCCGCACTGGCAATGACGATGGAAGCGGACATTTTCTTCTCCAGGCTTCAAGGGTGTTGTTCTGTCGTTGAGGACTTTTCTTGCCCTTTCCAGAACCCAAGTCAAACCTGAAATGGGCATGGCGCCCATGCGCTGCAAGCACATGGCGCCTTGCGATGGCGCTACTCTGTCCGTTGCTGCGCAGCATATTTTGCCTGCTATGCAGCATTTAATGATGCCGCAGTGCACAAACTGCTTGGAATTGTGAGGCTTTTGCGCATATCCTCAAAAAAGGCACAATCGTTACCGGCGGCTTACTCGGGGGCGCCGGTGTCCCGGGGAGGATGCAGATGGCCGCGAAAGACGATCCGATCATCATCAAGAAATACGCCAATCGCCGCCTCTACAACACAGGCACCAGCACCTATGTGACGCTCGAGGACCTCGCCGAGATGGTCAAGAAGGGCGAGGAGTTCACCGTCCAGGATGCCAAGACCGGTGACGATATCACCCATCCGGTGCTGACCCAGATCATCTTCGAGCTGGAGAACAAGGATGGGCAGAACATGCTGCCGATCCCGTTCCTGCGCCAGCTGATCGCCTATTATGGCGACCAGATGCAGATGATCGTGCCGAGCTTCCTCGAACAGTCCATGCTTGCCTTCTCCAAGGAGCAGGAACGCTTTCGCGAGCAGATGAAGGGTGCGCTCGGCAAGTCGCCGCTGGACATGATGAAGATCACCACGCCGATCAAGGCGCTGGAGGAGCAGACGCGCCGCAACATGGAAATGTTCCAGAATGCGATGCGGCTGTTCACGCCCTTCCCGCCGGCGGGTTCCGCGCCAGCCGCGGCCCCGGCCGAGCCGGCCAGGAAGGAAACACCGGAAAAGCCCGACGACCTTCAGGATCTGAAGGATCAGATCGCCGCCATGCAACGCAAGCTCGACACGATGTCGTGAGCGGTTCGGATCGAAAGATCCGCTAGCCGGCGCATAGTGCTATCGCGGCAGCAATCCCTCATAGCGGCCGCGTGGCCTGATGACAGTTCCACTTGTCACCTGTTCGATCGTGTGCGCGGCCCAGCCGACGCTGCGTGCGAGTGCGAACAGGCGGAACGGTGCATCGCGCGGCAAGCCAAGGCCGCGTGTCAGCACGGCCAAAGCGAAGTCGATGTTCGGATGCGCGCCGGTCGCGGCAAGGGCCGCATCACGCAGCGATTGAGAGAGATCATCGATGTCGATCACGCTCAGCAATGCCGCCGCGCGGGGATCGCCGTCGGGATAGAGCGGATGGCCGAAGCTCGGCAGAGGCCGGTCATGGCTGAGCCAGCGCCGGATCGCCGCCTCGGCACCGTGCCGCCCCGCATCCTCGGCCAGTTGCATCACCGCTTCGCCGGCGCCGCCATGGCGAGGGCCTGACAATGTCGCCAACCCAGCGAGCAGGCAAGCGGCCATCGGCGCTCCGGTGGAGGCCGCGACACGGGCGGCGAAGGTCGATGCGTTGAGTTCGTGGTCGGCGAGCAGGATGAGCGCGCGGCGGATCGCATCGGCTGCCGCTGCATCCACCGACCAGTCCCGCGCCAATCGCCGATGAACTGGGTCCGGTCCCGCTGATGCGCCCAAGGCGCTGGCCAACACGCCGACCGCGTGCGCGGCATCGGCATGCAGCGAGGTGGCGCTGCGCCCGAGTGAAGGTCGCCCCTGGCCGGCAAGCACGGCAAGTTGCGCAAAGGCCGAGGCCCGGCCGGGTTGGTGGGCCGCATCCGGCACCGGCGCTCGGAAGGCCACCGGTTCAGGCAGCGCCCAGAGCACTGCCGCTGTTTCTTCCAGCGTGGCACTCGCTGAAAGCGCAACGGCGTCCTGGCCACGATAGACAAGATGACCGTGCAAGACGGTCGAGATCGAGGTGACGATCGACGGTTCGCCCCAGGCAATGGCGCTTTCGGCGATGGCCGACGGGCTGCGTCCTCGCGCCCTTCGCGTTGCCAGTGCCGCTATGTCGTCGGCACGATATTGGCTGCGGCGCGGGTCGGCGCGGTCCGGTTGCATGCCGATGCGGCCGCGGCTGACATAGGCGTAGAGTGTCTGGGGCCGCACCTTGAGCCTTTCCAGCGCCTCTTCCCGCGACAACCACTCGGACATATCGAACTCCGATATTGATTATATTGATCAAGATTGATCAGCAAATTGCCTAGCATTATCTCTACTGGGGAAATGGATCAAGGAGGCAGGCTATGGCGAATGGGCTCGACGACGTTGTGGCGGCTGAAACCGTCCTCTCCGACGTGGATGGTCTTGGTGGCAATCTGACCATCCGCGGCCATTCGCTGCGGGACCTGGCTGGACGCTGGAGCTACGCGCAGGTGGTCAGCCTGCTGCTCGATGGCTTCTTCGAAGACCTTCCCGGCGACGCCGAACTGGCGCAAGCGTTGGGCCAGGCGCGCGCAGAAGTGTTCGAGCGGCTTTTGCCCTCGCTGCCCTTGCTGGCATCGCTCGATGTCTACAGCGCCATGCGCGCCGGCATGGCGCTGCTGCCGGACGGCGAGACTTTGCCGGACGCGCTACGGCTGGTTGCGGCGCCCGCGGTGTTGACGACGGCCCTGCTTCGCCTACGGCGCGGTGAGGCGCCCATCGCGCCGGACAGCCTGTCCGATCATGCCGCCGACATGTTGAGGATGCTCAGCGGTCGTGCCGCCTCGCCGGCGCTGGCGAAGGCGCTCGACACCTATCTGGTGACCGTCTGCGATCATGGCCTCAATGCCTCGACCTTCGCCACCCGCGTGGTCGCGTCGACGCAGGCCGGCCTGACATCGTCCGTGCTGGCCGGGCTCGGCGCGCTCAAGGGCCCGCTGCATGGCGGCGCGCCCGGTCCGGTGATCGAGATGCTGGATGCGATCGAGGCGCATGGCGATGCCGCCGGCTGGCTGCGCGACGAGGTCGCGCATGGCGAGCGCATAATGGGCTTCGGCCATCGCATCTACCGCGTGCGCGATCCGCGTGCCGACGTGCTGAAGGCGGTCGTGCGGCAACTCGGCGGCGAGAGCGAAACCGGTCGCCGGCTGGCCTTCGCGGAGACAGTGGAGCAAGCCGCGCTCGACGTGCTGCGGATCGCCAAGCCGTCGCGCTCGCTGCAGACCAACGTCGAGTTCTACACCGCGCTGCTCCTGGAGGCCGCGGGTTTCCCCAAGGAGGCATTCAGCAATGTGTTTGCCGCCGGGCGTGTCGCCGGCTGGATTGCGCACGCCCGTGAACAGCAGACGACTGGACGGTTGATCCGGCCGCAGTCGCGCTATGTCGGGCCGGTGCCGGATCTCGTTGCCTGAGGCTGTCTGCCTGTTTCGATGGATGCCGCCTCTCCGCTCCGAAGCGGCGAGGCGGTCTTTCATGACCGAAATTTCATGTGATCACGCGACCGTGTTCGTGTTCTTGCCTTGGTCAGGACTTATATGCTGCACTGCAACATAGGTCCGCTGTAACCGACCGTCCCGATCCCCGGGGCTTGATGAGGCCTGCAGCATCCAAAACGACAGGAACGCCATGACGAAAAACGGCAAGGCGGAGGAAACCAAGAAGATCAACATCGCGCTTCAGGGCGGCGGCTCGCACGGGGCCTTCTCCTGGGGTGTGCTCGACCGGCTGCTGGAGGATGGCAGGCTGGAGATCGCGGCGGTGTCCGGGACCAGCGCCGGCGCCATGAACGCGGTGGCGCTGGCCGATGGCTTCGTGCGCGGCGGCGTCGAGGGCGCGCGGCAAAAGCTCGACGATTTCTGGCGCGCGGTGGCGGCAAAAGGCAGGTTCAGCCCGGTGCAGCGCATGCCGTGGGATGTCGCCTGGGGCAATTGGTCGATCGAGAACACGCCGGGCTATGTTTTCTTCGACACCATGTCGCGCGTGTTTTCGCCGTATGTCGCCAACCCGCTCGGCCTCAATCCGCTGCGCGACGTGGTCGCGCAGGAGATCGATTTCAAGAATGTGCGTGCTTGCAAGTCGATGGAACTGTTCATTTCGGCGACCAATGTCGAAACCGGGCAGTTGCGCGTGTTTTCCGACGGCGAGATCGACCTCGACACGGTGATGGCCTCGGCTTGCCTGCCGCAACTGTTCCGCGCCGTCGAGATCAAGGGCGTGCCCTATTGGGATGGCGGCTATGGCGGCAATCCGGCGCTTTATCCGTTCTTCAAGACGGCGGCGACCGAGGACGTGCTCCTGGTGCAGATCAATCCGGTGGTGCGGGAAGGAACGCCAAGGAGCGCCAACGAGATCCAGAACCGCATCGACGAGATCACCTTCAACGCCGGGCTGTTGCGCGAATTCCGCTCGATCGCCTTTGTCAAGGAGCTGATCGCCGCCGGCCGCCTGCCGCATGGCGAATACCGCGACATCCGCATGCACCGCATCGATGCCGACGAGGCGTTCAAGGACCTGTCGGCGTCGTCGAAGGTCAATGCCGAATGGGCGTTCCTGAGCTATATGCGCGATCTCGGCCGCACCGCCGCCAGCGACTGGCTGGAGGAGAATTACGATGCGGTCGGCAAGCGCCCGACGCTCGATCTGTCAGGCGAGCTCGATGACGGCTTCAAGCCGGTGCGTGGTCCCGCACCTGGCCGGCGGGTCAAGGAATTCCTCGCTGTGCGCAAGAACCCGGAGGCAGAGCGCCGTCGCGCCTGACCCGAAAACCGGCACAGCCTGGCTTCTTGGCTTCATCCAGCTTTTAGGGTCAGGTCGATCACCCTGATCAGGGCGGCGGCGGCCTGCCGCTGCCCGCCGGGATCGCTGATGCGGGCCTTCATGCCTTCCAGCCCGTCGAGCAGCATGTCGGCAAGCAGTTGCGCCGACAGGCCCTTGGCGGTGAGATCGGCGCCGTTGCTGGCAGCCTCGCCCTCGATCGCGGCGGCGATATGTTCGACAAGACCGCCGCGCCAGCAGCCGACCAGATCGCCAAGGCTCGATTTCATGTCCAGCAATTCGGCGCCGTGCGGCGAGGCAACGACCGCGCTCATCATCGAGATGAACGCCTCGTCGATGGCTCGCGTCATGCGCTCAGTGAAAGCGCCATCGCCGGCCAGAGCCATTTTCGCCGACTCGACCGAGCGCGACAGTACCATCATGGCGATGGCACGGAAAATGTCGGTCTTGTTCTTGAACAGGAGATAGAGCGCTGGCCGCGACATGTCGGCGGCGCGGGCGATGTCGTCCATGGTGGTGCGGGAGAAGCCATAAGCCAAAAACACCTTCATTGCGCCATCCAGGATACGGACGCGTTTGGGGTCAGCGGTGGCGATGTCTTCGATCTGATTCATGAGACGGCATTATCCTGTAAAAATCTCAATTGACAAAATGACGTAATTTGTCAATCTGTTTGAGGACGAAATGACCGGTTGGCCATTTCGCCTCGAGCTGTGGACGACAACAAAGGGTATCCCCATGCGCCTCACCGTCGACGGGCAGTCATTCGACATCAACGCCGATCCCGATATGCCGCTGCTGTGGGCGTTGCGCGATCTCATTGGCAAGACCGGACCGAAGTACGGCTGCGGCATCGCCGCCTGCGGCGCCTGCACCGTGCATGTCGACGGTCAGCCGGTGCGCTCCTGCTCGCTCCCGGTCGGCGAGGTCAGCGGCGCCGTCACCACCATCGAAGGCATCGGCACGGCGGACAAGCTTCATCCCGTGCAACAGGTATGGCTGGAGGAACAGGTCGCGCAATGCGGCTATTGCCAGGCCGGCCAGATCATGAGCGCGGTGGCACTGCTCGACGAGGTCGCCGATCCCAGCGACGCCGACATCGACAACGCCATGGGCGGCAATCTTTGCCGCTGCGGCACCTATCCGAGGATCCGCTCGGCCATCAAGAAGGCCGCCGCGCTCAAGACGGCGGGGCTCTGACCATGGCCAGTGTCGGAAAGATTGCTCGCCGCACGTTCCTGATCGGCGCGGCTGCCGTGGCGGGCGGCGTGGCCGTCGGCTACTACTATTATCGCAAGCCGTTTGCGAACCCGCTCGAGACCGACCTCGGCAAGGGTGAGGCGACGTTCAACCCCTATGTGAAGATCGGCGCCGACAACACTATCACCGTCGTCGCGCCGCGCGCCGAGATGGGGCAAGGCATCTCGACGACGCTGGCCGTCATGGTCGCCGAGGAACTCGATGTCGGTCTCGATCGGGTCAATGTCGAGCACGGCCCAGCCTCCTATGCCTATTACAACGCCGCGATCCTCGAAGAGGGCGGCCCGTTCGCCTTCTTCGACGAGAGCATGACCGCGCAGGCGGTACGCTCAGGTCTCGGCGTGGTAGGGAAGCTCCTTGCTATCCAGGCTACCGGCGGCTCGGCTTCGGTGCGCGACGGTTTCGACAAGATGCGCCAGGCCGGCGCCGCAACCCGGCAATTGCTGGTCGCGGCGGCAGCGCAGAAACTCGGCGTTGCCGCCGCAGATCTGGAAACGGCCGATGGGTCGATCCTACATAAGGCGTCTGGCAAGTCGCTGACCTATGGCGCGGTTGCCGCGGCTGCCGCCGCCATGGCGCCGCCGGCCGAAGTCAGGCTCAAGGACCGAGCCGACTGGAAACTGCTGGGAAAACCGCAGAAGCGCATCGACATGCTGGCCAAGGTCACCGGAGCACCGATCTTCGGCATCGATGTCAGGCTGCCGGACATGCTCTACGGCACGGTCAAGATGAGCCCACGCTTCTGGGCCAAGCCGGTCAAGGCGGATCTCGCCAAAGCCGAGAAAATGCCCGGCTTGATCAAGATCGTGCCGCTCGAGACGAATTACGGTCACGGCTTCGGCATCATCGCGCAAAATACCTGGGCTGCCTTCAAGGCGGCCGACGCCATCGATGCCCAATGGGCGGATCCCGAATATCCGCTCAGCAGCGCTGCCATTTCCGATGTGCTGAGACAGGCGCTCGGCACCAAGGGCTCGGCGATGCGCGACAATGGCGATGTCGATACCGCCTTCGCCGACGCGCCGCGCGAAAGGATGGTCGAGGCAGACTATGCGGTGCCCTATCTGGCGCATGCGACCATGGAGCCGATGAACGCCACGGCGCGGTTCAAGGATGGTGCCCTCGACATCTGGTGCGGCAACCAGGCGCCGACCCTGGTGCGGCAGCTTTGCGCCAATGTGGTCGGAATCGAGCAGGACAAGGTCACCGTCCACACCACCTTCATGGGCGGCGGTTTCGGCCGCCGCGTCGAGATGGATTACGCGCTGTGCGCCGCGCTGATGGCGAAGGAGACAGGCGGGCGCCCGATCAAGGTGACCTGGACGCGCGAAGAGGACATGCGCCATGACGCCTACCGGCCGACCGCGGTCGGCAAGTTCCAAGCGCGGCTTGGCGACGATGGCATGCCGGTCGCCGTCGACATGAAGATCGCGTCGCCATCCATGATAGCCAGCACCTTGCGCCGGCTGTTCCCCTCGATCTCGCCGCTTGGACCCGACAAGAGCATCGTCGACGGGGCCTATGACCAGCCCTACACCATCCCGAATTATCGGGTGAGCGGTGTCGCCGCCCCTGTCTTGATTCCTGTCGGCTCCTGGCGATCGGTCGGCAGTTCGATCAACGGCTTCTTCCATGAGGGGTTCATGGACGAGATTGCCGTGGCCGGGAAAGTCGACCCAGTCGAGATGCGCAAGAAGCTGATGGCCGCCTATCCCGCGGCGGTGAAGGTGGTGGAAAAAGTCGCAGCGATGGCGAAATGGGGCGAGGCGCTGCCTGCCGGCAAGGCCAAGGGCATGGCCTTCACGCTGTCCTTCGGCAGTTGGGTCGGCGAGATCGTCCAAGTGGCGGATACGCCGGCCGGCATCCGCATCGAGAAGGTATGGATCGCCGCCGATGTCGGTACCGCGCTCGATCCGGGCATCATCGAGGCACAGCTGATTTCCGCCGCCATCTACGGTCTTTCAGCGGCCATGGGACAGGAGATCACCTTCGCCGACGGTATGGTCGAACAGTCGAACTTCCACGATTTCGACGCCATGCGGATATTCCAGTGCCCGGTCTTCGAAGTCGCCATCCTGGAAAATTTCCACAAGATGGGCGGCGTCGGCGAGGTTGGCACTCCGCCGGCGGCACCGGCGCTGGCCAATGCCATCTTCGCGCTCACCGGCAAGCGCATCCGCACGCTGCCTTTGTCGAAAACAGTGGCCTTCGCATGAAGAGGCTCCTCATCATGCTGACGCCTGCTGCCATGCTCGTTCTCGCGGCGCCGTTCGCAACCGCACAGGAGACCCAAACACCACCGAGCCAGACGGTCGACACGACCAAGGGCCTGTCCGAATGGCACAAGATTTATGCGGTGTTCTCACATCCGCGCTGCGCCGATTGTCATGTCGCGGACGACCGGCCGCGCTGGTCTGGTGCGCACTATGGCGGCACGCGCGTGCACGCCTTCAATGTCCAGCGCGGTACCGACGGGTCGGGTTTCGGCAATCCGGGCCTGCGCTGCACGACTTGCCATTTCGCAAGCAATTCCAATGAATTGCACGGACCGCCCGGAGCCGAGAACTGGCGTCTGGCGCCGGCCGAGATGGCCTGGTTCGGGAAATCCTCTGCCGACATCTGTGCCCAGATCAAGGACCCGGCGCGCAATGGCGGTCGCAGTTTGGACGATATCGCGCTGCATGTTCGCGACGACAGGTTGGTCGGCTGGGGCTGGGCGCCGGGGTCGAATCGTGAGCCGGCTCCGGGCTCGGCCGAAGCAACCTTTCAAGCGATCGAAAACTGGATGGCGGTGGGTTCACCTTGCCCGGTGCCGTAATGGTCTTGCAACTTTAAGGCTATATTGCAGTGCAACTTTGATGTAGAAACGCGCTTCGCCGATCACGGCAAATTGAACACGGCTTGGCGCGCACCCATATCGGCGACGCGTCCGCGTTATGAGGACGCTGGCCGAATCCGCAGTGGAAAAAACGACGATGAGAATCAGGTTTCACAAGCTTGCAGCCGTTGTTGTGCTCATTGGTTTCGCGGCCTGGATGACGACAGGTGAGTTTTCGTCGGTCGGCAGCGTCGC
Source organism: Mesorhizobium sp. CNPSo 4670 (assembly GCF_057784235.1). Lineage (NCBI taxonomy): Bacteria > Pseudomonadati > Pseudomonadota > Alphaproteobacteria > Hyphomicrobiales > Phyllobacteriaceae > Mesorhizobium > Mesorhizobium sp. CNPSo 4670. The sequence goes on along the minus strand of NZ_JBWJFQ010000005.1, from coordinate 185,015 downwards.
CGCCAACAAGGCCAAGGCGGCCGAAGCCGAGCAGGCCAAGGCGCCTGACGCGAACAAGACCAAGGCTGCCGAAGCCGAGCCGAAGGCACCGTTGCGCACCGTCGCGGTGGTGACGCCGCCGCGCAAGACCTATGCGCGCGCCATCCGCATTTCTGGATTGACCGAAGCCGACAAGCGGGCGGTGCTGGGGACGCGCGTTGCTGGTGTCATCGACAAGTTGCCGGTCAAGCAGGGCCAGCACGTCAAGACCGGCGATCTGGTGCTGATGCTTGCCGCCGAAGAAAAGATCTCAATGGTCAACAACGCCAAGCAGCTTGTTGTGCAGCGCCAGGCCGAGTTGGACGCAGCTCTGCAACTGATGAAGTCGGGCAATTTGCCGAAGCTGCAGCTCGATACGGCCCGCTCGAACCTGACCTCGGCGCAGTCGCTGCTGGAAACGGCACAGGCCTTGCTTGAGCGCAATGAGGTGAGGGCACCTTTCGACGGCGTCATTGACCGGGTGCCGGTGGAACTCGGCAGTTCCATCATGGAGGGCGGCGAGGTGGCAACCATCCTCAAGCTCGATCCGGTGATTGCCCGCGGCGAAATCAGCGAGCGCGACCTCGGCTACCTCAAGCTCGGCGACAAGGCCAATGTTCGGCTGGTCAGCGGCCAGACGGTCGAAGGCACCGTGCGCTACATCAGCCGCGACGCGTCGTCGGCGACCCGCACTTTCCGCGTCGAGGTGGCGATCCCCAATGGCGATGGCTCTGTGCCCGCCGGCATGACGGCGGAAATCGCGCTCAACGCGCAACCGACCGACGCGGTCGTGCTGCCGCGCTCGGTGGTGACGCTCGGCGACAAGGGCGACCTCGGCATCCGCGCCGTCGGCAAGGACAACAAGGTGGCGTTCTTCCCGATCGACCTCGTCGACGACACGCCGACCGGCCTCGTTCTCGGCGGCATCCCGGCTGACGCGCGCATCATCGTCGCCGGCCAGGAACTGGTGAAGGAAGGCGATCAGGTCAATCCGGTCGAGGCCGACCAGGCGACCCTCCGGAAGCTGCTGGGCGAGGCGACCGCCGGGACGCAGTAGCAGGGGTCGCGACGGACCACCCCTGGGCGGGGACAATCGGCTGCGACGCAGCTCCTGAAATTCGAAAACAGGCGTTAGCCATGGATATCGTCAGACTCGCAATCAACAATGCCCGCCTGACCATCTCGGTCCTGGTCTTCCTTCTGCTCGCAGGCTGGGTCGCTTATCAGTCAACGCCAAAGGAAGCGGAACCCGACGTTCCGATTCCGATGATGTATGTCAGCCTGATCTATCAAGGCATTTCGCCCGAGGATTCGGAGCGCCTTCTGCTGCGGCCGATGGAAAGCAAGCTGAAGAGCCTGAAGGGCCTCAAGGAAATGCGCTCGGCCGCCTTCCAGGGCGGCGGCTACGTGCTGGTCGAGTTCCAGCCGCAGACCAACCTGGCGACGGCACTGCAGGACACGCGCAGCAAGGTGCAGGATGGCAAGGCCGACCTGCCGCAGGCGGCTGAAGAACCTGTTGTTACCGAGGTCAATATCTCCGAATTCCCCGTCCTCGTCGTCACCCTGTCGGGCGAATTGCCAGAGCGTGTGCTGACCGCTGCCGCGCGCGAACTGCGCGACCGCATCGAAGAAGTGCCCGGCGTTCTCGAAGGCTCGCTGCAGGGCGCGCGTGACGACCTCGTCGAGGTTGTCATCGACCCGATGAAGCTGTCGTCCTACGGACTGCAGCTCGATCAGCTGATCGGTGCGGTCGGCAACTCCAACAGCCTGGTCGCCGCCGGCAATATCGAGGGCTCCGAGGGCAAATACGCCGTCAAGGTGCCGTCGCTGATCGAGACGCCCGAGGATGTGGCGGCGCTGCCGGTGGTCGCCGGCCCCAATGCCGTGGTTCAGGCCAAGGACATCGCGACGATCCGCTCCACCTTCAAGGATGCCGAGACGGTGACCCGGCTCAATGGCAAGCCGGCCATCGCCATCGAAGTGAAAAAGCGCATCGGCGCCAATTTGATCGACACGCTCACCAAGGTGAGGGAGGTATCCGACGCGTTCGTCAAGACCATGCCGCAAGGCATGAATGTCACCTATACGCAGGACAAGTCGGTCTTCGTCAACCAGCTGCTCGGCGATCTGCAGAACCATGTGATGATCGCCGTCATTCTGGTGTTCATCGTCATCCTCTACGCGCTGTCCGGCCGTGCCTCACTGTTGATCGGCCTGGCCATTCCATCATCGTTCCTGATCGGCATCCTGTTGCTTGCGATGATGGGCTACACGATCAACATGATCGTGCTCTTCAGCCTGATCCTGGCAGTCGGCATGCTTGTCGACGATGCCATCATCGTCACCGAATTCGCTGAGCGGCGGATGGGCGAGGGCATGCCGAAGGCGGAAGCTTTCGCGCTTGCCGCCAAGCGCATGGCCGGTCCGGTCATCGCCGCGACGATGACACGCATCGCCGCCTTCTCGCCGCTGCTGTTCTGGCCGGGCATCATCGGCGACTTCATGAAATACATGCCGATCACGCTGATCGTCACGCTGTCGGCCTCGATGCTCTACGCGCTGGTGTTCGCGCCGACGCTGGGGGCGATCTTCGCCAAGGCGCCCGAGCACCATGCGGACAACTATCGCGACGGCTGGTACATGGCCATCGTCAAGCAGGCGGTGCGCTTCCCCATCACCGTGCTGGTGCTGACGGTTGCGCTGCTGTTCGGCGTCGGCTTTGCCTATTCGAAATATGGCGCCGGCGTCGAGTTCTTCCCCAGTGTCGAGCCAGACTATGGCCTGCTCTACGTGCACGCCCGCGGAAACCTTTCGCTGGCCGAAATGGATACCGCGACCAAGACCGCCGAAAACAGGCTGCTGGGCTGGCCCGGCATCAAGTCGGTCTACACCCGCGTCGGCAAGACCCAGGGCGGCGGGCAGGACGTTCCGGAAGACGTGGTCGGCGTCATCCAGTATGAATTCATCGACTGGCGCGAGCGCAAGTCGGCGAACCAGATCCTGAACGACTTGCGTGGCGTCATGGCCGGTATTCCCGGCGTCGATGTCGAGGTTCGCGTGCCCGAGGCCGGCCCGCCAACCGGCAAGCCGATCCAGATCAGGCTTTCGGCGATCGATCCCAAGGGGCTCGACGACAAGGCGCGCGCCGTCGCGGCCCGCATTGCCAAGGTGCCCGGCGTCATCGACATTTCCGACGGCCTGCCGCCGCCCGGCGTCGACTGGGCGCTCGAGGTCGACCGCGCCAAGGCGGCGCAGTACGGCATCAGCCCGACTTCGGTCGGAACGGTGGTGCAACTGGTGACCAACGGGCTGAAGCTCTCCGAATACCGGCCGGCAGGTGCCGACGATGCCGTCGACATCAGGCTGCGCCTGCCCGAGGATCGCCGCACGCTGTCGACGCTCGACGAACTCAGGGTGCAGACCTCGCAAGGCTCGGTGCCGATCTCGAACTTCGTCGTGCGCAAGCCCGAGCCGACCGTCGGTATCCTCAACCGGATCGACGGCGCCCGTACGGTGGTCGTCCAGGCAAACGTCGCCGCCGGCACCCAGGTCGCGGCCGTGCAGCAGGAGGTCACCAAGGCTGTCGCCGATATGAATCTCGGCAGCGGCATACGCTGGAAGCTGGCCGGTTCCAACGAGGACAGCGCGGAGGCCAGCGCCTTCCTCGGCAAGGCCTTCGGCGCGGCGATCTTCCTGATCTTCCTCGTGCTTTTGATGCAGTTCAACAAATTCACCAGCGTGCTGATGGTGCTGTCCTGCGTGGTCATGGCGACGATCGGCGTGTTCCTGGGACTGCTGTTGACGGGAGAGGCCTTCGGCATCGTCATGTCGGGCATCGGTGTCATCGCGCTGGCAGGCGTGGTGGTGAACAACAACATCGTGCTGATCGATACCTATGACCGGCTGCGCGAAGAAGGCTGGGACAAGATGGAAGCGGTACTGCAGACCTGCCGCGAACGGGCTCGCCCGGTTGTGCTGACGGCGGTGTCGGCAATCCTCGGCGTGCTGCCGATCGCCTTTGGGCTCGGTCTCGAAATCTTCCATCACGAGACGACGATCAACGCGCCGTCGACGCAATGGTGGATCTCACTGTCATCGGCGATCGTCTTTGGCCTGTCCTTTGCGACCTTGCTGACGCTGGTGGTGACGCCGTCGATGCTGATGATCTTCACGCGCAGCAAGAACAGCCGCTTCTACGCGTTTTTCCGTCGGCTATCCCGGCGTGGCAAGGGAAAGGTCTCGTCGACCGACACGCCGGATACGGATGTGGGCGGCGAGCCGGCTATCGCCTTTCCAAAGGCAGCCGAATAGACCTGCCTGCGAACCTCTGACGCAAAGGCCGCCCGGAACAACCGGGCGGCCTTTTGCATTGTTTTCCCAGAGCAATGCGAAGCCTTGTGTCCAGGGCCACGCAAGCGCCCGCCGATGTGCATGTCAGGCCGCTTTCGCAACGCCATTCACCGTGGTGATGCCGATGTCCTCGAGAGCCTCGGCGACCGCCCGATCCAGGGGCGTGTGCGGGATCGCCCCGATGATGCCTTCCAGCCTTGCCGAGGCCAGCCGATGCGGTTCGAAGCGCAGGTAGGACATCGACACGATCTCGCGCCACATGGCCACGAACGGGCTGCCGGCGCGCAGCACCCACCACGGCATCGAGGTCATCTTGAGCGGGTGACCGAGCGCCTTTTCGGCTGCAGCCTTGATCTCAAGGTCGGTGACGGCATGGCCGGGAAAATTGAGCGCTTCATAAGGGCCGAGCTTGTCGAGTTTTCCCGCCAGGCCGACGAAGGCCTTGGCGAAGTCCGGCAGGTAGGCCCATTCATGCACCAGATCGACCGGGCCGGGCGCGGTATAGATGCCCTTGTTCATCTTGGCGGCGACGACCAGATCGAACCATGACCCACTGCCGGTGCCGCCGAAGAAGTCGCCGGCCCGCAAGAGAATGGTGCGGACGCGGCCCGCGTCCGCCTCGCGGCGGAAGAGGTCTTCCATGGCACAGCGGATGCGGCCCTTTTCCGTCGTCGGGTGGAAGGGCGTGCCCTCGGTGATCACCGCCGGCATCGGCGAGCCGTAATTGTAGACGGTGCCGGGGAAGAGGTGCAGCGTGCCGTTCGCATGGCAGGCGGCCATGACGTTTTCGGCCATCGGAAGGCACTTGCCCCAGTCGGTGTAGATCGGGTTGAGGCCGTTGAAGATGATGTCGACCCCTTGCGTGGCGCGGATGAGGGCTTCGCGGTCGAGTGCGTCGCCGGCAACGGCCGTGGCGCCCTTGAGTTCGGCCGGCACCTTGCCGCTGCGGGTGATTGCACGGACATCATAGCCGGCATCGATGAAGGCCCTGGCGACCACACGGCCGAGCCGGCCATTGGCACCGAGAATTGCGATCTTGGTCATTTTTCGTCTCCGTGTCGATGTTTGCAGCTCGAATATGGTCCCCTCGCACACGAATGGAAATTGACCACGCGTGGGGATTTGATATTCATAAATGAATGATAGAAATCAACTGGAACCTGATCAAGAGCTTTGTCACCGTGGCGGAGACCGGCAGCCTGTCGGCCGCCGCTAGGAAGCTCTCGGCCAGTCAGCCGACGCTTGGCCGCCATATTGCCGAGCTCGAGCAGACGCTTGATATCACGCTGTTTCGGCGTGGGCGGCGCGGCTATGAACTGACCGAAGCCGGCAGCACGCTGTTCGAGCGCGGCAAGGCGGTCAGCGAGCAGGCAAGCGCCTTTTCCCTGCTGGCGCTGGGGTCGGTCGAGGCGATCGAAGGCACGGTGCGTATTGCCGCCAGCGAGGTGGTGGCGGCTTATGTGCTGCCGGAGATAACGGCGCGGCTCGGCATCGAGGAGCCTGGCATCGAGGTCGAGATCGTTGCCTCGAACCAGGTCGAGAACCTGTTGCGCCGCGATGCCGACATCGCCATCCGCATGGTCAAGCCCGGGCAGAACGAGTTGCTGGCGCGCAAGGTCTGCGATATCAGGCTCTGCGCCTGCGCGGCCAGATCCTATCTCGACAGGCGCGGCCGCCCGCTGCAGCCTGCCGACCTTGTCGAGCACGCCCTTATCGGCTTCGACCGCAGCGACGAGATGATCAGAGGCTTCACCCAGTATGGCATCCCTGTCACCCGCAACAGCTTCCGCTTCAGGGCCGACAACCAGATCGTCTTGTGGGAAGCGGTGCGGGCGGGAAACGGCATTGGTCTCGCCCAGGAGCCGCTGGCCGACCGCGATCCATTGATGGAAAAGGTGCTGCCTGGCCTGCCGCTGCCGGTGCTACCGGTGTGGCTGGCGATGCATCGCGACGTGCGGACCAGCGTGCGCATCCGCCGCGTGGCGGATTTCCTCTACGAGGAACTCAAACGCTATTCGGCCGGCGTGGCGTTGGGAGCGAATTCGGCGCGGTGAGCAAGCCCGGCCATCAGCAGCACGACGACCAGCAGCACGGACATGGCGACGAAGATCGGGCCGAAGCTGAAATGCTCGGCAACGAATCCGATCGCCGACGGCGCCACCAGGATGCCGGAATAGCCCATGGTGGTGACCACGCTCATGCCGGTGCCCGACGACATGCCTTCCTGGTTGCCGCCGGCCGAAAAGATGATCGGCACCATGTTGGCGATGCCGAAGCCGCACAAGGCGAAGGCCGCGATGGCAAGCCAGGGCGAGGGCGACAGTCCGGCGATCAGCATGCCGGCTGCAGCGACGAGCGCCGACGCGCGCAACGTCATCACCGCGCCGAGGCGGTTGCGAACGCCGTCGCCGAAGAAGCGCATGATCGCCATGACACCGGAGAAGGCGGCATAGGCAAGACCGGCAACGGCAAGGTCTGCACCGAGTTCCTGCCTGAGATACAGTGCCGCCCAGTCGAGCACCGCGCCTTCGGAAATCATCGTCAGCAACGCCATCAGGCCGACGAGGTAGACCAGCGGATTTGCCGGCAGCGCGAATTTATGATGCTCGGTCGCCTGCGGCCTGTCCTCGGCGACCAGATGGCGAACCGCCACCGCGATCACCGCGAAGGCGAGCGCCGTCACCACCGCCGCGTGGGCGAGGTGGCCGTAGTGCTGGATGGCAAAGCCGCCGAGGCCGCCGCCGGCGAAACCGCCAAGGCTCCAGAAGCCGTGCGAGGACGACATGATGGCGCGCGCGAGCCGCCGTTCGACCACCACCGCATTGGCATTCATGGCGACGTCCATGCCGCCGATCGAGCCGCCGAAGATGAACATGGCGATGGCCGCCAGCGGCACGTTGGGGGCCAGCGCCACGACCAGCAGGCCGAGGCTGCCGCAAAGGCCGAACCAGCGCAGCACGGTGCGCGAACCATGTTTCGAGATCAGGTGGCCGCACCAGGTCATGGCGGTGACCGCGCCGGCGCCGAACAGGAGGATCAGCAGGCCAAGTGTGAACTTGGTGATCTCCAGCCGGGTCAGGAACACCGGAATCTGCGGCGCCCAACTGCCGGTGAGGAAGCCGTTGGCGAGGAAAATGGCTGCCACGGCCCATCGTCCGCGAATGGCAGTCAGCATGGCATTTGACGCGTTCATAAGGCGAATCCGGTCAGAAAATGGCTTCGCGCGGCAAATTAGATCGATTCAATTTCCAGTCAAGCAGTCTCTCGGGAGAAAGCGCTTGGGCCAAACTTGGCCCTGGAAGTGATCGAGGGTGTCGGCAGTAACCTAATGGTCCCGAGGGCGCCGCGCCTCGAATTCAGCCTTCTTGGCATCGGATGCCTCAGTCTGGTTGAGCGCCTGCCATTCGGCATAGGGCATGCCGTAGACGATCTCGCGCGACTGGTCCTTGGACAGGCCGACGCCTTCGGCCTCGGCTGCTTCGCGATACCAGTTCGACAGGCAGTTGCGGCAGAAGCCGGCGAGGTTCATAAGGTCGATGTTCTGCACGTCGTTGCGCTCGCGCAGGTGTTCGACCAGCCGCCGAAAGGCCGCAGCCTCGAAATCACGCTTCTGCTCGTCACTGAGTTCGGTCATCGAAACCTCCTTGCGGCTCTACAATGGCCCGGTTCGGGAGCCGAATTGCTTCACCACATGTATATCGGGACGGCGGTCGATCGCGTCAACGATCGGCGCCAGGCGCTGCGCCCAGGCGATCGCGCCCTCCTGGTCCGATATCAGGTCCTGGCGGATCTCGATCAGCGCATGAGCGAAGCCGTTGATGATGGCGTGCTTGTACATCGTGTCGCCGCGCAATGCGCCGTCATAGGGTTCGTTGTCGCCGACCACGAGGCTCTTGTCGGCGGCCAGCATGTCGATCAGCGGCCGCGCCACCCGGTCATCCCGGTCCCACAGGATACCGACATGCCAGGGACGTTGGATCCCTTGCATGGCCGGGGTGAAGGAATGCACCGAGAAGATGAAGGGCGTCTGGGCAGAGGCCTGCGCCACCGAGGCAATCATGGCGCCGACGGCGTCGTGATAGGGCCGGTAGAAGCGGTCGAGCCGCCTTTCACGCTCCTCGGCGGCAATCGGGTAGTTTCCGGGCACGACGGTGCCGTCATAGAGCTGGCGAATGAGCGTCGGATCATCCTCGCCGCGATTGGGGTCAATCAGCAGCCGCGAGAAATTGGCGAGCACCGCAGGCACGCCGAGCAAGGCAGCCAGTTCGCGCGTCACCGCCTCGACGCCGATATCATAGGCGATGTGACGCTCGAACTCCGCCGCCGGCAGGCCGAGGCTGCCATAGTCCTCCGGCAGATCGCGGCGGGCATGGTCGCCCAGGAGCACAATGCCTCGCTTGCGGTCGCCTTCGACGATGTCGAAAGGCGCGAAAACTGTGGATCGGGTCATTGGCGGGAAATGGTCTGTTCGCTGGCTTCCGGGGAGGGTGCTATCGTCATTCCACGAAGACGACGCTTGCGCAATGCCGTTGTTTGGCCAAGGTTTCCCGGGAAATCTGGCAGAAGTCGGCGAATTGTGCGCCGGAGCCTTTCTAAATCGATTGGAATTGGACAAAACGGCGCGTTGACATGCGCCCGGACTTTTCCGAAAAGGGGCGCAGAGAGATGCAGATGTGGTTCTTGAGGGGTTTTCGGATGGGTTCCGCCGGCAGGCAGCGCAGGCGCTCTGCCTTTGCCATGCCGCTGCTGATCCTTGCCGTGGGCCTATCGGCGACGGTCATGGCCTCGCCGGCCCGTGCCGATTTCCGTGTCTGCAACGCCACGCAGAACCTGGTCGGCGTCGGCATCGGCTATCGCGCCAAGGCCGGCTGGATCACCGAGGGCTGGTGGCACATCGAAGGATCGAGCTGCAAGACGCTGATCGAAGGGCCGCTGTCATCAAGGTTTTACTATCTTTATGCAGAAGACGCCGAACGCGGCGGGCGCTGGGACGGCCCGATCAACATGTGCGTGGCTGAAAAAGAGTTCAAGATCGCCGGCGTAACCGATTGCGTCGCCCGGGGCTTCCAGCGCGCCGGATTCCAGGAATATGACACGGGCGAACAGGCAAGCTGGATGGTCCAGCTGACCGATGAGCCCGCAACGGGAGGCGCTCCAGCCACCCCGGGAACAAACAGTCAATGAGACGTAGCCGCAAGGTCAAGATCCTAGCCACCATCGGTCCGGCCTCCTCGTCGGAGGAGATGCTGAAGAAATTGTTCGAAGCGGGCGCCGATGTGTTCCGCATCAATATGAGCCATACCGATCACGAGTTGATGCGCACGTTGGTCGGTCGCATCCGTACCGTCGAGGAAGCGGTCGGCCGGCCGATCGGTATTCTGGCCGACCTGCAAGGCCCGAAGCTGCGCGTCGGCAAGTTCGCCAATGGCAAGGAAGTGCTGACTGTCGGACAGACCTTCACGCTCGACAACAATCCCGAGCCGGGCACATCAACCAGGGTCTACCTGCCGCATCCGGAAATCCTGAGCTCGGTCGAAGCCGGTCATCGCTTGCTGATCGACGACGGCAAGCTCGAATTGAAGGCTGTGAGAAGTGACGGCAAGTCGATCGTCTGCACGGTCATTGCCGGCACCACGATTTCCGACAAGAAGGGCGTCAGCCTGCCTGATACCGACCTGCCGGTCGGTGCGCTGACCGAGAAGGACCGCAAGGACCTCGATGCCGTGCTGTCGACAGGCGTCGACTGGGTCGCGCTGTCGTTCGTGCAGCGGCCGGAGGATCTGGCCGAAGCGCGCAAGATCGCGCGCGGCCGGGCACTGATCATGGCCAAGATCGAAAAGCCGCAGGCCGTTGCGCGGCTGGCCGAGATCATCGAACTGTCCGACGCGCTGATGGTCGCTCGTGGCGATCTCGGTGTCGAAATGCCGCTCGAGGCGGTGCCCGGCATCCAGAAGCAGATCACGCGCGCGGCACGCCGCGCCGGCAAGCCGGTGGTGGTTGCAACGCAGATGCTGGAATCGATGATCACTGCGCCCGTGCCGACCCGCGCCGAGGTGTCGGATGTTTCGATCGCCGTCTTCGAAGGCGCCGACGCCATCATGCTGTCGGCGGAGTCGGCCGCCGGCGCCTATCCGGTCGAAGCGGTGGCGATGATGGACCGCATCGCCACCAAGGTCGAAACCGATCCGACCTATGCCGGCATCATCAACGCGCAGCGCTCCGAGCCGGAAGCGACCGGCGCCGACGCCATTTCGCTGGCCGCCCGCGAAATCGCCGAGACGCTGAAACTATCGGCGATCATCACCTATACGGCGTCCGGCACAACCGGCCTGCGCGCCGCCCGCGAGCGTCCGCAAGTGCCGATCATCGCGCTGTCGCCGATCGTCAACACGGCGCGGCGGCTGTCGCTGCTGTGGGGCACGCATTGCGTCGTCTCGCCCGATGCCAGCGATCTCGACGACATGGTCAACCGCGCCTGCCGCATCGCCTTCGACGAAGGTTTCGGCAAGCCGGGCGATCGCGTCATCATCACCGCCGGCGTGCCGCTGAGGACCCCGGGTTCGACCAACATGCTGCGCATCGCCTATGTCGGGTCCGACGTGCAGAGCAGCCGGTAGATAGGTTCGCTTCGCCTGAACGAGCAAGCGTGATCAGGTCGGCGCGAGTTCGGCCTGAGGCACCTTGATGTCGGCGCATTTGCCGGCGCCGTAAGCGTCGCCGGCAATGCGCGCCTCCACGGCCCTGGCCATCGCCTGCAGGTCGATATCCTTGCCGGCCGCCTTCTCGATCGCGCCGACGACCAGGTCGGGGGCAATCCAGTCCGGCTTATGGCCGAGATTGTGCACCCAGACCAGCTCGGCGCCGGCAATGTCGCGGACGAGGCCGACCGAGTGAATCTCCGCATAGACGACCTTGTCGCGGTCGCCCGAAATGACCACGGTCGGCGCCTTGATCTCGGCGTAGTGGGGGGCGGCACCGAGGGCATAGCGATAGAGCCCGGCGACGTCGGTGGCGTTGGCGCGAAAGGCCGGTGGCCGCAACACCAGCGGGATCGAGGCCGTGGCGAGATAATTGTCCGGCACCTTGTTGGGCGAGAAGACGCAGGTCGTGGCATCAGCCATCTGCAGCGTTCCCGCGGGATAGCTCAGCGTCTCGGAGAACAGCCAGCCGATCACCGGAATGGTCGTCAGATCATAGTACCAGGAGGTTGCGCCGCCGGGCCAGGGATGGGTCGCCGGCGCAAGAAAGACCAGCCCAAGCGTCTTGTCGGCATGCTCGCGGCCAAACGCGGTGGTCGCGGCGGCGCCGAAGGAATGGCCGACAACGACAGCTTTCTTCATGCCGAGACGGTCCATCAGCGCGGCGATGGTGTTGGCCTGGGCCGACGGGCTTTCGTTGTTGCCCGGGCCACGCCCCGACCAGCCGAACCCCGGCCGGTCGAAGAACAGCATTTCGGCGCGGCCTTCGAGCAACGGCCGCAGCGGCAGCATCTGATCCCTGAGATTGGCGCTGGCGCCATGGATGAAGACGATAGGCGGCAGCGAGGCATTCGCAGGCGCCGGAACATGCACAAAGTGGATGCGGGCGCCATTGATGTCGGTGAAGTCACCAATCGGCGGATTGCGCCGCTCGATAAGCCACGAGCCGACGCGGGTGGCGCCGACCAGGCCGAAGACAAGCGCCATCAGGAAGGCGAGGGCAGCGTAGATCAGGTTCATGCGGGGAAAATACGGGCTGGAGCGGAATTAGTTCTGGGGCATGCTGATGTTCAGGTGGGGCTGGCCTGCAAACGGCCGGGCCTGACCTGAATCTCAGCATACCCCGGCTGGGAGATCAGAGGCATCAAATGCCTTCGCCGGCAAGCTCTTCCGACAGTGAGGCGACCTGGTCCTGGGCGCTGCGCATCATCGGATAGATGGCCAGCACCTTTTGCCAGGCCTCGAGCGCCGATTGCTTGTGGCCGGTCAGGGCCATGATCTGCGCCAGGCCGGACAGCGCTCCGAAATGGCGCGGCTCGAGCTGCAGCGTATGGTCGATGTCGGACATCGACTTACCATAGTTCTTCATCATGAAATGCACGGTGGCGCGCCGGTTCCAGCCTTCGGCATAGGTCGGCTGCAGGGTCACCACCTGATCGAGGAAATCGAGAGCGACATCGAATTTCTGGCCTTCGATGGCCTTTTGCGACCACATCATCATCAGGTCGATCGAGGCGCTGCCGGATTGGAACCACTCGCTCCAGATGTTGCCGGCAATGCGCTCGGCGGCCTTTTCGTTGCGCTCGCGCTTCAGGTCGCTGAACAGCTGGTCGAGATGGGCCTGTTTCGTCATCACCGGCGGCGGGGCATCAGGGGCCGCCGGCGCAGCCGCCTGGTCGTCCGCCCGGGCCGGTAAGGCGACGGCACCGGAAACAAGGAAGATCGCCAGAAATGCAAAAAGAATCCGCATCGCCCGACTCTAATCCCGGGCGGCGGAACATCAAAGTGATTTTAGCGTGAGAAGCTGCGGACCGACGACAAGCATCAACTGGCGGAGGCACGAAGCCTCCGGCCGAAAGCTCAGCCCTGGCGTGCCTTGTAGCGCGGGGCGGTCTTGTTGATGATGTAGACGCGGCCCTTGCGGCGAACCAGCTGGTTGTCGCGATGACGCGCCTTCAGCGCCTTGAGCGAATTCTTGATCTTCATGGTCTTGCCTGTCGGTGTGGACCCGGTCCGGGTCGAAATTTTAAGGCGCGCCAGAAGACGCGCCTTTGAACTGTGGGTGGCTCATAAACGAGGAGCCTTGTCCATGTCAACCGCAAGCGTGCTCTATAACAGGGCGAACCCGCCATATCATCAAATATCCGCCATGTCGGCCTGGCGGCATTGCGCGGCCTCCAGCCGGCTGGGATGATGCGGCCGCCATGAAGTGATTTGGGGATGAATATGCGCCGAATTTTCCTGTCCGCCTGCCTTGTCTTGCTGGCGGGAGCTTCGGCTGCGCGGGCGCAGGAATGCGATCGCAGCGACGACAGCCAGCAGATGATGAACATCTGTGCCGGGGTGGACTACCAGGCAGCCGACGCCAGGCTGAACAAGGCCTACCAGGACCTCATCAGCTCGGATGATGCCGACAGCAAGAAGTTGCTGCAGGCGGCGCAACGCGCCTGGATCGCCTTCCGCGACGCCGAATGCGCTCACTCGACCGCGGCCAGCGCGGACGGCTCGATCCATTCGATGGAAGTTTCGCAATGCCTGACCAGAATGACCAATGACCGCACCAAGCAGCTCGCTGCCGCGGTCAATTGCCAGGAGGGTGACGCGAGTTGCGCCAGTCCTGACGAGGACGAGAGCGGTGACGTACAATAACGCGGGTTTGTGAAGTCAGGCGCGAAGGCTGACCCGGGTGAAATGGCCCATCTTGCGGCCGGGCCGGGCCTCGGCCTTGCCATAGAGATGCAGCATAAGATCGGGCTCGGCGAGCAATTCGGCGACACGCAGCACATCGTCACCAATCAGGTTTTCCATCACGCAGTCAAAATGGCGCTTCGGGTCTCCCAGCGGCAAGCCGGCGACGGCGCGGATGTGCTGCTCAAACTGCGAGACGATGCAGGCGGCTTCCGTCCAATGGCCGGAATTGTGCACGCGCGGCGCGATCTCGTTGGCCAGCAGCGAGCCGTCGGCCAGCACGAAGAACTCGACGCCGATGACGCCGACATAGTCGAGCGCCGACAATATCTTCGATGCTGCCGCCTGTGCCGCAGCGGCTGTCTCGGGCCTAATGGCGGCCGGCAAGGCCGATGTGTGGAGTATGCCTTTGCGGTGGACATTTTCGGCCGGATCGTAGGCGGCGACGGCGCCGTCCAGCCCTCGCGCCGCGATCACCGAAATCTCGCGCGCGAACGGCACGAAGCTCTCCAGGATCAGCGGTACATTGCCCATCGCCTCGCAAGTACCGGCAAAACCGCCAGCCTCCATGTTGCGGAAGACGCGCTGGCCCTTGCCGTCGTAGCCCATGCGCCGCGTCTTCAGGATGCCGCTGCCGCCAAATGCTTTCAGCGCCGCCGTCAGCTCGCCGTCATTGTCGACGGGGCGGAAATCCGCCGTGGCAATGCCGATGCCATTGAGGAATGTCTTCTCGCTCACCCGGTCCTGCGCGACTTCAAGCGCGCGAGCCGGCGGATAGATCGGAACCTTGGTGGCCAGTGCGCTGGCAGCCGCAACCGGCACGTTCTCGAACTCGTAGGTGATGACGGAGCTTGCCGCAGCCAGCTCGGCAAGTGCGGTCGAGTCGTCATAGGCAGCCGTTATCTGCCGGTTGGCGACCTGTGCTGCCGGGCAATCCGCTTGCGGCTCCAGCACCACCGTGCGGTAGCCAAGGCGAGCGGCCGCCATCGCCAGCATGCGGCCGAGTTGGCCGCCGCCAATGATGCCGATGGTCGATCCGGCGGGCAGGCTCACGGTGCATCCGTCGGTTCGACCGCGACCTTGGCGGTCTGCGAGGCGCGCCAGGCATCCAGCCGCGTCGCAAGCTTGTCGTCGTAAAGCGCGAGCACGGCGGCAGCCAGAAGTGCAGCGTTGGTCGCACCGGCCTTGCCGATGGCCAGCGTTCCGACGGGAATGCCGGCCGGCATCTGGACGATGGAGAGCAGCGAATCCTGCCCCGAGAGCGCCTTCGATTCCACCGGCACGCCGAACACCGGCAGCGGCGTCATCGCAGCGGTCATGCCGGGCAGGTGCGCCGCGCCGCCGGCACCGGCGATGATCACTTTGTAGCCGGCAGCCTTGGCGCCCTTGGCGAATTCATAGAGCCGGTCCGGTGTGCGATGCGCGGAGACGATCAGCCGCTTGTGCGGGATGCCGAGCTGCTCCAGCGTTTCGGCCGCATGGCGCATGGTCGCCCAGTCGGACTGGCTGCCCATGATGATGGCGACATCGGCGCGTTGATCGTCCAAGTCCTTGCTCCCCGGCGACAAAGGCGCGCCTTAGCGGAATTCGGGCGGTGCCGCAAGGATACGTGGCGGACGCTGTCGTTCGGCAAGACGAAAAGTGCTCCTCTGGAGCCGAGATATCAGATGCCGCCGCGCTCGGCCTCTGGTGTCGAGACCAGCAAGGCCGAAGCGGCGTTGGCGGCGGTGACGGCGGCCCGCACGGCCTCGCCACGGGCAAGTGCCGCGCCCAGCGCACCAACGAATTCATCGCCCGCGCCATGCGTGCTGACGACCTTAACCGGGATGGCTGGCAACGCGAAGGCCGCACCGCTCCGGTCGCAACAAGCGACGCCCTCGCCGCCCACCGTGACGATTGCGGTTGGGCAGAGATCGACCAGAAGTCGCGCCGCTTGCGCGGCACCTTCCAGTGTTTCGACCACCGCCAGGCTGGTCAGGAATTCCGCCTCGATGGCGTTGACC
Organism: Mesorhizobium sp. CNPSo 4670; assembly: GCF_057784235.1. NCBI lineage: Bacteria > Pseudomonadati > Pseudomonadota > Alphaproteobacteria > Hyphomicrobiales > Phyllobacteriaceae > Mesorhizobium > Mesorhizobium sp. CNPSo 4670. The sequence continues at coordinate 169,258 of NZ_JBWJFQ010000005.1, read as the reverse complement.
ACCAGGATGTCGACGAGCGCGCTCAGTTCGCTGGAGAGTTTGCGCGCGGGGGCGGCATTGAGCAGGACGCGGCCGCCATGTCTCTTCACCTCGCGTGCGGCGGCAATGTTGGCGGCTTCCGGTACCTCGTTCTGCAAAAGCAACACGGACGTTTGGGCTACGACCTCGAAGGCGGCCGCGATGTCCCTGTCGCCCAGCGTGAGATTGCTGCCCGAAACGATCACCGCGCCGTAGTCACCGCTTTCGTCGAAGATGGCCACGCTCATGCCGGAGCCGGCGCCCGGCGTCACCCGAACGAAGCGACGGTCGACGCCTGCACGATCGAGATTGGCCAGTAGCGCCGTGCCGAAATCGTCATCGCCGACGGCGCCGATCATCGCCACGCGCATACCTGCCCTTGCCACTGAGACCGCCTGGTTGCTGCCCTTGCCGCCGCATTTCGGGTGCCAGGCATGGCCGGTCACCGTTTCGCCCTTGCGCGGGCGGTCGGGGGCGTCGACCATGATGTCGTAGTGCAGACTGCCGAACACGGTGACCAGCGGCGTTGTCGACAGCGTCATGAGCCCCGGTCTTTTCGTTTCGATGCCACCGCCGACATGGTGCGACCGAGATTGCGCTCGGCGGCCTGGTAGTCGCGCTGCGCCACCGCGACGAACAACGCGTCGAGAATGTTGAGCTGGGCGATGCGCGCCGCCGCGTTCTCCCCCATCAGTGGCGAACCCTGCGCGGTTGAGCACAGCACGACGTCGGCGACCGCGGCCAGCGGCGAGGTGTCGTAGTTGGTGATGGCCAGGGTGCGGGCACCGTTCTTGCGGGCAAGCTGAATGGCGTCGATGACGGCCGACGTATTGCCGGAATGCGAGAAGCCGACGGCGATGTCGTCTGGGCCGAGCAGCGAGGCTGACATCAGCACCATGTGCGAGTCGTCAAAGACGTTCGTACGGATGCCGATGCGCAGGAATTTGTGCGAGACGTCGCGCGCGATCTGTGCCGAGCCGCCGACGCCGTAGAAGTCACGATTCCCGGCGCGGTATAGAAGATCGGCGGCGCGGTCGAAATCCTCGATATCGAGGATGGCCAGCGTCTCCTCCAACGCCTGGATGGAGGTGCGGAACACCTTCTGCACGATCTCGGCCGAACTGTCGTCCGACGACAGTTCCTGGTGCATCTCGGCGGTAGGCAGCCGGCTGTATTCATAGACGGCGGTACGGAAGTCGCGATAGCCGGAGAAGCCGAGCTTCTTGGCGATCTTGACGACCATCGCTTCCGACACGCCGGATTCCTCGGCGATCTGCTTCAGCGGAACGCTCTCGTCGAAGCCGCGCCGGCCAAAGACCGTTTCCACCACCTTCGCCTCCAGCGGTGTGAGATGCGGCATCATCATGCGGATGCGCGGTCCCACCGCCTTCAGGTCCAGCCCGCTCAAGGTCATCCAAGCCCCCTCGTCATAAGTCAGGCCCGAGCATGATCTCCTGGATGATGGCCTGCGACGTCACGGCGTCCTGGCGCCCGATGGCGGCCGACAGCAGGTTGTGCTGGTCGATCCGGTCGACGACCCGCAGCATGCGCTTGACGGTGGCAATATTGACCTCGCACTCATGCACCGGATCGAGACCGGTCATATCGGGGAAGGTGTCGAAATAGATCGCGCCGGCGTAGCCGTCCCTGCGGATCTGCTGGAGCAGTTCGATGGTCTGCAGCGTATGCACGGCGCCGACCATCAGGCCGTCGTCGCGTTTTGCGTAGCCGTCATTGAGATGTACGCCGAGCAGCTTGCTGTGGCGCGCCACCAGGGCGGCGGCGAAGGCCGGCTGCTCGTCTGCATAGAGCACATGGGCGAAATCGAGCGTGACGCCGAGATTGGGCAAGCCGACATCGCGGATTGCCAGTAAGGTCGTCGCCGCGTCCGGCATAAGGCTGTATGAGCGCGGCTCGTTGGGCTTGTACTCAAGGCTGATCTGGCAGCCGGGGTCATGCGCCGCAACTTCACGGATGCCTTCGATTTCGTGCTGCCAGAGCGTCGAATAGTCGGCCTGGAAGGCGTAATCGAATCCGTCCTGTCCGAGCCACAGCGTCATTAGATTGGCGCCGGCCTCGCGTGCGGCGTCGATGCCGGCCTTGGTCAGGTCGATGGCTTCACGGCGTACCGCCGGATCCGGATTGGTGAACGCGCCGAGCTTGAAGGCCGGGTTGGAGTAATAGCGCATGGCGAAACCATTGATGGAAAGGCCAAGGTTGCCAAGGTTCCGCGCGATTTCAACCGGCCTTTCGCTGACATGGTCGGGGAAATTCAAATCGAGGTCGGTCAACCCGGCAACTTTCGCGGCGCGCGCGGCCATCTGCATCAGCGACGGTTTGCCGGTGAGGTGAGGCCATTCGGCCTGTGGCCGTGAGGCAAAGGAATTCAGGCGCGTGGCGAAACGATTGGTTGTCATGATCGACCCTTCAACGTTCATAACTTCACACAAGAACAAATATTTGTAAAGTTATTGTTTGGAGGGGCTCGTCAGAATTGGCAATCCGGTTCGCCGCGCAATGCGCAGGCACCATAGGGTGGAGAGCGTGTCAGGCGTGGTTTCAGTGGGCGGGGGCTGTCCTCACACCGCCGCCTTGCGGAAGCGGGCGACGAAGTCGTCGAGTTCGGGGCGCTCCATGTCGGAGATCGCCCAGTAGGAGAACGCGCCGTCGCTCCAGTGCACCAGCGAGAAGCCGCCTGACGAAAGGTCGTCAGGTGCTGTGATGCCGCCGCCCTGCTGCGGTTCGGCGACCAGCGTGATCAGATGCTCACGGTGGCGGTAGACCAGCGCCGGCACCGGCCGGTCGGCGATCACCTCGACCCGGCCGCCGATCAATGCGTAGCCATCCTGGGCGAGGTCCGGCGCCGGCGGCGACACGCCGATCCGGGCATCGAGCCACGGCTTCACCGTGTGGCGGTCGGACGAGACGATGTCGATCGGGCTCGCCGCAAGCAGGCTGCGGCGATGGCCGCTGGCGACCGCCGCGGCAAAGCTGTCGGACGCGCTGTTGACCATCACCCATTGCGTGGCGCCGCTAGCCAGCACCGCGCTGACTACGATCGACGCGGCAAGAGCGCGCCAGTCGAACGAGCCGAAGCGACTCGCCCTTGGCAGGGCCCGCGCCTGCGACGGACGTGTTTCGGCGTTTCGCCTCTGGCCTCCACCGATCGGGGCAATCAAACCCGGTTGCGCCGACGGCGTGCCCTCCCGCGGCTCCGTCGGCTCGTCTTGCGCCTGTTGTGCCGTGGCCGCCATACCGATTGCCGCGATGCGGGCCTGAAAGGCATCGCTGACATCGGGGCGCGCCAAGCGGCTGACTGCCGCCTGCAAGGCGACGATTCGGGCGTGTTCGGCGGCAAGCCGCGGGTCGGCGGCGATGCGCCGCTCCACCGCCAGCACTGCAGCAGCGTCAAGCTCACCATCAACGAGGGCATGGATCATCAGCCTGATACCTTCGGGATCGTTGGGCAGTCCGTCGTCATGGTTGGTCATGGCGCTCTCCCCAGTTCAGACACAAGCAGGCCGCGGGCACGGGCCAGCCGCGACATCACGGTGCCCATCGGCACGCCGAGCATCGCCGCTATCTCGCGATAGCTGAGGCCGTTGATATCGCGCAGCACCAGCGTCTCGCGAAACGGCTGCGGCAGTGCCGCGATCGCCGCCTCCAGTGCCGCCGTGTCGGCCCTGGCGATCAGGCTCGCCTCCGGACCATCTTCGTCCGGCAGCCTGGTACCGTGCGCCGCTGCCATCTCGTCGAGATCGCCGAGGTCGCCGACGGCAAGCATGGCGCGCGGCCGGTTGCGCGACATCCAGGTGTAGGCGGTGTTGCGCACGATGGTCAGCAGCCAGGCGCGGGCATTGCCGCCGGCGTAACCGGCAATGCCGGCATGTGCCTTCACACAGGCCTCCTGCACAACATCCTCGGCATCGGCGGCATTGCCGGTCAACCAGCGGGCGAGCGCAAGCGCATCGCCGAGATGGGGCAGCACCACCTCACCGAAGCGCTCGGCCAGGGCCTTCTCGCTCAACACCGCAGCATGATCCGGCACTCCGGGAAGGTTCTGCCATGCGCCCTCAAGGCGCGACGGTGATCTTGCCCTGCATGTGCGGGTGGAGCCCGCAGAAATAGGCAAAGTCGCCTGCTTTGGTGAAGGTGAATTCATATGTGTCACCGGTGTCAAGCGCCTTGGGGGAGGGACTAACGACGATCATGCACTCCGGCGCGAGACGACAGCTGGTGCCATGGTCGCTGTCATCCTCGCAATGATGGGGCATGTCAGGCTCCTCAACGCCTGCAATGGCGTATGTCGAGGAGACTTGTTCCAGTGACGGTTTATTCCCGCCGGGTGCAAATGCGGTCGTTCACAGTCGCGTGATCGGCCGGTCGTAGCCGCTGCATTTTTGGATGTATGTCGGTTTGGCGCTCAATCCGGCCAGCGCAATGAGCCGGACGAATCCTTGCGGGCAGGCTTCATGGCGTCGACGGGCCGGTCGGCCGCGGTCAATACGGCTCGCAGCCGTTCGGCGACGATCTCCGCTTCGCCTGGGTGCAGATTGCACGGGTCGAGGAAGAAATGGCCGCGCTCCACCTCGTGGTTGCGCACAATGATGGGCGGCGGGCCTGCCGCCAGGGCCGAGGCGAGGCCGGGGGCGGTGAACCGGCTCTCGGGCGACACGAAGATCTGCAGCCGGTTGAGCGGATTGGCGGTCGGATCAGGGATGATCTGCGCGACGATGCCCGGCAGGCCCTGCAACGTGTCCTTCCAAAGGTTGAGGGCTGCTTCCTCGCGCCGGCGGATGCCGGCATGGTCACGCTTTTCCCAGGCTTCCAGTGCCGCCATGGTGCCGGCGATGCTCTCCTTGCCGACCTTCATGGCGCGTGCAACGCCGCGGTTCTGCAAATAGGCGGCGCGCACCAGATCCTTGCGCCCGGTGACGATGCCGCTGGTTGGTCCGCTGAGGAATTTGTGTCCGCTGTAGATGACGATGTCGGCGCCGCGCTCCAGGAAGCCGCGCAGGTCATACTCGGAAGCGGCGTCGACAATCACCGGGACGCCCTTGGCGTGGCAGATTTCGCAGAATTCTTCCAGTGACAGCATGCCGTACTGCACGGTGTGATGCGCGACGACATAGAGGCCCGCCGCCGTGCGGTCGCGGATCGCGTCGCGCACATGATAGTCCTGGGTCACGCTGACCGTGCCGGCGGGAATGGTCTTTGCTCCGGCCAGCCGGATCGACTGGTCGATCGGCGCGCCGTAATTGACGATGTGGCCGAGCTGGACGATGACTTCCGACTTGAGACCTTCGGTGTCGTCCGGCAGGCGCTCGATGGCGAGCAGGTTGGTTCCGGTCATCGCGCCGGCGATCGCCATGGTGATGCCGCTGGCACAGCAAGCGGTGATGAAACCGGCCTCGCCGCCGGTGAGGCGAGCAACGACCGTGCTTGCGGCGCGCTGCAGATCGTCCATCTCCACCCATTGCGAAGCCATTTCAGCCATGGCGCTAATCGCTTCCGGCACGATGATCGATGCGCCAAGCGCGGTCATCGTGCCGGAGACATTGATGATCGGGCGAAGGCCGAGCCGTTCGCGGATGGTGGTGTTGGAGCCGTCGGCGGAATAGGTGTTCATCTCTGGATTCCATTTCTAAGGGTCAGGCGGCGATCTCGACGACCGCCTCGATTTCGACGGTGATATTTCCGGGCAAGGAGCCGACCCCGATCGCCGAGCGGGCATGACCGCCGATATTGTCGAAGACATCGGCGAACAGGTCGGAACAACCGTTGACCACCTTTGGGTGATCGCTGAAGGTCGGTATCGCGTTGACGAAGCCGAGCAGCTTGACGATGCGCACGATACGGCCGAGGTCGCCGGCGGCCGCGTGCATGACGGCGAGGAGATTGAGGCCGGTGAGGCGGGCATGCTGATAGGCCTCCTCGACGGTGACATCGTCTCCCACCTTGCCGGTGAACAGCGTGCCGTCGGCCCGCAGTGGTCCCTGACCGGACAGGAAAATCAACCGCCCGCTTTCGGCATGGGTGACGAAGTTGGCGATCGGGGTCGGCGGCTCGGGCAGCGTCAAGCCGAGTTCGGCGAGCCGGATGTAGGGCGTCATCAAATGCTCCTTGCGAACAGCTTTCGCTGTCCAGTGTCAGAAATGCGAGGCGCGGAAGCGCGCCAGGAAAGTGCGGAGGCGCTCGTTGGTGGTCTCTGCCGCGAGAATCTCCTTCGGTGGGCCGACGGCGCTGACGCCACCATCGGCCATGAAGACGATGCGGCTCGAAGCATCGCGGGCGAAGGCCATCTCATGTGTCACCATCAGCATGGTCATGCCGTCCTCGGCGAGGCTGCGCACGACGGCCAGCACTTCGCCGACGAGTTCGGGATCGAGCGCCGAGGTTATCTCGTCAAGCAACAGGATCTTCGGCTCCATAGCCACGGCCCGCGCAATACCGACGCGCTGCTGCTGGCCGCCTGACAGTTCGGCGGGGAGGCTGTCGGCCTTGTGGGCAAGGCCGACGCGGCCGAGCCAGTGCTCGGCGATCGAGCGCGCCTCGGCTTCGCTTTTTCCACGCACCTTGCGCAGCCCGAGCATGATGTTGCCGGCCGCCGTCAGGTGCGGAAACAGGTTGAAGCTCTGGAACACCATCCCGGTTTCGGCGCGCATCGCGGCGAGATCGCGTTCGCTGCGGCGCTGACGGGTTCCCGGGTCGCGAAAGCCCACCTCCTTGCCGTCGATGCGGATCGAGCCGCTGTCGTAGCTCTCCAGGAAGTTGACGCAACGCAGCAGGGTGGTCTTGCCGCTGCCCGAGGGGCCGATGACCGTCACCACCTCGCCGCGCGCTACCTCCAGGCTGACCGAACGCAGGACCTGGACGGAGCCAAAGGATTTGGAAACGTCGCGGACGTCGAGAAGGGCCGGGGTGTCGTTCGAACTTGTGGACATTGCTATTCCCGGATGAAGGAGAAGCGCCGCTCAAGCCGCCGGCTGGCGAGCGAAAGGGCATAGTTGACCGCGAAGTAGATGAGCGCACCGAGAATGTAGAGCGGCATGGCCTCGTAGGTGCGGCCGATGACCTGGTTGATGGCCTGCATCAGGTCGGTGATGCCGAGCAGCGACACCAGTGCGCTGCCCTTGACCGCATCGGTGACGCCGTTGATCCAGGGTGGCAGGAAGCGCCTGAACGCCTGCGGGAAGATGACGTAGGCCAGGCGCTGGCGAAAGGTCAGCCCGATCGCCATCGCTGCTTCCGACTGCCCTTTCGGGATCGAGCCGACCGCACCCCTGAGATACTCGATGACCTGCGCCGTCTTGAACAAAGTGAGAGCAAGCACGGCGGCCCAGAACGACGGCAGATGAAGCCCGATCGCGGGTAGGCCGTAGTAGACGAAGAACATCAGCACCAGGATCGGAATGCCGCGGATCGTGTCGCTGAAGATGCGCACCGCCCAGCGCAGCGGCACGGGCCCATAAACCAGGCCGACGCCGAGCAGGACGCCGGCGATGAGCGACAGGACCACGACCAGCAGCGACACCCATAAGGTCAAGGCGAAGCCCTGGGCGAGGAACGGCAAGGCATAGGCGATCTGGGTGAGCATGTCAGCGCGCCGCCCTGAATCGGCGCTCGACGAGCCGCAGCCCGAAAAGCAGCGCGTAGCCGGTCAACAGGTACATCGCCGTCGTCACCAGGTAGACCTCGACGATGCGGAAGGTGTTGAAGTTGATCCACTGAGCGCCGTAGGTCAGCTCCGGTACCGAAATGACCGAGGCGATCGAGGTGTCCTTGAACAGCGAGATGAAGGTGTTGGACAGCGCCGGCAAGGTGATGCGCAGCATGGTCGGCAGGCGCACATCGACCAGTCGCTGCCATGGCGTCAGGCCAATCGCCTTGCCGGCGTCGAGTTGGCCGCGCGGGACGGCTTCGAGCCCGGAGCGGAACACCTCGACCAGATAGGCGCCGCTATAGACCGATAGCGTCAGGATGAACGAGGTCGGGGCGCTGTAGGCGAGATCGACCACCGTCGGCAGGCCGTAGAACACCAGATAGACGAGCAGGATCAGCGGCACATTGCGGATGAATTCGACGTAGGCAGCGATGATGGTGCGCACCACGCGCCCGGCCGAGACGTACCAGACCGCCAGAACCAGGCCGATGACTATGCCGATGGCGATCGAGATGACGGCCAGTTCGAGACTGAGCAGCAGTCCGCCCCACAGCTTGTCGAAATGCCGCCAGATCAGGTTGAAATTCAGGGCATAGCCCATGCGTCAGCCTCAGTGCGAAGGGCAGTCGAGGAGAAGCTGGCGGAAGGGCGCTGAATGCCGCCCTTCCGCCAACTGGATCAGATGACTGGAAAACCGGGATGGCGAGCCGGCGGCTCCTGTCCGAAGTAATCCTTGAACGCCGCGTCGTAGAGCGCCGTTTCGTGACCGAACATGGCGATGGTGAAGGTCTGATTGACGAAGGTCAGCCAGTCGAGATCGCCTTGCCGGAGTGCTGCACCGTACAGCATCGAGAACCAGCTCTTGCCGGCGTCGAAGTATTTGTCCGGATTGCGCGAGGCAAGCCAACGCACGGTCGAAAGATCCACCGCGGCAGCGTCGACACGCTTGGCTTCCAGGGCCTGCAGCACGTTGGCCTGGGTGTCGATCTGCATCACCTGCGACTGCGGCAGAGCTATGTGCACCGATGCTTCGGCATCGACGTTCTGCAGGATCGAGACGCGTGTCGCCGAACCAGCGGCAAGCAATTTGTCGAAGGTCTTGTTCTCGGCGGTCGGAAGGGTCAGCAGCGCGACGCCTTCGACATAGTAAGGCCGGGAAAAGTTGATGAGCTGCGAGCGCTGGGCGCTCATCGTCATGAACTGGATGGTGATGTCGACCTTGTTGGTGGTCACGTTCGGAATGCGCTGGGCCGGGTCCTGCATGACGAACTCGACCTTGGTCGGATCGTCGAACAGGCCCTTGGCCAGGATGCGTCCCATGGTGATGTCCATGCCGACCAGTTCGCCGGCATCGTTCTCGAAGTGCCAGGGCGCATTGGTGCTGCCGGTACCGACAATCAGCTTGCCGCGGTCGAGCACGGTGCGCAGCAGGCTGTCGGATGCTGCCTGGGCGGCGGCTTTCTGGGCATCGACGGTTGCCAGTACCCCGGCGGTGGCCAGTCCCGCCATTCCCAATTTCAGAAAATCACGTCTTCCGGATGTGTCGTTCACGGCGACCTCCTTTCGTGTTGTGTTCCCCTATGCACAGGAAATACACGCATCGTCGATTTTCAGAGCGATTGTCTCTTACAAGAGACGTATGTATCCTGTACAAGACAGATACTAGCATTAGGAATCGACAATGCAAGATGGCAATGCCCCGGCGGTTTCAGCCGACGAGAAGATTTCGGGCTCCCGCGAAAAAGGCCTCAACCGGGTCCTCGAGATCCTGGAATTTCTGCACACGACGCAGCGCGCGATCGGCATTGGCGATCTTGCCAAGGGGGTGAACGCACCCCGCTCGACGACCTACACGCTTGTGCGGTCACTGGTGGATGCCGGCCTGCTGGAAATGGCCGGCGACGGCAATCGCGTCTATTTCGGCAAGAAGCTCTATCTCTACGGAATGGATTATGTGCGCGGCAACGACCTCTTGAGGCGCGGGCGTCAGGAGGTCGACAATCTGTCGCGCGAAACGGGCGAGACCTCGGAACTGTGTATGCTGCAGAGCGGCCGCTATACGATCGTCCATTCAAGCCCGGGCACCAGGCCGTTCCGCATCAGCTCCGCCACCGGCCTGCAGATACCGCTGCCCTGGACCGCTTCGGGACGGCTGCTGCTGGCGGGCTTCCAACTGGCCCAGATCGAAGACATGGTGTCCGAAGACGATCTCGTCCTGCCGGACGGCCGCAGATTGCTTCTCAACGACTTCATCGCCGACATAGCGAAGGCCGAAGCCACAGGCTATTGCGTCACCTCGGGCCTTGTCGATGCATACACGAAATGCCTCGCCGCGCCCGTTTTTTCAGGACCTGGCAAGGTCGAGGCGACGATGTGCCTGGTGGTTCCCATCGACACGTCCGAGGAGCGGACCGGCAGTCTCATCGGTCTGCTGCGCGACCGCGCCGCCAGGCTTTCGATCGCCGGATAGCTGCAAAGCGATCAGGATCGACCCCGTCTCCGCCTTCTCACGCAATGATGTCGGGGATGATCTTGTCTTCCAGCGCCATCAGCCGGTCCTTGAGGAACAGCTTCTTCTTTTTCATGCGCTGGATCTGCAGCGGGTCGCAATTCATTGCGATCATCGCGTTGATCGCCGCATCGAAATCGGCGTGTTCCTGCTTCAGCCGGGAAAATTCGAGGCGAATATCGGCCTGTTCCTGATCGGACATTCTTTAACCGTCTGCACGTCTGCGGCGCCCAAAAACTGGGCCTGATTGGGCGGGACCGGCAACTTCTGCCGCTGGCGCGCAGCCCATATCACATTTCACATTGTCGTGGAATGCTACCACGCAGCATTCGACATCGCCGTCGGATGGTGGCACAGTGTCATTGTGCCGTCACAGAAGCGAACCTGCGGTGGACGCGCCGTGACGGTTGCAATCGAGGAAAACCATGAAAGGGAGAACCAATCATGTCTCTTGCTTCCCATCTTGATGAGTTGCAGCGGAAACACGGCGACATCGAGCGCGAGATCGATGACGCGATGAACCACCCGTCGGTGGACGACCTCGAAATCGTGAATCTCAAGCGACGCAAGCTGGCACTCAAGGACGAGATTGAAAAACTGAGAGCACAACCGACCACGCATTGATGCCCTCCTGATATAGACGATCACGATCCACGGCCTTTTTGCCGGCGGCAGCTGTCGCCGATGTGGTGGATTTTGACTTCCAGCGCGGCGATCGCTCAGGCTGGACTTCCGTTCAGGTCAAATTTCGCTTCGGCCGTCGCCGGATCATCGATTGTTTTGATCCGGCGGCGGGTCAATTGCGGCCAGTGGCGACCTGTCGCCATTGACAAGCCATCTTTGCTCCTCCACCTCATGCCCGGACTTTAGCGCATCGGCCCGGGGCGTTCTTGTGTGTCCTAGCGGACGCATGACGCTCCAGAGACAAAAGGCTGCCGGGCATGACCGGATATTTTTCCTCTCCCTTCCCCCGCCGCACCTCGGTCGGCGTCGATGTCGGCGGCGTGGTCGTCGGCGGCGGCGCGCCGGTTGTCGTTCAGTCGATGACCAATACCGATACGGCCGATGTCGACCAGACGGTTGCGCAAGTTGCGGCGCTGCACCGCGCCGGCTCCGAGATCGTGCGGATCACCGTCGATCGCGACGAGAGCGCAGCCGCCGTGCCGCGCATTCACGAAAGGCTGGCGCGGCTTGGCATCGACGTGCCGCTGGTCGGTGATTTCCACTATATCGGGCACAAGCTTTTGGCAGACCATCCGGCCTGCGCCGAGGCGCTGGCCAAATACCGCATCAATCCGGGTAATGTCGGCTTCAAGGACAAGAAGGATCGGCAGTTCGCGGCGATCGTCGAGATGGCGATCAAATACAACAAGCCGGTGCGCATCGGCGTCAACTGGGGTTCGCTCGATCAGGAGCTTTTGACCCGGCTGATGGACGATAACCAAGCCAAGGGCTTTCCGCTGACGGCGCAGGAAGTGACGCGCGAGGCGATCGTGCAATCGGCGATCCTGTCGGCCGAAATGGCGGAAGAGATCGGCCTTGGCCGTGAAAAAATCATCCTGTCGGCCAAGGTCAGCGGCGTGCAGGACCTGATCGCCGTCTATACCGAACTCGCTACCCGCTCCAACCACGCGCTGCATCTTGGCCTGACCGAGGCCGGTATGGGCTCGAAAGGCATCGTGGCTTCGTCCGCCGCCATGGGCATCCTGCTCCAGCAAGGCATCGGCGACACCATCCGCATCTCGCTGACGCCGGAGCCGAACGGCGACCGCACGCGTGAGGTGCAGGTGTCGCAGGAACTGCTGCAGACGATGGGGTTCAGGCAGTTCGTGCCGATCGTCGCGGCCTGTCCGGGCTGCGGGCGCACGACCTCGACCGTGTTCCAGGAACTCGCCCAGAACATCCAGGCGGATCTCAGGAAGAACATGCCGGTGTGGCGGGAAAAATATCCCGGCGTCGAGAACCTCAAGGTCGCGGTGATGGGTTGCATCGTCAACGGCCCGGGTGAGTCCAAGCATGCCGATATCGGCATTTCGCTGCCCGGCACCGGCGAGACGCCAACGGCGCCTGTCTTCGTCGACGGCAAGAAGGCAGCGACGCTGCGCGGGCCGTCGATCGCGGCGGATTTCGAGAAAATGGTCGCAGACTATATCGAGCAACGGTTTGGTCGCGGCAAGGCCGCGGCCGAGTAGGCGTGATGCAGCGTTTCCAGTGGGTGGCGCTGATCTTGCTGAGCGGAGTGGGCTGGTCGACGCTGGTTCAGGCAGACCCACCGCAATCCGCCAAGCAGCGGCTCATCGACAAGGTCTGCACCCTGATCCAGGCCCATGCCGACCAGAACGGCCTGCCCAGGGATTTCTTCGCACGGCTGATCTGGAAGGAAAGCCGCTTCGATCCCAACGCGGTCAGTCCGGTCGGCGCCGAAGGCATCGCACAGTTCATGCCGGGCACCGCCAAGATGCGCGGCCTTGCAAACTCCTTCGACATAAACCAGGCGATCCCTGCCTCGGCGAGATATCTCGCCGAGATGAAGGGCGCCTACGGCAATCTCGGCCTGGCGGCCGCCGCCTACAATGCCGGCGAAAGCCGGGTGTCGCGCTGGCTCGGCTCCGGCGGCTTCCTGCCCATGGAGACCGAGAGCTACGTATTCGACATCATGGGCGAGCCGGTCGATAAGTTCACCGATCCGGCCTATGCCGGAAAGGTCGAGCCGCTCGATCAGAAGGCGGATTTTGCCGTCGCTTGCCGCAGGCTGCCGGTGATCATGTCGCAGACCGTGGCGATGGCCTCGATCAACATAAAACCATGGGGCATCCAGGTGGCCGGTAACTTCCGCCGCAGCGCCGCGATCAGCCAGTGGCTGCGAGTGAGGAGCCGGTTTCCGGCCCTGCTCAGCGGCCATGATCCGGTGGTCAGCCGGGTGCGTACGCCGATCGGCCGGCGCGGCATCTACGCGGTCAGGATCGGTGTCGACGACCGCGCCGCCGCCAATGTCATCTGCCAGAAATTGCAAAGCGTCGGCGGAGCCTGCGTGGTGGTGCGCAACCGGTAGTCTGACCGTGGCGGGCAGGATGTTCTTGCCGAAAGGGGGCGCTGAAGTGAAAGCCAGCATCATTCTGCTCAATGGCGTCGGCAGTGCCGGCAAGAGTTCCATCGCCAGGGCGTTGCAACAGATCACCGCCGCGCCCTTCCTGCACGTCCAGATGGACACTTTCATCGAGATGCTGCCCGACGCCTTGCAGGACCATGCGGACGGCTTTTTCTATGAGACCATCCGGCAGGACGGCAAGCCTGCGGTCGTGATCAGAGCAGGACCGGTGGGGGCGCGAACCCTGCGCGGCATGCGCCACGCCATCGCCGCGATGGCCGGGCAAGGCAACAACCTCATCGTCGACGAGGTGCTCTGCAACGGTGAAATGTCCGAATATCTCGAACTGCTGTCGGCTTTCGACCTCCATGTGGTTGGTGTCCTGGCGCCGCTGGAGGTGCTCGAAGCGCGGGAAGCCCAGCGTGCCAATCGCATGCCGGGCTTGGCGCGCTGGCAATATGAGCGCGTGCACAAGGACATAGACTACGATCTCGAAGTCGACACCAGCCTGCTTACGCCGCTGGAATGTGCCCGTCGCATCCAGCAGAGATTTCAGCTATAGGCGAACGCCATGACCGACAGACTCTACAGCGATCCGGACCTCGTCCAGTTTTACGATATCGAGAATACAGGTGGCGACGATTTCAACTATTGCGTTGAATTCGCCGGCAATGCTCGTTCGGTTCTTGATCTCGGCTGCGGCACGGGGCAACTGGCCGCAGCGCTCAGCAAAGGACGCAACGTCACCGGCGTCGATCCTGCATCGCCGATGCTCGATGTCGGGCGCGGCAGACCCGACGGAAACAAGGTCGACTGGGTCGAGGGAGATGCGCGAACCGTTCGGCTCGGGCAACACTTCGATCTGGTGCTGCTTACCGGACATGCCTTCCAGGTCTTCTTGACGGCCAAGGATCAGGCGGCGGTGCTGCGCACCATCGCCGTCCATCTCGCACCGGGTGGGCGCTTCATTTTCGACACCCGAAATCCCGCTGTTGAAGAATGGGGTGAATGGACGCCGCAGCGCTCCGAACGGATGCTGGCGCATCCCGGTCTCGGCACGGTCAAGGCCTGGAACGACGTTGAACGCGATGCCGCCACTGGCGTCGTCACCTATTCAACCTTCTATGAAATTCCAGGCGGCAGACCAGTTGTGGGCGCCGAATCGAAAATCGCTTTCCCGGAGAAGGAAGATCTTGCCAGGATGCTGGATGAGGCCGGCCTGCTGGTGGAGCAATGGCTCGGCGACTGGGGTGGCGAGCCTTATGTCGCCACGTCTCCCGAAATCATCCCGATTGGCCGGCTGCGCTGATCCGCCAGATCGGCAGCCAGGCTCGCCTTATGCCGTCTTCGCCACCACCGTCTCGCTGAGCCAGGTGCCGATTTTGGTGCCGAGGCGGTCGGGTGAGACCGGCTTGGGCAGATAGTCGTCCATGCCGGCCTCGATGCACTTGTCGCGATCGCCCTTCAGCGCGTGCGCGGTGACGCCGATGATCGGGATGTGGGTGCCCGACGAGGTCTCCATCGCCCGGATGGCGCGGGTCGCTTCGTAGCCGTTCATCTCAGGCATCGAGACGTCCATCAGGATCAGCCTGGGGCGAAGCGCCCGGTACATCTCGACTGCCGTGCGGCCGTTGCCGGCGATGCGGTAGCTGAGGCCAAGGCCGTTGAGGATCTGGCCGAAAACCAGCTGGTTCACGTCGTTGTCCTCGGCAATGAGGATGTCGATCGGACCGTTCAGCGCAACCGTCGATTCCGGTGCCGTGGCGGCCGGCATCGCCGGGCCGCGGATGACGGTGAAAGCGGGTGGCGCTACCGGGGGAACCGGCACGATCGGTTCGCGGACGAACTGCGCCTTGCCGACCTGGGAGCGGGCCCTCTGGATGACCGAGATGACGGTGCCGAGCAGGACCGCGGAGCGCGCCGGCTTGGTCAAATGCGCGGCGATGCCGAAGTCGATGATCATCTTGCCGAAATCGACCTGGTCGACCGAGGTCAGCAGCACCACCGGAATGGAAGCCAGCCGGCTGTCGGACGCAATGGCCCTGGCAACATCGGCGCCGTTCATGCCCGGCATCTGGTAGTCGAGGATGATGCAGTCGACGGCAGCGCCCAGCTGGAAAGCGCGATCGAGAAAGGCCAGGCCCACCGCGCCGCTTTCGGCGGCGGCACAGTCGAAGCTCCAGCTTCTCAGCTGCTCGAGCAGGATTTCACGGTTGACCGGATTGTCGTCGATGACCAGCACGCGCGCGCCGGTGACGTCGACCGGCACGATTTCGTCGCGCGCCGCGGCGTGGTGCGCCGGCAGCGGCACCGCGAACCAGAACACGGAGCCGCGGCCGATCTCGCTTTCGACGCCGATCTTGCCAGCCATCAGATCGACGAGGCGTGCGGCAATGGCGAGGCCGAGGCCGGTGCCCTCGTGACGACGGGTCGACGAACCGTCGACCTGGGCGAATTTCTCGAACACGTTCTGCAGTTTCTCGGCCGGTATGCCGATGCCGGTGTCCTCGACGCGGACCTTGAGCTGGACCACGTCGTTGACGATCTCGCCGCCGACATCGATCAGCACATGACCCTTTTCGGTGAACTTCACCGCATTGCCGAGCAGGTTGGTGACGATCTGCCGGAACCGTCCGGCGTCGCCGACGACGTAGGCCGGCAGCCGCGGGTCGACGCGCACGATCAGTTCGAGGTTCTTCTCGGCGACGCGCGCCGATACCAGCGTCGCCACGTCCTCGACCGCCTCGGAGAGACGGAAGGGAGCCGGATCGAGGGTGAGCTGGCCGGCATTGATCTTGGAGAAATCGAGGATGTCGTTGATGATGGTGAGCAACGCGTTGCCGGATTTGACGATGACGTCGGTGAAGGTTTTTTGGCGTGCGGTCAGGTCGGTCTTGGCCAGCAGCTCGGCCATGCCGAGCACGCCGTTCATCGGCGTGCGGATTTCGTGGCTCATATTGGCCAGGAATTCAGACTTGGCGCGGTCGGCGGCCTCGGCCTTGAACAAGGATTCGGCGGATTCGGCAAAGGCGCGGCGGATGGCCACTTCCATCGGGCGGAAGATCCAGAAGGCGACGATGGCAAGGGCGGCGAACAAGATGCCGCTCGCCCACAGCAATAGCCTGTCGCTTGAGACATCGGCGAGATGGCGCTCGTCGTCCATGGCGGTGCGGACGCGGACCAGCATGGGCTGGGCGAACAGGTCATTCTGGTTGCGGATTTCGCGATAGCTCCATTCATCGACCTTCTGCGCCATCGACATCAGGTTGAAGTTGCGCACCATGTCGCGCGGCGACCAGAACAGGTCGCCGTTGACGGAAGCGGTTTCAAGCTCGTTGATGGTCTTCACCGAAAGGCGCGGCTTGATCGCGGCAAGCTGGGCGGTCAGCGTTTCGATCTCGCCGGTCAGGCGCTCCGAATGGCCGCGCGCCGATGAGGTGAGCGCATCGCGCGTCTCCGCCCGCCAGGCGGTGCCGGTCGTCTCGGCAAAGCTGGTCGCGTTGCGCAGGTCGCGGGTGAAGACGACCAGGTTGCTGCTCAGCGCATCGATGTCGTGGCGAAAGGAATTGACCCGATCGAGCGCAATCACGATGGCGGCGGAAGCCAGCGCAAAGATCAGCAACCCTGAAATATAGCGGACCCGGACTGACCGGATGAAGGACGAATATTCCGGCATGCGCAACCCCAACACATACGCATCATTTTAATGACCGGGATTACGCTTCATTTACATTAAAATTTCGTGTGGACGCGAACCATGCGCTGACGCAGGTGCTCGAACGGGTGGCCGAAACGCTGTCGGGAAGTCGGCTTGATTGTATCCGGCCTGAAACAAACCGACAGCGATCCGGCTTAAGGCTGAAACGAAAGGATCATATCGATGGTCACCAACAACTAAGCGCCCAAGGACTCAAGCACCCAGAAAGCCTTCGCCACGGCCAGTTTCGCCATCGTGGCCTCGAAGATGGCGAGCGGCATCCACCTTATTGGAGGCATGATTTGCCGCCAGGGTTCCCTGCGATGGAGGCGATCATGCTCATGGAGACCTCGATCGCCAGATGGGGAAGACGCAAGCCGCTTCAGCAACCGGCTGTAAGACACCAAGACGAGACTACTGATGGCGTCAGCCGGAGTAACGAAGTGTAACCGGGTTCCCGCTACAACAAGGCTCAAATCACGCAAGATCGCCGATCGATCCGATCAGGATTGCAACGGCCTTGCCCAATGGAAGTCGCCGCCATGGACATCGCTCCGAACAATCATACGAATAGCCATCTGATGATGACACGGCGCTTTGCGCCTCTCTTCTGGACGCAATTCCTGTCCGCCTTCAACGACAATTTTCTCAAGAACACTCTGGTGTTCCTTATTCTGTTCACGCTGGCGGCGGACAAGGCGGCGTCACTGGTCACCCTGGCCGGTGCGGTCTTCATGGCTCCCTTCCTGCTCTTGTCCGCGCTTGGCGGCGAGATCGCCGACCGGTTTGACAAGGCCTTCATCGCGCGTCGGCTGAAATTCACCGAGATCGCGGCTGCTGGCGTCGCGGTCGTCGGCATCGCGCTGTCGTCGATCCCGGTGTTGATGGTGGCGTTGCTGATGTTCGGCATCATCTCGGCGCTGTTCGGACCGATCAAGTACGGGATCCTGCCGGATCATCTCGAACGCAAGGAATTGCCCGGCGCCAACGCATGGATCGAATCCGCGACCTTCGCCGCCATCCTCGGTGGCACCATCGCCGGCGGCGTCGTCTCGGCCGATGGCATAGGCGTCTCGGTCTTCGGGCCGATCATGATGATCCTTGCGGTCGGTTGCTGGTTTGTCAGCCGCTACATCCCTTCCACCGGTTCTGCGGCTCCGGACCTCGTCATCGACAAAAACGTCTTTCGCTCGACCTGGCGGCAGGTCAACGGATTGCGTGGCGACAAGCGGATCTGGCGCGCCGGACTGATGACGTCCTGGTTCTGGCTGATCGGCGCCATCGTTCTTTCGATCCTGCCGACCTTGATCAAGGATTCGCTCGGCGGCAACGAGATCGCCGTGACTGCCTATCTCGCGGTGTTCGCCGTTTCGATCGCCATCGGCTCGGCCATTGCCGCATGGATGTCGCAGGGACGCATCGTGCTTCTGCCCGCACCGGTCGGCACGGCGCTCCTGGCGCTGTTCGGACTGGACCTGGCCTGGACCATCTGGAGCATGCAGCCTTCGCCCAGGACTGAGACCCTTACCCTGTTCTTCGCCGGGCCAAACACGATCCATGTCGCGATCGACCTCGCCGGCATGGCGATTGCCAGCGCATTCCTCGTGGTGCCGACCTTTGCCGCCATCCAAGCCTGGTCGCCTGAAGAGCGCCGCGCTCGCGTCGTCGCCGCCGTCAGCATCGTCAACGCCGGCTTCATGACGGTTGGTGGCATACTCGTTGCCGCGATCCAGGCAGCCGGCGTCTCTACCGGAGCCATCCTGTTCGGCCTCGCCGCGGCCAACGCCGTCGCCGCCTGGCTTATGCTGAAATTCCTGCCGACGAATGCTTTCCGCGATTTCGTCTCCATCCTGTTCCGAGCTTTCCATCGGCTGGAAGTCGAGGGCATGGAAAACCTCAAGGCGGCGGGCAAGGCGCCGATCCTGGCTCTCAACCATGTCAGCTTCCTCGATGGCCCGCTGGCCTTGACCTTGACCGATGAGGAGCCGGTCTTCGCCATCGACCACACCATCGCCCAGGCCTGGTGGATGAAGCCGTTCATGAAACTGGCCCGCGCGCTGCCGCTCAACCCATCCAAACCGATGTCGACCCGCACGCTGATCAAGATCGTTCAGGGCGGCGATCCGCTGGTCATCTTCCCGGAAGGCCGCATCACCGTCACCGGCGGCCTGATGAAGGTCTATGACGGCGCCGCTATGGTCGCCGACAAGACCGGCTCGATGGTCGTGCCGGTGCGCATCGACGGGCTGGAGAAAAGCTATTTTTCACGGCTGACATCGCAGCATGTGCGCCGCCGGCTGTTCCCAAAGGTCAAGGTGACCATCCTTGAGCCGGTCAAGCTGGAAGTGCAGCAGGAGTTGAAGGGCCGCAAGCGTCGCGCCGCGGCGGGCGCCGCCCTCTATCAGGTCATGTCGGACCTCGTCTTCCGTACCCAGGACATCGACAAGACGGTGCTTGAAAAGATCATCCAGACGGCGAACGAACGCGGCATGCGAGAGCTCGCCGTGCAGGATCCGGTCACCGGTTCGCTGAGTTACGGAAAGCTGCTCACGGCCGCCGCAGTGCTTGGCGAGAAATTCCAGAACCTCTATGCCGGCCAGCAGACGCTCGGCATCATGCTGCCGAATGCCAACGGCTCATGCGCGACGCTGCTCGGCGTCATGTCGGCCGGCAAGGTTCCGGCGATGATGAACTTCACCGCAGGTGCGGCCAACATCCTGTCCGCCTGCAAGGCCGCCGAAGTGCGCACAGTGCTCACCTCCCGTGCCTTCATCGAACAAGCCAAGCTGGGCGGTGTGATCGAAGAGATCGGCCGCTCGGTCGACATCGCCTGGCTCGACGATTTGCGCGGGACCGTCGGCCTCAAGGACAAGCTGCTCGGCTTGCTGCGCAAGAGCACGCCACGCGCGCCGCGCAAGCCCGACGATGCCGCAGTGATCCTGTTCACCTCGGGTTCGGAAGGCACGCCGAAGGGCGTCGTGCTTACTCACCGCAACATCCTGGCCAATGCCGCCCAGGCCGCCTCGCGCATCGACTTCCATTCGGGCGACAAGGTGTTCAACGTGCTGCCGATCTTCCATTCGTTCGGCATGACGGCGGGCACGGTGCTGCCGCTGATCTCCGGCGTGCCGGTCTATTTCTACCCCTCGCCGCTGCACTACCGCATCGTGCCGGAACTGATCTACGCCTCGAACGCGACGATCATCTTCGGCACCGATACGTTCCTCGCCGGCTATGCGCGCACCGCGCACCCCTATGACTTCCGCTCGATACGCTATTGCTTTGCCGGCGCGGAGCCGGTCAAGGCGGCGACGCGCATGACCTATATGGAGAAGTTCGGCGTGCGCATCCTCGAGGGTTACGGTGTCACCGAAACAGCACCTGTGATCTCGATCAACACGCCGATGTACAACCGCTCCGGAACCGTCGGCAAAATCATGCCCGGCATGGAATATCGCCTCGATCCGGTGCCCGGTGTCGACGATGGCGGACGGCTTTTCGTGCGTGGGCCCAATGTCATGGCCGGCTATCTCAGGGCCGAGAAGCCCGGTGTGCTCGAACCACTCGAAGACGGCTGGCATGACACCGGCGACGTCGTCGCCGTCGACGACGTCGGCTTCATCACCATTCGCGGCCGGGCCAAGCGCTTTGCCAAGATCGGCGGCGAGATGATATCGCTCGCTGCTATCGAGGCGCTGGCCGGCGAATTGTGGAAAGGCTCGCTCTCAGCGGTCGCCACCGTGCCGGATGCGCGCAAGGGCGAAAAGCTGATCCTGATCACCGAGGCCGCCAACGCCACGCGCGCCGAATTCCTGACCTTCGCCAAGGCGAACGGCGCCATGGACCTGATGGTGCCGGCTGAAGTGCGCGCCGTTGCAAAAGTGCCGGTCCTCGGTTCCGGCAAGCTCGACTTCGCCGCTGTGACCAAAATGGTGCGCGGCGAAGAAGAGATGAAGATCAAGGTGGCTTGAAGCGCTTGAACATCGATTGATCTTTCAGACCGCCAGCGAGTAGCCCAGATCGCGCAATGGCAGTCGGCGCACGCGCTCTCCGGTGGCGGCGAAGATGGCGTTGCCCAGCGCGGGCGCCAGCGCCGGGAAAGCAGGTTCGCCCATGCCGGTCGGTGGATTGTCCGACTGGATGAAATAAGCATCGATCGTCATTGGTGCGAAAGGCATGCGCAGGATCGGATAAGCATTGTAATTCTGCTCCTGCACGCGGCCGTTTTCGATGTTGATCTTGAGACCTATGGCCGTTGAGAGTGCGTCGGTCGACGCTCCCTGCGCCTGGGCTTCGGACCCTGCCATGTCAATGATGGGGCCGACATCGAGCACCACCACGATGCGCGCGATCCTGATCCGCTTGTCGGCGTCCACAGTGATCTCAATCGACTGTGCTACATGGCCGGCGTGGGAATAGCACCAGGCCAGGCCCAAACCGCTCCCATTCGCCAACTTCTTGTCCCACCCGGCCTTCTCGGAGCACATCCTGATCACGTCGGTGGCCCGCTTGGGGCTGAAGTTGACGCTTTTGTCCTTGGGCGCCAGATCAGGCACGTCGCGGTTCACGACGTCGATAAGGAAATCGACATGATCGCGGCCGGAAGCGAGCGACAGTTCGTGCATGAAGCTCTGGGTAGCGAAGACCTGGGCATTGTCGCCCGGCGCGCGCCACGCCCCGGTGGGAATCTTCAAGGGGAACATTGTCTTGGCGCGGCGCAGATTGGGCGCCTTGATCGAATATCTCAGATTGTCGGTGAGGTTGGCGCCCGTGGCTTCCTTCTTGCCGTCGGCGGTGAAGGTGATGAAATGTTCCTGCCAGGCGTCGAGCCTGCCGCCTCTGTCGATCGCGCCCTTGAACTGATGGTAGCCGGCGGGCCGGTAGAAATCATGGGCGAAATCGTCTTCGCGGGTCCATTGCAGCTTGACCGGGGCACTGACCTTCTTGGCGATAGCCGCTGCCTCGCAGGCATAGTCATTGACCAGCCGCCGTCCGAAGCCGCCGCCGACGCGGGTCTGGTGCATCACGACTTTCTCCGGCGGAATGTCTGCAGCCTTTGCAATCAGCGGCAAGCCGCGATCGGGCTGTTGGGTAGGCACCCACATCTCCATCACCCCGTCATGGTAGTGCGCCGTGGTGTTCATCGGCTCAAGCGGCACATGGGCGGCGAAAGGATACTCGTAATAGGCCTCCACGGTCTTGGCGGCATTGCCGAAGGCCCTGTCCACGTTGCCGACATTGTCGTCGGGCTTTTCCGGGAAATTTGTCGCCAGCTTCCTGGCCTGGGCCGAGAATTGCGACGTGGAGTCTATCGAGGCCATGCTCAGGTCCCAATCCACCTGAAGCTTGTTCTTGGCCTGGAAAGCGCTCCAGGTGTCCCTGGCGACGATAGCCACGCCCGGCATCACTTCGACCGCCATGCCCGTGCCGTCAACGGCGAAGGCGTCGAGCACGCCGCGTTGTGCCTTGATCTCGTCGATGTTGAAGGATTTGACCTTGCCGCCCGCCGCCGGACATTTGGTGTAGGTCGCATAGACCATGCCGGGGAGTTGAACATCGATGCCGAACAGCGGCTGGCCACTGACGACCTTGGGATCGTCAACACCGCGATAGCGCTTGCCTATCAAGCGATACTCGGCGCGAACCTTCAGCTTCAAGCTCTTGGGATCGGGCACCGGCATTTTCGACGCCGCGGCGGCAAGTGACCCATAGGTTGCGGACCGACCGCTGGCGGCATGGGTCAAGATCGAGTCCCTGGCGGTGATCTGCGATGGGTCCACCTTCCATTGCCCGGCCGCTGCGGCGATGAGCATCGCCTTGGCGCCGGCACCGGCCTGACGCAGCTGGTCCCAGGCATGCGGGATGGATGTCGAACCGCCCGCGCCTTGACTGCCATAGACCTTGGGATTGATGTCCGCCTGCTCCATCACGACGTGGCTCCAATCGGCGTCGAGTTCATCGGCAATGATGACGCCGAAGGAGGTCTTGATGCCCTGGCCGATCTCCGGGCATTTGGAATAAATTGTGATCGTGTTGTCCGGGGCGATACGGATGAAAGCGTTCATCGCCTGGTCCTTGGTGCCTGCCGTATCGACGTTCGCACCATCGGCCGCGAACGCTGCGTCTCCAAGGTGAAAGCCCAGCACCAGCCCCGCTACGCCCGCGCCGGCCAACTTGAAGAAGGTGCGTCGTCCCATTGTAACCGACGCACTGGTCGGCGGGACCGAACGGACCTCGCGTATCAGCGCCGAGAGATAGGCATCGGACTGGGCAAAGTTGGACTGAATGTCAGCCATTGGGTGCTTCCTTAAATTGCTGGGCCGCCTGCTTTCGCAGACCGGCCACATCCTTGCCTGCCAAATGCGCGCCTTCGGCCCCAAACCGGGCGGTGACATAGTTGGCCACGGCCGCGATGTCGTCGTCCGAATAGCCCTCACCAAAGGCCGGCATGAAGATCGTGCCTTCGGCGGTCTTGCGGTTGACGCCATTGATGATCGTCTGCGCTACATTGGTGGCACTGGGATCGTTCACCGCGCGCACGCCGGTCAGAGTGGCATAGCCGGAGACGGGACTCACGCCGGTCCAGTCGTGGCAGCTGGCGCAGGCGCCGGCGAAGATCTTTTCACCACGCGAATTGACATCCGCCGCTACACCTTCCTTGTACGACGCCGGCGCTGCGGTCGTGACCGTGCGGGGCAGGTCACTCGCATGGGCGGGTATGCTGCGCAGGTACGCCATCAAGGCATGGGTGTCGTCGGGCAACAGATAGCTCAGGCTGTCATCGGTGGCCTCACCCATCGGCCCAGCAGCGCCGCCATGACCGTTGGCATGACCGGTGGAAAGATAGGAATAGAGATCCTGGTCGCTCCAGTCGCCGATGCCTGAAGCCTTGTCGCCGGTGACGTTGTAGGCGCGCCAGCCCGCGGTGAGCGCGCCGGCGAATTTGCCGTGATTGTCCAGCCCATATGCCAGGTTGCGCGGTGTATGGCATTCGCCGCAATGGCCCAATGCCTCGGCAAGATAGGCGCCTCTGTTCCATTGCGGGCCCTGGCCGGCGTTGGGGCGGAAACGATTGTCGGGATTGAACATGACATCCCAGAGCACCAGCAGGCTGCGCTGGCTGAAGGGCCAGGAAAGCTGGTCTTGCCTTGTTGGGGCGTGCACCGGCGCCAGCGAGAAGAGGTACGCCTTGATGGCCAGCGCGTCGGCGTCCGCCATGTAGGTGTAGGAGCTGTAGGGCATGGCGGGATAGAGCTTTTCGCCGTCGGCGCGAATGCCCTTGTGCAAAGCGGCCAGGAACTGCGCATCAGTGTAGTTGCCGATGCCGGTTTGCTTGTCCGGTGTGATGTTGGTGGAATAGATCGTGCCGAACGGCATGTTGAAGGCGAAACCTCCCGAGAAGGGCGCGCCGCCCGGCGCGGTATGGCAGGCCTGGCAGTCCGCGGCATGAGCGAGGTATTCGCCGCGCTTGACCAGATCGGCACTGGCGAGCTGCGCCGGAACACCGGTGATATCGGCGCCATGGTAATCCGCCAGCGCCACGGTCGAGCCGCCGGCAAAGGACATCGGATCGCGGCCGAGAAACAGCCAGCCGGCGAACCCAAGCGCCGCGATGACAACGACAGCAAAGACAATGCCGGTGATTTTCTTCATGGTCAGGCCGGTTTGGCGGCGGCGTTCTTGATCGCTCGCCGGATGCGGATATAGGTCCCGCAGCGGCAGAGATTGCCCGCCATGGCCGCGTCAATGTCGGAATCGTCGGGTTGCGGGTTGCTGTCCAGCAGCGCCGTGGCCGACATGATCTGGCCGGCCTGGCAATAGCCGCATTGCGGCACTTCGGCTTCCATCCAGGCCTGCTGGACCTTGGCGCCGTTGGGCGTGTTGCCGATCCCTTCAATGGTGACGACGGCGCGGGTGCCGACATCGCCAATGGTCAGTTGGCAGGAACGCACAGGCTTGCCGGCCACATGCACCGTGCAAACGCCGCATTGGGCGATGCCGCAACCATATTTGGTGCCGACCAGATTGAGATGGTCGCGCAGCACCCACAGAAGCGGCATGTCCTCCGGTACATCGACCGTGCGCAATTGTCCGTTGACCGTAAGGGTAACCATATGTCCGTACCTGCCTGACCATGAAGCCGTCGCATAAGCGCGTCTTCAAATTGTAGGGGGCCGGAGCTCCGCAGGTAGGATCGGTTGGATCACATTTAAGGGATCGCCGCCGGGCGGGCCCGCGCAATCGGCAACTGAGGTCTGTTTGCAAAGTTGAAAGCAGTGGCGGCGGGGCCGTCTCCTCGTGCGTCCCGGATCCCCATTGTCTGGAGACGGATGCGATGGATTTTGCAATCCGATCGGGCCGACGTCTTGGTTGGCCCAGCGTCAGTTGTTGCGGGTCGCCACGAATGTCGCCGCTTCTTTCAGCAGCGCCGCCTGCTCCCCGTAAGGCGCGAGCAATTCATGCGCCTGGTCGATGAGCCCCTGTAACTGGCTGCGCGCCCAATTCGCGCCGTGCAGCGCCACCAGCGTCGCCTTGCCGGCGGCTGCATCCTTGCCGGTCGCCTTGCCCATCTGGCTGGCATCGGCGGTCAGGTCGAGCAGGTCGTCGGCAAGCTGGAAGGCAAGGCCGATCGCCGAGCCGAATTCGGCCAGCCGCTCGCGGTCCTCGGCCGGGGCGCCGGCGACCAGCGCGCCCGCCTCGCAGGCGAAGCGGAT
Organism: Mesorhizobium sp. CNPSo 4670; assembly: GCF_057784235.1. Lineage (NCBI taxonomy): Bacteria > Pseudomonadati > Pseudomonadota > Alphaproteobacteria > Hyphomicrobiales > Phyllobacteriaceae > Mesorhizobium > Mesorhizobium sp. CNPSo 4670. The sequence goes on along the minus strand of NZ_JBWJFQ010000005.1, from coordinate 143,569 downwards.
CAGCGCGCCTGTCTTCATCGCCTGCAACCGGATGATGCCGGCCTCGTCCGGCGGTGCCTGTTCCGCTTCGAGGTCGAGCTTCTGGCCGCCGACCATGCCGCCGGCACCGGCCGCGCGGGCCAGCGCCAGCACCAGGGCTGCGCGCCGCTCAGCCGGCAGCATGGTCGCCTCGTCGGCAATGATGTCGAAGGCCAGCGTCAGCAAGGCGTCGCCGGCCAGGATGGCGGTTGCCTCGTCGAAGGCCTTGTGCACCGTCGGCTGGCCGCGACGCAGATCATCGTCGTCCATGGCAGGCAGATCATCGTGAATCAGCGAATAGCAATGCACGCATTCAAGGGCGGCGGCGACGCGCAGTGCTGCCTCGCCATCGGCGGAAAAAAGGGCGGCACTTTCCATCACCAGGAAAGGGCGCAGGCGCTTGCCGCCGTTGAGCACGCCGTGGCGCATCGCCGCCATGAGGCGGCCGGGCCGCGCGATCTCGCCCGAAAGCGCGCGGTCGTCGAGCAACCGCCGCAGCAGCACCTCGACGGCTGCTGCCCGTCTGATGAGCGCCATTTCGAACGCCATTTCGTCCTCATTCGTCATGGTCGGGACCGGTAGCCGACACTCAGACGTTGCGCAAGAAGCCAAGCGCCATTATGCCGGAGCAGGGAGAAGCACGGGTTGGGCGGCTTGGCGGAACCGATCGTCGATCATGAAACCGAAAAGCTGGACATGGCGACCAGATCGCGGAGCGTGAACCGCCGCGGTCTCAAGCGCTGGGTCCGGCGCGGCATCGTCGTGGCCGCGGTGCTGGCGCTCATACCAACGGTGCTGACGTTCCTCTATCTGCCGTCCTTCGTGCATCCGGTCTCGACGCTGATGCTGAAGGACCTGGCGACATTCTCGGGTTATGACCGCCGCTGGGTGTCGATCGACGACGTCGCACCTGTGCTGGCCAATTCGGTCATCATGTCGGAAGACGGGCAGTTCTGCTTTCATCGCGGCGTCGATCTCGGCGAACTGAGGGGCGTCGTCGACGATGCGCTGGCCGGCGAAGCAACGCGCGGCGCCTCGACCATCACCATGCAGACGGTCAAGAACCTCTTTCTCTGGTCACGGCCGCTAGGCTCGGTGCGCAAGGTGGTCGAATTGCCGCTGGCTGTCTATTTCGATGCGGTGATGTCGAAACGGCGCATCATGGAGATCTATCTCAACATCGCCGAGTGGGGGCCGGGCATCTATGGCATCGAAGCCGCCGCACAGCACCATTTCGGCGTTTCGGCAAAACAATTGTCGCGACGGCAGGCCGCCCTGCTCGCCGTCTCCTTGCCAAATCCGATCGCCCGCAATCCGGCAAAGCCCGGGCCTGGCCTGAGACGGCTTGCCAACCTGATCGAGCGGCGGGCCGGCCGATCCGGCGCCTATGTCGGGTGTCTGCAGTAGCCAGCTCAAAAAAATTCGCGGCAGTGCTGGCCAAAACGGCGTAGGGCGTGTATAGGCACCCGACTTTCTCAGATTCCGGCCCCGACACGGCCCTTTCACGAGGGCGGGCGGGGCTTTTTGACCATGTAATGGAGCATATCCATGGCCGTTCCGAAACGAAAAACCTCTCCGTCCAAGCGCGGCATGCGCCGCTCGGCCGACGCCCTCAAGGCCCCGACCTATGTCGAGGACAAGAATTCCGGCGAAATGCGCCGTCCGCACCACATCGACATGAAGACCGGCATGTATCGCGGCCGCCAGGTGTTGACGCCCAAGGAAAGCTGAGACCAGCTTTTCGACGTTTTGAGCATTCGAAAGACCGGCCAGTGGCCGGTCTTTTGCGTTGGGTGGGCCGATATCCGGGCGGCCTGCATTGGTGCTTGGCCGCTCAGCCAAACGCCAAATGCCTGGCGTGGGCGATATTCATCAGGATCGTCGCGCCGGGGGCTGACATGGTTGTTGCATCCGGTCTTCGACCGTGTTCGTGGCATTTTACGAAAATTCTTGACGGCATGCCTGTGGCGCATTCTACAGAGATTGCCCCCATATGGAGACGCCAGATGTTCGGTGCCGTCCCGCTTTTGATCGTGCCTTTCGTGCTCTACAATCTCGGCCTGCTCGGAATATTCGGCGGCGGCGACGATCCGTGGGCGAGCGAAATCTTCTCCTTCCGCATGATGTCGGGCGGGGTGTTCTCGATGACGCTCGGCGACCTGATAGTGCTGATCGGGCTGATCTCCCTTTTCGCCGAAATGGTGAAGTCGGCGCGCACGACCAGCGCCTCGATCATGGACCATCTGTTGTCGACGCTGGTCTTCGTCGCGTTCCTGGTCGAGTTCCTGCTGGTGAAGGGCGCGGCACATTCCATCTTCTTCACACTGATGGTCATCGCGCTGTTCGATGTGCTGGCGGGGTTTGCGGTGTCGATGCGGTCGGCGAGCAGAGACATCAATCTGAATTAAGGCTGCATTGATCTTCAGGTGATGCCGGCCTGCAAATGGCGGCCTCCTGTGCTCACGTACCCAAAAAGTACGCTCCGCTCCGGTTCTCGGATGCCACCATGTTCGACTCCGACTGACCTGAATCTCAATGCAGCCTTGGCCGTGATATCTGTTAAAGCTCAGCCCGGGTCGGCAGTGAAGCCGGCCGCTTCGATGCCGGCGATGGCGGCCGCTTCGTCATTGTCCGACGTATCGCCGGAAATGCCGACGGCGCCGATGATGGCACCGGCCTTGTCGCGGATCAGCACACCGCCAACGACCGGAAGCACGCGGCCGCCAGACACGTCCGAGATGCCGGCGACGAGATGCGGGCGCTCCTTGGCGAAGGCCTCGACGCGGCGCGAGCCCATGCCGATGGCGAGCGCGCCATAGGCCTTGCCGGCCGACATTTGCGGGCGCAGGAACGAGGCGCCGTCCTGGCGCTGGAAGGCGACCAGATGTCCGCCGGCGTCAAGCACCGAGACGCCGAGCGGCTTGAGCTTGAGGTCCGCGCCCCGGGCAAAGGCGGCATCGATGATTTGCCTGGCTTTTTCGAGCGGCAGTGCGGTCATGGCAGTCTCCTGATTAAAACGCGCCGATCATCAACTGTCGACGGGCACGGCAAAATCCCGGTTTCGGTTGAAATTGCTTCGCATGAAGGGGTGGAATGGAACGATCCGGATATGGCGGTGCCATTTTGCAGCTTCCGGACCGGCAGTCGATCGTGCCGGCCGGCAGCACTATTTTTTCTTGGCGCGGACCGGCTTCTTGGCGGATGCCGCCGGTGCGTTGGCAAGGTCTTCCGCTTCCTTGGCGAGACGCAGCGCCCGCAGCTTGTTGGTCTTTGCTTGGCGGGCGTCGCTCTCGGCGACGTATTCGGCCATCGCCTTCTGGCGGACGGTTGCCGCCTCTTCCTGCTTCTTGAAACGCAGGTCAGCACGCGCGCGGGCAGCATCCCGAGAGTTCTCAACCAAGACCTTATCCAATCCCGTGAATTGTGATTTTCCGCCCCTTCTAGCAGAGCCGGGCCCCAAACGGGAAAATATGTTGGTCAAGCGGCCGGGCTGGCGCCGGGAGCCTTGCTGGCGACCACGGCCTCATAGGCGGCCTGCAAGGTCGCACGCACAGAAGGGCCAGCCGATGTATCGAGCGGCATACCGAGATGCTCGTGGCGCAACTCATCCATGAACTTATCCCACATCGGCGGCCCGCCATTCTCCAGAAGCTCCGCGCGGATCGAGAGTTCCGCACTGACCGGCAACCAGACGCGGCCCCATGCGCCGAGATGGGCCAGGATCGGCACCAGGGTGATGGCCATCTCGGTCAGGCTGTAGATCGCCTTCTGCTTGTGGCTGGGATCGTCGGCCTTGGTCAGCATGCCCAGTCCCATCAGCCGCTTCAGCCTGTCGGCGAGGATGTTGGAGGCAATGCCTTCCATCGATCCGTTGAGCAGCTCGCGAAAGTGGCGCCTGCCGCCAAAAATCATGTCGCGAAGGATGATCAGGCTCCAGCGGTCGCCGAACACTTCGAGCGACAGGTTGATCGGGCATCCGGACCGGCGATCCATGCTCATGAGATTTTCTCCGCAAAACCGGTTGCATTATTGTATCAGTTTTACTATCGTGCAACCGATTGCAAAAAGCAATCAGTATTGCTGAGGAGGAGACCGAGCCATGACAACCATCGAGCGCCCCGAGATCGTATCCGAGGCCTTTGGCGATCCGGCAAACCCGCCGCTGTTGCTGATCATGGGATCGATGGCCTCGATGCTCTGGTGGCCAGAGGCGCTGTGCCGGAAACTGGCCGATGGCGGCCTGTTCGTCATCCGCTATGACAATCGCGATACCGGCCGTTCGACCAAATATCCGCCGGGCGAGCCGCCCTACACATTCGACGACATGGCCGACGACGCGATGCGTGTTCTCGACGACCACGGCGTCGGCAAGGCGCATGTCGTCGGCATGTCGATGGGCGGCGTGATCGCCCAGCTTGTGGCGCTCAAGCACCCGTCCCGTGTCGCTTCGCTGACCGTAATCAGCAGTTCGCCCCTGGGGATCGACACATCGAATCTGCCACAAACGAGCGATGCCTATGTCAAGCATTCGGCCGACGGCGCGAAAGTCGATTGGTCGGATCGTGGCCAGGTGGTCGATTTCATGGTCAAGGATACGCGGGCGATCACAAGCACCGCGCACCCGTTCGATGAGACCGGGATGCGGCCTTCATCGAACAGGATTACGATCGATCCGGCGGTTTGCTGAGCGCGACCAACCACTTCATGATCAAGGGCGGCGACACATGGAAGGGCCGCCTGCGCGAGATGACGGCGCCGCTGCTGGTCATCCATGGCACCACTGATACGATCTTTCCGGTCGAGCACGGCGAAGCACTAGCCGAGGCCGTCGCCGGTGCGAAAATTCTTCGGATCGAAGGCGGCGGCCACGAGCTGCACCCGGACGACTGGACGGTGATGGTCGCCGCCATCGTCGATCACACTCAGGACAATTGAGCCACCCTGCGCGGGCCTTGACGAGCAAGGCCTGCCACGCAATAGTTAAGTAAATGCTTCAGTGTTTAATCCTGGCGAGCAGCACGACACCGACCACCGGCGCATTCCCAAACAGACGAGCAATAAATGTCCCTGACGCTTCATTTCCATACGCTGGCCTCCTTCTGCTGGAAGCCGCTGATCGCGCTGTATGAGAACGGCATACCGTTCACGCCGGTCATCGTCGATCTCGGCGACACCGAGTCGCGCGCGGCCTTCCTGAAGATTTCGCCGACCGGCAAGATGCCGGCCCTGCGCGACGATGCGCGCGACCGCACGGTGCTGGAATCGACCATCGTCGTCGAATATCTGGCCGCCCACTATCCGGGGCAGGTAGACCTCGTCCCGGCCGACATCGACCTGGCGCTGGCGGTCCGGCAGTCCGATCGTTTCTATGATTTCTATGTGCAGGAACCGATGCAGAAGATCGTCGGCGACCGGTTGCGGCCGCAGGACAAGACCGATCCGTTCGGCGTCGAGCAGGCCCGCGCCCAGTTGCGCAATTCCTACGCCATTGTCGAAGAGGACATGCAGACGAAGACCTGGGCGGTGGGCGACGCCTTCAGCATGGCCGATTGCTCGGCGTCTCCCGCACTCTTCTACGCCAACAAGGTCGAGCCGTTCGGCGACAAATACCCGGCCGTCAAGCGATACCATGACCGCCTGGTGCAGCGCTCCGCTTTCGCCCGCGTGATCGAGGAGGCGCAGCCCTACTTCAAGTTCTTTCCCTACAACAACGGCTGATCGCAATGCTGCACGATCCTGCCCAGCTCGATCTGATGTTCCAGGCGCTCGCCGATCCGGCGCGGCGGCAGATGGTCGACCGGCTGTCGCGCGGCCCGGCTTCGGTAAGCCAACTGGCCGAGCCGCTGGCGATGTCGCTGTCGGCCGTCGTCCAGCATCTGAACCTTTTGGAGGCAAGCGGCCTCGTGCGCACGCAGAAGGTCGGTCGGGTGCGCACCTGCCAGATCGAACCCAAGGCACTGAGAGCAGCCGAACACTGGATCAATGAACGGCGTCTCGTCTGGGAGCGCCGGCTGGACCGGCTCGGCGATTTTCTGGCTGAGACCAAGGACAAAAGCTGAAGGAGGCAATCATGACGGAACGTTCCGTGATTCATTCGACCATCGTGCTGGAGCGCACCTACGACGCTGTGCCGGCGCGCGTGTTCCAGGCCTTTGCCGACCCGGAGGCCCGCATGCGCTGGGGCGCGCCTTCAAAGACTGCCGAACTGGTCTACGACAAGGCCGATTTCCGCGTCGGCGGGCTGGATGTCAGCCGCTGCGGTCCGCGTGGCAGTCTGATCTACCGGGTCGAAAACCGCTACGTCGATATCGTGCCTGAGCAGCGCATCGTCTCGACCGAGCTCGTCTGCGAAGGGTGGGACCGGCTGTCCGCCTCCTTGATCACCATTGAGTTTCAGCCGGTCGGTGCGTCCACGCGGCTGGTGCTGACCGACCAGATCGCTGCCTTCGGCGACAAGGACATGATCGCCGGCAGCGAGGCCGGATTCAGCGCGGCGCTGGACAATCTGGCTGCCGAATTCGTGCCCGAGACCGCCGGTGCCTGACGATCCATCGATGAGGATCATGCTCTGAATTCAATCCATTCATCGAGGAGAATCCCATGACCGAACGTTCCGTCGTCCATTCCACCTTCGTCATCGAGCGCAGCTACGCAGCGCCGCCCGCAAAAGTCTACTTTGCGCTTAGCGATCCAGCGGCCAAGCGACGCTGGTTCGCCGATCCGCACGATCCGATGCCCAGCAGTCATGAAATGGATTTCCGTATCGGCGGCAGGGAGGTCAATGCCGGCTGTCCGAGCGATGGCCAGATGCATTTTTTCAACGCTGTCTATCAAGACATCGTGCCGGACCAGCGCATCGTCTACAGCTATGAGTTGTTGTTCGGCGAAACCCGTGTCTCGGTGTCACTGGCCACGATCGAACTGCTTGCTGAGGGTGCCGGCACGCGGCTTGTGATGACGGAACAGGGCGCCTTCCTCGACGGCCACGACACGTTAGCCACACGCGAGCATGGTACAGGTGAGCTGCTCGATGCGCTCGGCGCTTTCTTGCGCGAGGAAGCTTGAACTGCGTTGCCGATACGGCGGGGCCGTCAGGCTTCCCAGAACTGATCGAGCCAGATGTTGAGTTTGAGGAAGCCAGGATTGCTCACCGTATAGACGCGTCTGGTGCCTTCGGCCTTGGCGTTGACAAGCCCGGCATCGAGCAGCACTTTCAAATGTTGCGAAACGGCCGGGCGCGATACAGGCAAACCCGCAGCCAACTCGTTGACGGTTTTCGGGCCGCGGCGAAGTTCTTCCAGAAGATGGCGCCGGTTGGGATCGGCAATCGCCATGAAGGCGTCGGAAAACATCATGCCTTTATTAGTGAGGCAAAGCCTTTCGAATCTCAACTGTCTGCTTCTGCTTTTCTTCTGGGATCAAGCCGCAATGCTTCCGGCGTCACCGACCGGTCGGCCGGTTGCGTCTTGAAGGCGTCACGATCTTCGATCGGCACCGGAGCACGGCGGCTGATGCGCAGCAACGTATAGCCCGCGAGGCAGACATGCGCGAAAGCGGTCGCCAGGAACAGGCCTTCCGGGCGCGTCCAGCCCATCAAGGCGGCTGCCAGCAGAGGTCCGATCATCGTGCCGAAGCCGTAGAGCAGAAGCAGCCCGCCCGACACCTTGACGAAATCCTCGGCACGGGCGTGGTCGTTGGCATGCGCCACCGCGATCGAATAGAGCGTATAGGCGAAGCCGCCATAGGCGGCCGTGAAGACGATGACGAAGACGCTGGAGCGTGGCTCGAACAGGAAGATGGCAAGCGCAACCAAGGCCGCGCCGAAGGCAGCACCGGCCAGCACGAAACGCCGGTCGGTCTTGTCCGAGAGGCGCCCGGCCGGAAGCTGCATGGCGGCACCAGCAACGACAACCAGGCTCATCATCAGGGCGATCTCGGCCGTGGGAATGCGGATGCGGGCGCCATAGACGGCGCCAAGCGTGCCCCAGGCGCCGTTGGCGATACCGATCAGGACGCAAGCGATAGCGGACACCGGCGAATTGACATAAAGGCCTTTGACGTCGAGCGAGACATCCTGCAGCGGCTTGGGGTGGGAAGCGGTCGAAACCGCGGTCGGGAGCAGTGACAGGCAAAATAGAATGCCCGTGATCATGAACAGCGAGGCGGACTTCACGTCGCCGCCAGCGACGATCATCTGCCCGCCCATAATCGAGGCATAGGTGACCATCATATAGAGGCCGAAGATGGTGCCTCGGTTCTCGTTGGTGGCCTTTTCGTTCAGCCAGCTTTCGATGACCATGAAGGCGCCGGCCATGGTGAAGCCGGTGAAGGCGCGCAGCAGGATCCAGACATACTCGTCGATGATCAATCCGGTGAGCAGCGCCACGATGGCGCCGGACGCGGCAAAGGCGCCGAAGGCGCGCACATGCCCGGCGCGGCGCACGATGCGCGGTGCGAAGAAACAGCCGGTGACGAAGCCACCGGCCCAGGCCGTGCCCATCAGGCCGAGCGATGCGGTCGAGAAGCCTTCCAACTGACCGCGCAGCGGCAACAGCAGCCCGTGCAATCCAGACGCCGCGAGCAGGAAGGCGGTGCCGCGAAGCAGCGAGAGGATCGGTCGGTAGGTTGCGAACATTGTTGGATCCGGCTCAGGTTGGCGGGGACGCTTGAGTCTGAAGACAGTCGCATTCGGGCTTTTCCGCGGCGAGCCCCGCGCCCGCCTCTATCCGCGGCGGAACAGTGCTTCGGCGGCCGATTTGGTGCTGTCCTTGGCCCTGAGCTCGTTTTCCAGGCGGGTGATCTCATCGCGCAGTATGCCAATCCGCTCGGTCAATTCACCGACCGAAAGCAGCGACAGGTCCTGCCCGATCTCGTGCGGGCGCGCCTTCTTCTTGGGTTCGTCGTCGAAGATCGCCATCGTCGCTCCTCCCACATTGACCATTTGCCTGATTTGGCAATCAGCATACATAGGGCAGGGGCGTCGATGCAAACAGCCGATCGGATAACGGCGAGGAAAGACGGGAAATCTCATGGCGAGCGGACAGAAAATTCCGGCAAGAATGACGGCCATCGCGATCTCGGAGCCGGGCGGCCCCAGGGTGCTGAAACCCGAAACGCGCGACGTGCCGCAGCCAGGCCCCGGCGAGATCCTGATCAAGGTGCATGCTGCCGGCGTCAACCGGCCCGACATCCAGCAGCGCAAGGGCGCCTACCCGCCGCCGGCCGGCGCATCCGACCTGCCCGGCCTCGAGGCGTCGGGCGAAGTGGCCGCCCTTGGCGATGACATATCGCGCTGGCGCATCGGCGACCGCGTCTGCGCGCTCACACCCGGCGGAGGCTATGCCGAATATGTCAAGGTTCACGCCGGCAGTGTGCTGCCGCTGCCGGCCGGCTTTACCCACACCGAAGCCGCGGCGGTGCCGGAAAACTACTTCACCGTCTGGCACAACGTGTTCGAGCGCGGCGGCCTGAAGAGCGGCGAGACGCTGCTCGTCCATGGCGGCTCGTCCGGCATCGGCACCACGGCGATCCAGCTTGGCTCGGCTTTCGGCGCCAATGTCATCACCACCGCCGGCAGCAACGAGAAGTGCGACGCCTGCCTGAAGCTCGGCGCCGACCGGGCGATCAACTATCGCGAGGAGGATTTCGTCGCCGCGGTCAAGGAGGCGACCGCTGGCAAAGGCGCCAATGTCATCCTCGACATGGTCGGCGGCGACTATGTGGCGCGCAACTACGAGGCCGCGGCGATTGAGGGTCGCATTGTGCAGATTGCCGTGCAGGCCGGCGCCGTGGCGAGCGCCGACTTCTCGAAGATCATGGTCAAGCGGCTGACCCATACGGGGTCGACGCTGAGGCCGCGCACCGTCGAATTCAAGGCGGCAATCGCGGCAGCGCTGGAAGCGCAGGTGTGGCCGTTGCTCGGCACGCGCAAAGTCGCTCCCGTGATGGACATGATCTTCCCGCTCAGCGAGGCCTGGCGGGCGCATGAGCGGATGGAGGAGGGCGAGCACATCGGCAAGATCGTGCTCGACGTCGGCTAGGGCGGATCGAGATTCAGATGATGCCGGCCTGACCTCTATCTCGACACATCCTGGTCGTGCGCCTCCCTGCCTACAAGATGAACAGAGGCTTAATGGTGCAATGCAGCATTTGCATCATTGCTATGCAAAAACGGCCGTTCAAGTCCTGATCGATGATGACTATTTGAGCATCACCGAAACGAACAACCCATTTGGAGGACTACCATGAACCCGATCCGTGCTTTCCGTAACTGGCGTAGGTACACCGAGACTGTGCGCGAACTGAACAGTCTCAACGCACGTCAGCTCAACGATCTCGGCATCAACCGCGCCGACATCGAAAAGATCGCCCGCAAGGCCATCTAAAGTCGGGCACGGTCCGCTCAGGGCGGACCATGCCGTAGAAGCCAGAGCCGTACAGACGGATCCCGTCGCGGTTCCGAGCCCGCTGGACCCAGTCCGGCGGGTTTTGTCGTTCTGGGGGTCGGCCGACGAGGGCCGGTCGACCGCGGCCTCCGTCGGCAAAGCCAGTTTGTCGCTGCTCAGAGCGCGGAGCCCTTCCAGTGGTCGCGGGCCACGGTTTCTGGCCGATGACATCCAAAAACATTGCGAAGCGGCGACGGAGCGGCTATACAGGCCGCGAATTTCCCATTTTGGTGGCTCTAAACCACCGCCCGCGCGGGAACGCGGGCGAACGAGAAGGATTTTTAAAAATGGCCAATACGCTGCTGATGCCCAAGGCGACTGCCGTCTGGCTGGTCGACAACACCGCGCTTTCTTTCGAGCAGATCGCGCAGTTCTGCGGGCTGCATCCGCTCGAGGTCAAGGCGATCGCCGACGGCGAATCGGCGCAAGGCATCAAGGGCATGGATCCGATCATGACCGGCCAGCTGACCCGCGACGAGATCGCGCGCGCCGAAAAGGACCCGAACCAGCGCCTGAAGCTTTCGGACCCCAAGGTGCGGGTGCCGGAATCCAAGCGCAAGGGTCCACGCTACACGCCGCTGTCGAAGCGTCAGGACCGGCCGAATGCCATCCTGTGGCTGGTGCGCAACCATCCCGAACTGAAGGATGCGCAGATCTCGCGCCTCGTCGGCACCACCAAGTCGACGATCGAGCAGATCCGCGAGCGCAAGCACTGGAACTCGGCCAATCTGCAGCCGATGGACCCGGTGACGCTGGGCCTCGCCTCGCAGATCGACCTCGACATGGAAGTCAACCGCGCTTCGCGTGGCCGCGAACAGGCGCAGCCGGTCGGCGACACGCTTTTGCCGGCGGCCTTGACCGAGCGGCTGGTGCCGGCTCCGGAGAAGCCGAAGGACGAGGACGCCGAGCTCGACGCCAACGCCGTTTTCGCCAAGCTCTCGGCCCTGAAGTCGAAGAACACGGACAACGACGACGAGTGATATTTCCGACACCAACAAAAAGCCCGCTTCGAGCGGGCTTTTTGTGCGGTCCGGCAATCCCTTTTTACTTTGACGCAATTCTCCAAGGGAAACCGCTACGCGCTTTCCCGGGAAATCCGTTCACCCTTTTCCTGGAGTTGCTCTAGGTCCGCGCCGCGCGATCCGGCGCCATGCCGTAATCCTCGCTGCGCTCCACTGCCCGATAGAAGTCGGCAAGCTGCTTGCCTCGCTCCGGCTTGAAGATGCGGCCGGCGATGACCACCGAAGCGATGCGATCGATGCGGAAGGCGCGAAAATCGTCGCGCATCTCGCACCAGGCGACCAGCGTCCACACCTTGCCCCAGAACCACAGGCCGAGCGGACGAATATCGCGTGCGGTGCCGCGGCCGGCCTCGTCGCTATAGTCGATGGTCAGAACCTGGCGCTTTTCGACCGCGCGCTCGATCAGGTCGATCGCCTCTCGGGCGGCGTCGCTGACCACCCACATCGGCGTGTGGATCTCGGTGCGGGCGATGCGGTCCTTCTCGGCATCCGGCAGCACCGCACCGATCTTGATCAGCGCCTCGTCGGCGGCGCGCGCCATGGCGGCGCCGCCAAAGGCGCGCACCATGCGGGCGCCGGCAACCAGCGCGACGATCTCGTCACGCGTGAACATCAGCGGCGGAAGGTCGAAACCCTCCCGCATCATGTAGCCAACGCCGGCCTCGCCGTCGATCGGCACGCCGGTCGACTGCAGGTCGGCGATATCGCGATAGATGGTTCGCTCGGAAACCTCGAGCCATGTGCCGAGCTTCTGGGCGGTGACCAGACGGCCACCGCGCAGATGCTGCACGATCTGGAAGAGCCTGTCGGCGCGGCGCATCGTTTGGTCCCTCGGCGTTGTTTCTATGCATGTCGCCCAAAACCGCAGAACAGTTTTGGGGCGGCGTGCATCATGGTTTCAGCCCTTCGCGCTTGCGCTGCGCGGCGACAAATGCCGCGCCGAAGGACAGTTTTCTCGTGATCGGCGTCTTCAAGTCGAGCACGCGCCAGAACGGCGCAATATCGCTCAGTGTCATGCCGCGCTCGAGATCCTCGTTGGCGGCCTCGGCAACAGTGCGCAGATGATAGCCGATGGTGACTGGGCATGTCACTTCTGCGCCGTGTTCGATGGCAAGCGCCGTGCGCAGCGCGCGGACATCCATCTCGACGCCTTCCGGTATCGAACGGATGAAATCATCGACCTGGCGTGCCGTCGGCACCAGCATCGGCTGGCCCTCGATGACATCGGCCATCGTGCGCGGCGTCGGCTTCACGCCGTTGATACCGGGCGTATTCCGCCTATCGTTCCAGCTCTTCACCACTCCGCGAGGCCCTTCCCGTAGAAGGCTCCCGTCCTGTCCATGTCAGTGACGGGAGTCACGAACCAGGCCGAAGCTTTTGCAGCAATGGAAGCCATGCGTTTCTCCCGAAGTGAGTTTGCTCGCGACACCTATTGCACGTCTATCCTGACAGCATACTGTCAGGAGGCTTCAGCATACTCCTTGGCGAACAGCGTCCGCATCTGCGCGAGATCGCTGCTTCTTTCCGGATAGAGCGTCTTCAGAAAGGCGAGCGCGAAGGTGCCCGGCGCCGAAACCACAGCGCCGTCGGCGACGGCATGCGGCACGTCCTGATAGTTGCCGTCGCCGGCATAGCCGGCTTCATGACTGTTGATCCAATCGCGGCCATTGCTGGTATGCCTGGCCTTCTCGAACAGGCCGGCTCGGGCCAGCGCCAACGTGCCGGCGCAGATACCGCCAACGACGCCGCCGCGCGACGCAACAGCGGTGAGCAGTTCTGCCGCATCCGGTGGCGCCTTGTCTGTCCACTGGTCGGAGCCGATAACGACGATGGCGTCGAGATCGGCATTCTCCCCAGCTTCAGCAGAGCGATCTGGCGTCAACCGAAAACCGCTGATCCCGGTCACCGGCTTGCCACCGGGCGTCAGCGATACGGCGCGCGCACCGAACCATTCGACCGCGGAGGCCGCCAGCAGTCCATATTCCCAGTCTGCAAAGCCGTCGATGAAAAGAAAGCCGATCTGCTTCTGTTCGGGCATGAGCTCGCTCCATCCCTCGCGCGCCGGACTTGTTATCTGGGCGTTGGGGCGCCCACTTCCAACCGCTGTGTCGAATAATTCGTCTCAATTGCCGCGGTAGCGACGCTCGGCATACACGTCCGGCCAGCCGATATCCTTGCGAATGTCCGCCGGCAGCGAGTTCATGAACCGCTGGGTGCGGATCTCGTTGCGCATCGTCCGTATCTTGCCGACATAGTGCTGCATGCCGCGCAGAATGGTGGAACCGTTCATAGCTAGTCTCCTCTCTTTAACTGGAGGCAGTATCGCATACCGCTCCTGACAGCAGTCTGTCAGGAGGGTGGCAGGGCGCGGACGACAGTTGCGATCGGTGCTTGTTGCGAGGGAAGCATTGTTTTCACGGCATCCAAACGTAGCCCGCAAGACGCTTGCACGGCCCGGATTGTTCACCTTGGGAATACCGGTCAAGGTTTGATTGTTCAGTCCTGAGCGACGGACTGTCAGGATACGCGGTCTTCAGGGACGCGGCCGAAGTTCTGATATGGAGGGAGAAAGTTATTCCCCAAAAACAGGGAGACGACCATGAGCCTGCAACTGACAGGAATCCACCATCTGACGGCAATCACCGCCAATGCGCCTGGAAATCTTCATTTCTACACAAGGGTGCTGGGCTTGCGGCTGGTCAAGAAGACGGTGAACCAGGACGACACCTCGGCTTACCACCTCTTCTATGCCGACGGCGAAGCGACACCGGGCACCGATCTTACATTCTTCGACTGGCCGGTTGGCCAGGAGCGGCGCGGCACCCATAGCATCGTGCGGACCAGCCTCAGGGTCGGCAGCCAGGAAAGCCTTGCCTGGTGGAAGCAGCACCTGACCAGCGAAAACATCCCGACGAGCGAGATCGTCGACATCGGCGGCTACCCCAGCCTGGATTTCGAAGATCCCGAGGGCCAGCGTCTGCGCCTCATCAACGATGACGGCAAGGGCGACAGCCACCCCTGGGCGCACAGCCCGGTGCCGGCCGAGCATCAGATTCGCGGGCTCGGGCCGATCGTCATCAGCGTTCCCGACATCACCAACACCGAGGCGGTGGTGACGCAAGTGATGAACATGCGCAAGGCCCGCGACTATGCCTCGCCGGAAGGCCAGGTTCACGTCTTCGAAATGGGCGAGGGCGGACCGGCGGCGGAGCTTCATGTCCTGGTGCAGCCTGGACTGGCGCCGGCAAGGCAAGGCGCCGGTGCGGTCCATCACGTCGCCTTCAGGGCGCCGGACCAGGAGACGCTGCATCAATGGACGGCGCGGCTGGCCGAATTCCGGCTGCCGTCGAGCGGCGAGGTCGAGCGCTATTACTTCCGTTCGCTCTACTTCCGCGAGCCGAACGGCATCCTGTTCGAGATCGCCACCGATGGGCCAGGGTTCACCGCCGACGAGCCGCTGGAGACGCTGGGTGAAAAGCTGGCCTTGCCGCCATTCCTCGAACCGAAGCGCGCTTCGATCGAGGCCGGCCTCAAGCCGCTGAAGTAGATCGTTCCTCAGCCAAGGCGGGCGCCGCGTTCCGGCTGGGGATTGCGGCGCCCATTCTTCTTGGGCAACGACGACGTGCTTTGACAGCCGGCCGCGTTGCTGGTCAAAGGCGGCATGTCGAAACTCCTCGCGCTCGTCATTGTTGGCATCATGGTCATCCAGCTGATCAAGCCGCTCGGCTGGCCGGGGCTGAAGCGGCGCAGCGACTTCTGGAAGCTGGCCCTGCTGGCGATGGCGGCGATTTCGATAACAGCCGTGCTCGGACACTCGACATAGAGCGGTTCATCGTTTCACGGAAACGCGGAACCGCTCCATCTCTTTGTTCTGACGCAATTCCGGACGGAAAACCGTTTCACACTTTTCCTGGAATCGCTTTAGGCCCGCGTCAAGCAAGCCCGACCTCGGTTCAGCTGGCCAGCACCAGGCCGACGAGATGCTCGGCCCAGGCCCGGTAGCCGGCTTCCGAGGCGTGAAAACCGTCGGAGGCAAAACCCTCTTCAGGATTTGTGATCGGCAGGCGCGGCGCCGGCACCGCGCCACGTTCCAGGCAAAGGCGTTCGCCCATCCGGTTCATCTCGGTGGCGCGGATCTCCAGGATCTTGCCGAGCAGCGACGGCATGGCCGGTGCCCGCGTGAACTCCAGAACCGGCGACCACACCACGCGCGCTTCCGGCCATTTGGCGCGCAGCGCATAGAGCAGGCCGCCGAACTCCTTCTTGAAGCGCGGCACCGAGTGAAAATTCTTGGTGTCGTTGGTGCCGATGGCGAGCACGATATGCGTCCACGGATCAGCCGACAGATTGGGCAGGACATGGTCGCGAATCTGGCCCGACGTTGCCGAATTGAATCCCGCTGCCCGCCAGCGCACGGCGCGGCCGGTGTTCTGCGCAATCAGCACGGCGAGTTGCGCGGCAAGCCCGTTCTCCGAATTGCCGATGCCAACCGAAGCGGCCGAGGAATCCCCCAGCACCAGAAGCGAGATCGGCGGCGCCTTGCCCTGGATATCGTGCATGACCGGACCCTGCGCCGGCAGCATGCGCGTGGTACGGCGGCGCACGCCGAGACCCTGCCAGACATAGACCGGGTAGGCGAGCCAGGTGAGAAGGGCGAGAGGGCGCTGCATGCGCACCCTTTAGCGCATGTTGCGCCCGAGGTGAACGGCCGGCTCGCCGACACGCTGATCGCAACAGGTCTCCTGCACTCCAGACCGGTCGCCATATTCATCGTGCAGCCGCACCCAGTCCATCAGGCCATGATAGGGACCGGTCTCATTGCGGCCCTTCGGCGTCATGTCGAGATAATCATACGTGCCGATCAGCGCCTCGCCGCCGCGGGCGCGCGACATGAAGGTGAGAAAGATGTCGCCGTTCTCGTCTCGGTAGAAAACGCTGGTGCCGGGAAGCTCCTTCGACGTCCGGGGAATGGTCTCGAAATTGTAAGTGGTGTCGCCAGCCGCGATCTGCTTGTCGGTGAAGGAGACCTGCATGTCGAAGTTGAAATCCGAGGCATAGGACGACACCCAGTCGAACTTCCAGCCCATGCGCTGCTTGTAGGGCAGCAATTCGGCCAGCGGCGCCCGCGAGATCACCACCAGCGACACGTCGTGGTGCCTGAGGTGCTGGTTGGCGCCATCGATATGGTCGGCAAGGAACGAGCAGCCCTCGCAATGATGGTTGCATCCCGGCCCGAACATGAAGTGGTAGACGATCAACTGGCTGTTGCCGGCAAACAGGTCGGCCAGTTTCTTCGGCCCTTGCCCGGTCTCGAAGACATAATCCTTCCGGATCTTCAGCCAGGGCAGTTCACGCCGCTCAGCGCAGATGCGTTCGCGAAGCCGCGTCAGTTCCTTCTCGCGGGCCAGATGCGCCTTGTGCGCCTGGAACCAGTCTTCGCGCGAAACGACCTTGTTGCGATGCATGGATCTCTCCCTGTCTGTCATCCCAAGGACGTTCGGGACGGGCGAAAACCGACATCGCCGGTTGGCTGTTTTTGAACATGATCATGCGAAACCGGATTCCGGTTTTCGGGGTCACGCTCCAGCGCCGGAGAGGAAGTAGGGATGCTGGCGCTCCGACCCAAGCCCAGGCAAGCCACAAACAAAAAACCCGGGCGCATCGGCCCGGGTTCGAAAGGAAGACGGAAAAGCCCTGATCAGGCGGCCTGTTCCAGGCTCGCCTTCCATTTCCCTAGTGCGGCCAGATGGTTCATATGGGCGCGATGGGTGAAGGCGGCCTGACCGGCGGCGACGTTCGAGGCCTTGCCGCTCCAGGCTTTCTGTGGCGCGGCCTGCAGGGCGCGGCCATAGGAGAAGGTCAGCTTCCATGGGTGCGGCCCGATGGCGTTGATGGCGTTGAGGTTGGCGGTCGCTTCCTCGTCCTCCTGGCCGCCGGAGAGGAAGGCGATGCCCGGCACCGCGGCCGGCACGGTCTCGCGGAACAGTTTTATGGTCATTTCCGCGACTTCTTCCGGGCTGCTCACCTTGCCCGATTTCCTGCCGGCCAGCACCATGTTGGGCTTCAGGATGGTACCTTCGAGCACGACGCGTGCCGCATGAAGCTCGTCATAGAGTTTTATCAGCGTCGCCTTCGAAATGGCGTAGCATGTGTCGATGTCGTGGGCGCCGTCCATCAGCACTTCCGGCTCGACGATTGGCACGATGCCGGCTTCCTGGCAAAGTGCCGCATAGCGGGCGAGCGCATGGGCGTTCGAGCTGATCGAATTGGCCGAAGGCACGCCCTTGCCGGTGTCGATGTCGATCACCGCACGCCATTTGGCGAAGCGGGCGCCGAGCTTGTAGTAGTCGGCAAGGCGCTCACGCAGGCCATCGAGGCCCTCGGTGACGGTGTCGCCGGGGAAACCGGCCAAAGGCTTGGCGCCGGCATCGACCTTGATGCCGGGGATGGCGCCGGCCGCCTTGATAATATCGACCAGCGGCGTGCCGTCGGCGGCCTTCTGGCGGATCGTCTCGTCGTAGAGGATGACACCGGAAATGTACCGGGTCATTGCCTCCCTGGCGCGGAACATCATCTCGCGGTAGTCGCGGCGGCTGTCGGCGGTCGATTCGACGCCAATGACGTCGAAGCGCTTCTTGATGGTGCCGGAACTTTCGTCGGCGGCCAGCAGGCCCTTGCCATCGGCCACGATCGCGGCGGCAATGTCTTCGAGACGTTCGCTCATTCTGCTTCTCCTGAAACGGTTGTCTTCCGCGCTTAACGGAAGTCTACCGCCAAAGGAATGGCATCGGAAAGCTCGAATCGATTGAAAGTCTTGAGAGCCCTTGCCCGGTCTCTTTGTGTTGATCGAGGCGTTCGGCTTAGCCGCATTTCCGCGGCGCCAGGCGTTTCCGCCTGGCTGAAGAATGCATTAGTGCTTCAGCACGTCGACGCCGGGCAGCGGCTTGCCTTCCATCCATTCCAGGAAAGCGCCGCCGGCGGTCGAGACATAGGTGAAGTCGTCGGCGACGCCGGCATGGTTGAGCGCCGCCACCGTGTCGCCGCCGCCGGCGACCGAGACCAGCTTGCCGGCCTTGGTGCGCGCCGCCGCGTGCTTCGCCGCCGCCACCGTCGCATGGTCGAAGGGCGCGATCTCGAAAGCGCCGAGCGGGCCATTCCAGACCAGCGTTGCGGCGCGGTCGATCCATTCGCCAATGGTCGTCACGGTTTTGGCGCCGACATCGAGGATCATGCCGTCGGCCGGCACATCCGAGATGGCGACGGTCTCGCAGGCCGCACCGGCCTTGAATTCCTTCGCGACGACACCGTCGACCGGCAGGATGATGGCGCAGCCGGCTTCGGCCGCTTCGATCATGATCTGCTTGGCGGTGCTGGCGAGATCATGCTCGCACAGCGACTTGCCGACATCGGTGCCGCGCGCGGCGAGAAAGGTGTTGGCCATGCCCCCACCGATGACCAGCGCGTCGACCTTCTTCACCAGATTCATCAACAGGTCGATCTTGGTCGAGACCTTGGCGCCGCCGACAATGGCAACCACCGGACGGACCGGATTTCCCAGACCCTTCTCCAACGCCTCGAGCTCGGCCTGCATGGTGCGGCCGGCGAAGGCCGGCAACAGACGCGCCAGCCCCTCCGTCGAGGCGTGGGCGCGGTGCGCCGCGGAAAAGGCGTCGTTGACGAAGATGTCGCCACAGGCGGCGAGCCTTTCGGTGAAGGCCGGATCGTTCTTTTCCTCGGCCTTGTAGAAGCGGGTGTTTTCGAGCAGCAGCACGTCGCCCTTGTCCATGGCGGCTATGGCGCTTCCCGCCGTGTCGCCGACGCAATCGCTGGCGAAGCCGACGGGACGGCCAAGCACATCGGCGGTCGCCCTGGCGATTGGCTCCAGCGAAAATTCCGGCGAGGGGCCATCCTTGGGGCGGCCGAAATGCGCGAGCAGGATCACCTTGGCGCCCTTGCCGGAGAGCTCGGCGATAGTCGGCGCAATGCGTTCGATGCGGGTGGCGTCTGTTACCTTGCCGTCGGCGACAGGCACGTTGAGGTCGACGCGCACCAGCACGCGCTTGCCGCTGATGTTGCCGATGTCGTCGAGGGTCTTGAAGGCGGCCATGCAGGTTCCTTTCGCGAAAAATCGGGGGACCATACCCCGCGCCGACGATGATGCAAGGCTTAGGCTTGCTTCGATACGAAATTTTGAAGTCGGTACCAGGGCTGTACCTTCAGGGGGATCAGGGGCAGCACGGCGATCGCCGTGTCAGCTCTCGGTCGCTGCCTTTTCCGCCGCCGGTTCCGGCGCCGGTTTCTCGTCCGCCCGAGCCTCGGCCAATTGCGTTTCGGTCGGTTTGCGCCAGTTGCGGATAAAGGCAGAGAGACGGTCGCCGATTTCGCCGGCGCTCAGGAAAACCGGCACCCGCGCCACCGGCGCGGTCGGCTCGAAGGAGAGGCCCAGGCCCATGATCTTGCCCTTGTCGTCGACGTCGCGGACGATCAGCTCGATCGGACCGAGCAGCACGCGGTCGGCATATTCGGCATGGCCGCCGAGCCGCGCCGTGACCAGCGCGCCGACGGTGAGCTTTTGCTCCGCTTCGGTCAGGCCGGGCGCATAGGCGGCTTCCAGTTCGGCAGCGGAGCGCGCCGGGTCCACGGCGAAGGCGCCGAAGAAATCCGCATCCTCGGGATCGACCACGGCGCGGCTGGCGAACAGCTTGTCGAGCAGGCGCGGATAGCGATCCGGTACGAAGATATAGACTTGGTCGCCGGCGGCGAGCCTGCCCATGTCCTGGAAGCGCATCGAGCGCCCGTCGCGCAGCACCAGCGAGGGTCGTGCCCAGCGTGGAATGCGTTCGCCGCGCGCCACCGGACTGCCGTGTGCCACGCGATAGGCAAGAAGCTCGTGATGGGCCGAGCCCGGCAGTTCCAACTCGACCTTGTCCAACGGGCCGAGGCGCGCCGGCACGATCAGGCCGAGGCGACGCGCCAGCGGCCCGACCGTCCAGCCCTGGATGACCAGCGAGACCAGCACAATGATGAAGGCTGTGTTGAAGATGATACGGCCGTTTTCCAACCCGCCGAGCAGCGGGGTGATGGCGAGCAGGATCGACACCGCGCCACGCAGGCCGACCCAGGAGACGAAGGCGACTTCGGGGCGCGGCAAGCGGAACGGGATCAGGCAGAGCCAGACCGCGATCGGGCGGGCGACAAACATCAGGAACAGGCCGAGCGCTGCCGCCGGCACCATGATCGCCGGAAATTGCGACGGCGTCGCGAACAGGCCGAGGATCAGGAACATGATGATCTGCGCCAGCCACGACATGCCGTCCTGGAAGCGTTTCAGAATGGTGACGGCGCGGATGTCGGAATTACCGGCGATCAGGCCGGCAATATAGACCGCCAGGAAGCCCGAGCCGCCGATGGCGCCGGCGGCGGCAAAGATCATCAGCGACAGGGTCAGCACGAAGATCGGCAGCAGGCCGTGGTCGAGATTGAGCCGGTCGACGAGGCGCACGATGGCGAGGCCGCCAAGCGCGCCGACGACGGCGCCGAGGCCCATGTTGAGGAGGAAGCCGAGGGCCAGACTGGTGAGCAGGACATTGGCTTCGGGGTTGGCGTGGGCGGCGATGATCTCGACCAGCGTGATGGTCAGGAAGATGGCGATCGGGTCGTTGGTGCCGGATTCCACCTCGAGCGTGGAGCGCACGCGCTCACGCAGATTGATCTCGCCGGCGCGCAGAAGGAAGAACACCGCCGCGGCATCGGTGGAGGCGACTGCGGCGCCGAGCAGGAAGGATTCGAGCCAGGTGAGGTCGAGCAGGTAGTGGGCGGCGGCGCCGAAAAGGCCGGTGGTGAGAAGCACGCCGAAGGTCGCCAGCGACAGCGCCGGCCCCGCCGCCTGCCGCAAGGCGTTGAGCGGCGTTCCAAACCCGGAATCGAACAGGATGACGGCCAAAGCCAGTGAGCCGGCAAAATAGGCGATGCGGGCGTTATCGAACTGGATGCCGAGGCCGTCTGTTCCGCTGGCCAATCCGATGCAGAGAAACAGCAGCAGCAGCGGGGCGCCGAAGCGAAAGGCGATCAGGCTCGAAAACGCGGCGGCGACGACGAGTGCTGTGCCGACCAGCGTGACGAGATAGATCGCATGCTCCATCCTGAAATCAGCCCCTCAAATTCGTCTGTCTCCTGGTTTACGGCAGAGTGGGGCGAAGACGTGACCAGTGCAAGGCGGCGGGGTGGTTTTTTGCCCTATGCCGCTGATTTTCGAGCGCTTTGGCGCTCAGGGCACAATTTGAGAAGGCGCATGGCGCTCGCATGAAAAACGCCCGGACAAAGCCGGGCGTTCCAGGTCTCGAAGAGAAAGCGTTGCGATCAGGCGATGGTCTTGCTGAAGGCGACCGCCGTGTCGGCCATGCGGTTGGAGAAGCCCCATTCATTGTCGTACCAGGACAGCACCGACACGAAGTTGCCGTCCATGACCTTGGTCTGGTCGAGCGCCATGATCGAGGAGCGCGGATCGTGGTTGAAGTCGATCGAGACGTTCGGGTGATGGGTGACGCCGAGAATGCCCTTCAGCTTGCCGTTGGACGCAGCGATGACCGCGTCGTTGATCTCCTGGACGGTGGTCGGACGCTTGGCGATGAACTTGAAATCGACGACCGAGACGTTCGGGGTCGGCACGCGGATCGAGATGCCGTCGAGCTTGCCCTTGAGGTCGGGCAGGACGAGACCGATCGCCTTGGCGGCACCGGTCGAGGTCGGGATCTGCGACAAAGCGGCGGCGCGGGCGCGGTAGAGATCCTTGTGCATGGTGTCCAGCGTCGGCTGGTCGCCGGTGTAGGAATGGATCGTCGTCATCATGCCCTTTTCGATGCCGACCGTCTCGTGCAGCACGGCAGCCAGCGGCGCCAGGCAGTTGGTGGTGCACGAAGCGTTCGAGATGACGATGTGGTCCTTGGTCAGCTTGTCGTGGTTGATGCCGTAGACGACGGTGAGGTCGGCGCCTTCGGCCGGCGCGGAGACCAGCACGCGCTTGGCGCCGGCGGTCAGGTGCGCGGCGGCCTTGTCGCGGGCGGTGAAGATGCCGGTGCATTCGAGCGCGATGTCGACGCCCAGTTCCTTCCACGGCAGCTGGGTCGGATCCTTGATCGCGGTGACCTTGAACTTTTCCTTGCCGACGGTGATCTGGTCGCCGGAGACCGAGACCTCGTGCGGGAAGCGGCCATGCACGCTGTCGAAGCGCAGGAGATGGGCATTGGTCTCGACCGGGCCGAGGTCGTTGACGGCGACGACGTCGATGTCCTTGCGGCCTGATTCATGGATGGCGCGCAGGATGTTGCGGCCGATGCGGCCGAATCCGTTGATGGCAACTCTGACGGTCATTTTTCTCTCCCGGGGAGCTGGAGGGCAGACGATGGGTCCGCAGCTTCATAGCGGCGGAAGCGGAAAGAATCCAGCCGCAGCGACATGGATTTAAATCGATTAGTTTGGGCCAGTCCGGCGAAATCGCTTCATGCGTTTCGCCGGGGCATTTTTGCTTCAGCGTGTCGTTGTCCCAAAACCGCAATACACTTTGGGCGACATGCAAGACCTTACTTGCCGTGCAAGCGGGCTTCCGCTGCCTTGGCGGCTGCGTCGGCGGTGATGCCGAAATGCGGATAGAGCTGTTCGATGGTGCCGCTGGCGCCGAAGCCGGTCATGCCGATGAAGATGCCGTCGGAGCCGATGAGATGGTCCCATCCCTGGCGGATGCCCGCCTCGATCGCCATCTTGATCGGCGCGTTGCCGATCGTCTTCTTGCGGTAGTCGTCGCTCTGCTTGTCGAACAATTCGAAGCAGGGCATCGACACGACGCGGGTCGGATGACCATGCTTCTCCAGCAACTCGCGGGCGGCAAGCGCGATCTCTACCTCGGAGCCGCTGGCGAAGATCGTCACCGCGGCCTCGCCGCTGGCTGCGGCCAGTTCGTAGCCGCCCTGGCTGCTCAGGTTCTTGGCCGAGAATTCGGTGCGCACCGTCGGCAGGTTCTGGCGGGTCAGCGCCAAGGTCGAAGGCGTCTTTTCCGACTCGAGAGCGATCTGCCAGCATTCGGCGGTTTCCACCGCATCGGCCGGACGGAAGACATTGTGGTTGGGAATGGCGCGCAGTGCCGCCAGATGCTCGACCGGCTGGTGGGTCGGGCCGTCTTCGCCCAGACCGATGGAATCATGGGTCATGACGAAGATCGAACGGATGCCCATCAGCGAGGCCAGCCGCATCGATGGACGGGCGTAGTCGGAGAAGCACATGAAGGTGCCGCCATAGGCGATCAGGCCGCCATGCAGCGTCAGTCCATTGAGTGCGGCCGCCATGCCATGCTCGCGGATGCCGTAGTGAACATAGCGCTGGCCATAGTCGTCCGGCGTGATGTTCTTGGTCTGGCTGGTCTTGGTGTTGTTGGAACCGGTCAGGTCGGCGGAGCCGCCGATAGTCTCGGGTACCGCGCCGTTGATGACTTCCAACGCCATCTCGGACGATTTGCGGGTTGCGACCTTCGGCTTGTCGGCCGAAAGCTTCTGCTTGTAGTCGGCAATGACAGCGTCGAAGTTGGACGGCAGCTTGCCGGCGATGCGGCGCTCGAACTCAGCCTTCAGCTTTGCTTCGGCCTTGGCAAGGCGGCCTTCCCAGTCGGTGCGTGCGTTGACGCCGGCTTTGCCGGCGGTGCGCCATGCGTCGAGGATGTCGGCCGGAATCTCGAAGGGCGGCGAATCCCAGTTGAAGAACTTCCGCGCGCCGGCAATCTCGTCGGCGCCGAGCGGCGAGCCGTGTGCCTTGTTGGTGCCGGCCTTGGTCGGCGCACCGAAGCCGATGGTCGTCTTGCAGGCGATCATCGTCGGCTTGTCGGAATGGCGGGCGGCTTCGATGGCATAGGCGATCGCTTCCGGATCCGTGCCGTCGATGTGGTTGGCGTTCCAGCCGGAAGCCTGGAAGCGGGCAACCTGGTCGGTGTTGTCGGCGAGCGACACCGGGCCATCGATCGAGATGTTGTTGTTGTCCCAGAAGACGATCAGCTTGTTGAGCTTGAGGTGCCCGGCAAGCGCGATGGCCTCCTGGCTGACGCCTTCCATCAGGCAGCCGTCGCCGGCCAGCACGTAGGTGTAGTGATTGACGAGGTCGTTGCCGAAGGCGGCGTTCATGATGCGCTCGCCGAGCGCGAAGCCAACCGAATTGGCGAGGCCCTGGCCGAGCGGGCCGGTCGTCGTCTCGATGCCGGTGGCGTGACCGTATTCAGGGTGGCCGGCGGTCTTCGAGCCCAACTGGCGGAAATGCTTGATCTGGTCGATGGTCATGTCTTCATAGCCGGTCAGATGCAGCAGCGAATAGAGCAGCATCGAGCCGTGACCGGCCGAGAGGATGAAGCGGTCGCGATCGGGCCAGTGCGGGGCCTTGGGATCATATTTCAGGAAGCGCGTGAACAGCACCGTGGCGATGTCGGCGCAGCCCATCGGCAGGCCGGGATGGCCGGACTGAGCCTTCTCGACGGCGTCCATGGAGAGAAAACGGATCGCATTCGCCATCCGGTCATGTTGTTCACGCGACGTCATGGTTCCTCCAGAAATGGGGGTTTGGGGGCTGGGGAGAGCCCTGGAAAAGGGTGCGCGACACATAGCAGGCGCGGGCTTTTAGTCAACAAATCGGTGCGTATTTACCGGTCTTGTGATGCCGGCGGCGGGCCTACATTAGCGTTAGCAGGGGACAGTCGCGAGAGCTTTGTTGACGTTGCCTTCACCCGGTGCCTAATGTTTCGCGGATAACGCGTTCTGAACGCGAACGATTCGGTGATGGGCAGGGCACAGGACGAAGGCCATGACCGGGGAAACCACGCTCAAGGAAGTCATCTCCAGGCTGGGTAAGGCCATCGAGGGGCTGGAAAATGCCGTGGCGGCCAAGCTCGAGCATGAACGCGATTACTCGGAAGCCGAGGCCGAGGTGCAGCGGATGAACGCCGACCGCTCCCGGCTGGCGCAAGAACTCGACAATTCCGAAGCGCGCGCCGAAAGGCTGGAAGACGCCAACAAGGAAGTGTCGCGACGGCTGGTGACCGCCATGGAAACCATCCGCGCTGTGTTGGACAGATAGGGCTGGACAGGTAGGCTCATGGCACAGGTCACGGTTTCCATCGACGGCAAGCAGTATCGGATGGCCTGCGACGAAGGCCAGGAAGAGCATCTGATCGATCTTGCGGAACGCTTCGACCGCTATGTCTTGCATCTGAAGGACTCATTTGGCGAGATCGGCGACCAGCGGCTGACCGTCATGGCCGGCATCATGGTGATGGACGAGCTTTCGGAGTTGCAGAAGCGCGTCAAGGGCATGGAAAGCGAAGTGCTGACCTTGCGCAAGACGCGCGACGATGCGCTGACCAAGGCCGACAAGAACGACAGCGTGCTGACCAACGCGCTTGGTGCACTGGCGCAGCGCATGGAAGATCTGACGGAGACGCTGGCGGTCAACAAGGCCTGAGGGCACGGAGCGTTCCTACCCACGCCAGGCTCGCATGCGCTGTCGTTATCGTCGGTAGCACAAAAATGCTCGTTCTGCCGCCGACAAGAGTTTCATATTATCTCGCGGCCACGATTTTTGCGCTAAGATGCGGCAATGCCGGAGCGTGGGGACGCCTTGATGGCGGCATGGTTTGCCGCCCGTAGCCCTCTCTGCTGGCAGGATTTGTTTCAGGGGAGATGTGCCATGAGCCTTCGTATCAACGACATCGCGCCGGACTTCACCGCCGAGACCACGCAAGGGACGATCAAGTTCCATGAATGGATCGGTGACGGCTGGGCGATCCTATTCAGCCACCCGAAGAATTTCACCCCGGTCTGCACGACCGAGCTTGGCACGATGGCCGGGCTGGAAGGCGAGTTCAAGAAGCGCAATGTCAAGATCATCGGCATTTCGGTCGATCCGGTCGAAAGCCACGGCAAATGGCAGGACGACATCAAGACGGCGACCGGCCATTCAGTGAAGTATCCGCTGATCGGCGACAGGGACCTTAAGGTCGCCAAGCTCTATGACATGCTGCCGGGCGGCGCCGGCGAGACGTCGGAGGGCCGCACGCCCGCCGACAATGCCACGGTGCGCTCGGTCTATGTCATCGGGCCGGACAAGAAGATCAAGCTGGTGCTCACCTACCCGATGACCACGGGCCGCAACTTCGACGAGATCCTGCGCGCGGTCGATTCCATGCAGCTGACCGCCAAACACCAGGTGGCGACGCCGGCGAACTGGAAGCAGGGGGAGGATGTCATCATCACCGCCGCCGTCTCCAACGAGGATGCAATCAAGCGTTTCGGCGCCTACGAGACCATCCTGCCCTATCTCAGGAAGACCAAGCAGCCATCCGCCTGACCACTTCGGAACAGTTTTTGGCTTTCTCGCCGCAGCGAGCGAAATGATACTTGACTGGGTCACGCGAGGGGGCAACCATGCTCCCCTTGGGTGCCGGTAGAGAAAATCATTCCTGCCGACCAAAGCGCGTCCTTCCGAATGGATTCAGACGGCGCGCCGAGGTCTGAGTTGTTATGCATGTCGTTCTCCCAAAGCCGGGGCCACTTTTGGGCGACATGCATCAAGGGTTGGGGGAGCTGAAATTGGACCTAGCTTTGGCCAGGCCGCAGGTCAGCGGCTTCTATGACAAGCCGACCGGGGCAATCCAATATGTCGTCGCCGACCCGGCGACGAAACGATGCGCCATCATCGATCCGATCCTCGACTTCGACGAGAGGTCCGGCGTCACGGCGACGAAGAGCGCCGATGCCCTGCTCGACTTCGTCAGCGAGCAGGGGCTGGGCGTCGAGTGGATCCTCGATACCCATCCGCATGCCGACCATTTCTCGTCGGCGCACTATCTGAAGCAGAAGACCGGCGCGCCCACGGCGATCGGCGAGAGGATCGTCGACGTCCAGAAACTGTGGAAGGCGATCTACAACTGGCCGGATTTTCCCGCCGACGGTTCGCAGTGGGACAGACTGTTCGGGGAAGGCGAGACCTTTCGGATCGGCACCCTTCCGGTCACGGTGCTGTTCTCCCCAGGGCACACGCTGGCCTCGATCACCTATGTGATCGGCGATGCCGCCTTCGTCCACGATACGCTGTTCGTGCCCGACAGCGGCACCGCGAGGGCGGACTTTCCCGGCGGCAGTGCAGCGCGGCTGTGGCATTCGATCCAGGACATCCTGGCGTTGCCGGACGAGACGCGCGTTTTCGTCGGCCATGACTATCAGCCCGGCGGACGAGAGCCGTTGTGGGAAAGCACGATCGCGATGCAGAAGGCCAGCAATACCCACCTCGTTGCCGCGCGCACCGAGGCTGATTTCGTCGCCCTGCGTGAAACCCGCGACAGGACACTGCCGATGCCGAGGCTGATTCTGCATGCGCTGCAGGTCAACATGAATGGCGGACGGCTGCCTGACCCGGAGGCCAATGGCCGGCGGTATCTGAAATTTCCGCTGGACTCGCTTTGACCTGACGGCGCTAGAGCGGTTCACCGTTTCACGGAAACGCCGAACCGCTCTATCTCTTTGTTTTGACGCAATTCCGGACGGAAAACCGTTTCACACTTTTCCTGAATTGCTCTAGACAGCGCTACAAAAAAGGCGGCGTCAGTTTCCTGACGCCGCCCTTGTATTTTTGTTGCCGAGCTAGCCTAAGCCGCCGGCTGCGCCTCGATGGTGCGCAGCGCCTGGGTCTGGCGCTTGGCGGCGGCCTTGACCGCATCCTGCACCTTCTCGAAGGCGCGCACCTCGATCTGGCGCACGCGCTCGCGGCTGATGTCGAACTCGGCCGACAACTCTTCCAGGGTCAGCGGCTCCTCGGCGAGGCGACGAGCCTCGAAGATGCGCCGCTCGCGCTCGTTGAGCACGGCAAGAGCGCCCGACAGCATGCCGCGCCGGTTTTCCAGCTCGTCCTGCTCGATCAGCATCTCTTCCTGGCTTTCATGGTCGTCGACGAGCCAGTCCTGCCATTCGCCGGATTCGCCTTCGCTCGCCCGGATCGGGGCGTTGAGCGAGGCGTCGCCCGACAGGCGGCGGTTCATCGACACCACTTCGGCTTCGGAAACGTTCAGCCTTGTGGCGATCTCGGCGATCTGGTCGGGCTTGAGATCGCCGTCATCCAGTGCCTGGATCTTGCCCTTCACCTTGCGCAAGTTGAAGAACAGGCGCTTCTGGTTGGCGGTCGTGCCCATCTTGACCAGGCTCCACGAGCGCAGGATGTACTCCTGGATCGAGGCCTTGATCCACCACATGGCGTAGGTCGCGAGGCGGAAGCCGCGCTCCGGTTCGAATTTCTTGACGGCCTGCATCAGGCCGACATTGCCTTCCGAGATCACCTCGCCGATCGGCAGGCCGTAGCCGCGATAGCCCATGGCGATCTTGGCGACGAGCCGAAGGTGGCTGGTGACGAGCTTGTGTGCAGCGGAGGTGTCTTCATGCTCGGCATATCGCTTGGCGAGCATGTACTCTTCCTGCGGCTGCAGCATGGGAAAGCGGCGGATTTCTTCCAGGTAGCGGCTGAGGCCGCCTTCGCCGGAAACGATACTGGGTAGTGACTGGGCCATGATAGCGCCCCCTCTCTATTGGAGTGATGCCCCCGAAACGCGGCGGGCATGTGACGCGAGCACCAAAAGGCTCGCCCGCGACACCAGATATATACAGGAACAAAACCAGAAAAGACAGGCGTTTGTTCAACACGAAACAGTGTGTCACGCTGAAGTGAACAATGCCAGTCAGGTTTTTTGATGGCTAGCTTGAAGCTTGTTGGTGACTGGTTCAGAGCTTGCGGAAGCCGCCGGCGAGTTCCTCCATGTCCCTCGGTATCGGCGCCTCGAACCTCATCGGTAGATGGGTAGTCGGGTGGCGAAATGCAAGGAGCCAGGCATGCAAAGCCTGCCGGGAAAATGCCTTGACCTGGCTTTTCAGCGGTTCGGGCAGCCTGTTGGCCTTGGTGCGGAAGGCCTGGCCATAGTCGGGGTCGCCGATCACCGGATGGCCGATATGCGCCATGTGGACGCGGATCTGGTGGGTGCGGCCGGTCTCGAGCCGGCATTCGACCAGGCTGGCCGTGGCGAACTCCTGTTGATCGACGCCGAAGCGCTCCCGCACGGTAAAGTGAGTGACGGCATGGCGGGCGTCGTCGCGTCCTTCCGGCACCACGGCGCGGCGCACGCGGTCGGCGGCGCGGCCGAGCGGCGCGTCGACCGTGCCCGTCGGCCTCTGCGGTAGGCCCCAGACCAGCGCGAGATAGGCGCGTTCGAGATCGCCGGTCAGGCCGTGATCGGCGAAGGCCTCCGACAGCGACTTGTGGGCGCGGTCGGTCTTGGCGACCACCATGACGCCGCTGGTCTCCTTGTCGAGGCGGTGGACGATGCCCGGACGGCGCACGCCGCCGATTCCGGAAAGGCTATCGCCGCAATGGTGGATCAGCGCGTTGACCAGAGTGCCGGTCCAATTGCCGGCGCCGGGATGCACGACAAGGCCAGCCGGCTTGTTGATGACGATCAGTTCGTCATCCTCGTAGAGCACATCGAGCGCGATGTTCTCGCCTTGTGGCTCCGCCGGTTCCGGCTCCGGCATGGCCACCGAGACGCTTTCGCCCGGCGTCATCTTGCGTTTGGTCTCGTTGATCGGCTTGCCGTCGACCCTGACCGCGCCCTGCCTGATCAGCATCTGCACGCGGCTGCGCGACATGTCCGGGCCGAGGCTCGTCGCCAGCCACTGGTCGAGGCGCTGACCGGCCGCTTCCGCGCCCGCCACCAGCACGGTGGGCGCCGCCGCTATGAATTGGTCCTCTATCAATTCAGGGGCCTCTTCGCTATGAGCGCTCATTGAAAAACCGTTCCGGACTATTTGCCATGGCCAGCCCAATTGCCGAGGAAGATCAGGAGAAACCGCTCGACCCCGAGGTCGAAAAGGTGCGCAGGAAACTCGTCCGCTTCGTCGGGATCAATCTCGGCCTGCTGTTCCTTGCCCTTATGGTGGTGATCGGCGCCCTTGTCTACAAAGCCCGCAACGCGCCGCCGGCGAACCCGCCGCTGGCCGGTGACATCCAAGCCCCGGCCGGCGAGCCGGTCAGCGGCGACATCGTACTGCCGGTCGGGGCCAAGGTGGTCAGCCAGTCGCTGTCCGGCAACCGCGTGTCCATCGACGCCGAGCTTGTCGACGGCAGCCGCACGATCTTCGTCTACGACATGACAGAGCGCCGGGTGATCGGCCGTTTTGCAATTCGCAACAAATGAGCGGGCCGCAACAAATGAACAGGCGTCAGGGATGAAGGGGTTCGCCGAACATCGTCGCGTCGCGACTGTTGCGCTGGTCGTCGCCAACTATGACGAGGCGATCGCCTGGTATGTCGACAAGTTGGGTTTCCTGCTCATCGAGGATGTCGATCTCGACGCCGGCAAGCGCTGGGTCACGGTGGCGCCGGCCAACGGGCAGGGCGCCAGGCTGCTGCTGGCCGAGGCTTCCGACGAGGCACAAGAGAAAAGCATCGGCAACCAGACCGGCGGCCGTGTCTTCCTGTTCCTCGAAACCGACGACTTTGTGCGCGACCATGCGGCGATGCTGGAGAAGGGCGTCGAATTCCGCGAGGCACCGCGCTTCGAGCCCTATGGCACGGTCGCGGTTTTCGCCGATCTGCATGGCAATCTCTGGAACCTGATCGAGCCGAAACGGTAGGCTTGCGACTGGCTTTTCCTCGATACGACAAAGCCGGCGAAGCCCAGTTGCTTTTTCCCAGCCGTCAGCCTATATCGCCGGTTCTTGAACGCGCCCATCGTCTAGCGGTCAGGACACCGCCCTCTCACGGCGGGAACAGGGGTTCGATTCCCCTTGGGCGTACCACTCTCTCCACCAATCAACCAATCATCCGATCTCCCTGCTCTCGTCGCTTCTGGCGCAGCGGGGCCGATTGCATTAGCATTGCGGCTTGGATCCTGAGGCACGGCTCGAGCGGCGCGCACAACGCCGGGGATCCAGACCGGCAGTTGATGCCGCGCGGGGAGGAAGGCCAATGCAGAAACTGCAATCGCAGGGCGTGCATCACATCACGCTGGTCGGCGCCGGGCGCCAGACCTCGATCGATTTCTGGGAAGGCGTGCTCGGCATGCCGTTCATCTTCGAGCAGCCCAACCTCGACAAGGCAAAAGAGAGCCACCTCTATTTCGATCCGGGCGATGGCCGGTTGATCACCATCTTCACCGATGAGAGCCGTACGCCGGAAAAGCGACGCACGCCGACCGATCCGGGTTGCGTCCACCACATCGCTTTTTCTGTGTCGCGCGTCACTTTCCTGCAGGCGGTTGGCCGGCTCGACGAGCGCGGCATCAAGCACAGCGGCGTCAAGGATCGCGGCTTCATGGATTCGATCTATTTCGAGGATCCGCTCGGCCTGCTGATCGAACTCGCCTCCTACCGGTTCGAGCCGCCGGTGGGTTTCACCCATGCCGACGTGTTGATGGAAGCGCACAGGCTGCGTGTCGCGCGCGGCGACTACAACATTGCGGAAGTGCATCTCGCCGATGCGATCCAGGCGCTCGTCGAGCGTTCGCGCGCAACCTTGTCGGACGACCGGGCGCCGAAGAACCCATACTGAACAAACCAGAGGGAGGAACAAATGGCCAAGACAGCAACGAAGAGCGCCAAAAAACCTGCGGCCAAGGTAGCCGCAAAACCGGCGGCGAAAGCGGCGGCAAAGCCGGCGGTGAAGGCTGCTGCCAAGCCCGCTGCGAAGGCCAAGGCAAAGCCGGCTAAGAAACCTGCCGTGAAGCTGAGCATGCTGAAGCCCAGCGTCAACAACATGACCGTGCGGGTGTTCGCGCGCGCGGCCGGGCTGGGTGCCGACGAGACCGATGCCTGGGGTCACACGCGCTCGCCGGAATTCACGGCGCGAAATCCCTCGCATTTGACGCCGATGATCGAGGACAAGGGCCTTCCCAGAGGCGTGTTGTGGGAAAGCTGCGCCATCATGCAGTACCTGGCGAACAAGCACGGGTTGGAGAAATTCTATCCCAAGGCGCCGACCAAGCGGGCGATGATCGACAGTGCCATGTTCTACCTGGTCGGTACGCTCTACCCCTACGTGGCGCGCGCCACCTATCCGTTCCTTGGCTTCCCGCAATATGCCGGCGAGGTCGGCCACAGCGACGCCCACCCCGACAAGAAGTCCGAAGCCCAGAAGGCCGCGATGGCCGCGATTGCCGAGCCGCTGGAGGTCTTCCACAGCTTCTTCAGGGACGGCAAGCCGTTCATCGGCGGCAAGAACCCGTCGATCGCCGACATCCGCCTGGCGGCGACACTCGAGTTCCTGGCGGTCGTCGATTATCCTCTGCCCAAATGGGCCAAGGAGTATATGGCGGCGATCGAGAAGAAGCTCGGCAAGGCGTACGCCGAGCCTGCCGGCGACGTGCGCGGCTACATCGCCTATGTGAGATCGCAAGCCAAGGCCTGAGGTTAAAGGGGGCCTGTGGTTAAAGGGAGCCCGAGGTTAAGGATTCGTTAACCAAAGCCCTGTCTACTGCCGATAATTCACCCCGCGACCACGGATGTACTGGCGCCGAGGTGGAAGGAAAGGTCGGCGCAATGCCGGCCTTTTTGCTTTCGCTCACTGTCGACGTGACGTCCTATCTTCTTGTTTTAACGCAATTCCAGACGGAAAACTCCGTTTCACACCTTTCATGGAATTGCTCCGGTGTAGCATTTTCGGCGTCAACTTTTTGCCCAGAGATATTGTCATTGCCGGCGTTGGCCTTACCATCCATTTCGGCAGTCGGCATGGACTGCCGGTCAGGAGTGAGACGAGGGCTGGCGATGAAAAGCGTTGCGAGGCAGGCTGCGGTTGCGGGGATGATGCTGGCAGGCGCCGTTCATCCTTCAAATGCCGCTGAACTCAACACAATGAGCGATGTCGGGGCTGCGATCCAGGCATGCTGGACGCCGCCGGCGGACGCCGGAACTGCCAGCGTTACCTTGAGCTTCAGTTTCAAGCGGGACGGCACGCTGATCGGCCCCCCGAGGCCGACAGCCATCAAGGTGGATGGCGACGCCAATGCGAAAAAGTCATTTGTTGATGCCGCGACTACGGCCTTGCAGAATTGCCTGCCCCTGACCTTCTCGTCGAAGCTGGCGCAAGGGGTCGCGGGCAGCGTGTTCACGTTGCAGTTCACGTCTCCCAAGTAGGCGACAAGCGAGCCGGAACCGCCTTGCCACGGCGGTGCGCTCAGCTCTTGGCGTATGCTGGTTTAGTGGTGACTGCGCCTCGCCTCGGCATGCCGGGCAAGATCAGGCGTCTCGAAAACGTAGTCGTTCCAGGCCGATTCCGGAACCTGGCCGGCCAGATAGCATTCCAGCAACAGGCTTTGCTCGGCATTGAGGGGCCTTGGTGCACGCTCGTGATCCAGCCCCAGCGAGTGAAACAGGTTCCTTGTCAGGTCCGAAACCGTGAAGTGGATCGACATCTGCGTTCTCCTCTCTCCTGACCCATTCAACGCTGAAGGCCAGGCAAAGGTTTCAAGCTCAAACACAAATAAAGGATGGTCTGGATCACAGGGACAGTTGGAACAGAGGGGCACTCACGGCGTTGTGATCGACATCAGCCAGGAGAAACGCCATGGCAACGTTCAGGGAAATGAGGGTGCTGGAGATCGTCGAAGACGGCTCCCTGACCACCGAACAGAAAATCGCTGAACTGCGCGAGATCGAATCCGAGGCTCGTGGGCTGCAGCGGGCTGCGTCGGAGAGCCCGATGGGCGACGATGACGGCTGGCAGGACGATTTGCGTCAGGTGCGTCTTGCACTCGACAAGCTCGGTGCGAAAGAACCCAAAAAGGGCGCTGCCTCGCTCTGAACGCAGAGCTTGCTGACAGGCATTTGCCAATCAATCGCTATTCGCAGACCATGCGAGCTCTCTTGCCGGGCTCGCTGACGTTTCTGCACGTCAGCAGCTTCGCCGGTTCAGACGAGGAAGGCGGTGTCGAGACCCTCGTCCGGTGCCGCCCTGGCGCGGCATGGCTCACGACCCTGCGCTCGGAAAACCGCGGTGGCGGCTGCGGCGCCACCGGAAAGGCCCCGTCTTCAACCTGCTCGTATTCGACACGCGGTGGCGGCCGGTCCCAGAAACGCCTGACGTCGAGCGGCCTCGGGATGACCACGGTGCCGTCATAGGTGCGCGAGCAGCCGCTGCCGAAAAGCAGCATCAGCCCCATGAAACAAGGCAAAGTCCGTCCAACCATCCGCAATATCCCTTGAAGCTTATATAGCGGCTTCAATCCTGCCGGCAAGCCGGCGGAACAACGCAGGCCGTGTCGGCCAAAATATCTAACCGCCTGTTAAGGTTAGCGGATCATTAATGCTTGTCGGGCACATTCCGGCGACGAACCGCGGGGAGGGTTCGGCCTTGGTTTTCGGGTGGGGACGGCATGGCGGAAGCGGACGACACAATCGGCGCGCGTGGCAAGCGCGGGCCTCGCAAATCGGCAACGCATGGCGACGCTGCATTACCGTCCCCTGCGGGCAGGGATTCGACCGACACGCTTCGCCAGCTGGTCGAAGCCGGTTCGGACTGGGTCTGGGAGACCGACGCCGAGTTACGCTTCTCCTGGCTTTCGCAGAACTACCAGGCAGCCACCGGCATCGATCCGGTTGAAGTGCTTGGCCGGTTCCGTTTCGACTTTCTCAACCAGGTCCTGAACGGCGACCGCAGCGGTGCCGCGCATCTGGCGGATCTGCAGGCGCATCGGCCGTTTCGCGACTTCGTCCATGAGCTGAAAGGCGGCCGCGCCGATTGCCGCTGGATCTCGACCTCGGGCTTTCCAAGGTTCGATGGCGAAGGAAAATTTGCCGGCTATCGCGGCATCGGCCGCAACGTCACGGCGCTGGCCGGGGCCTTCGGAGCCCTGGAGCAGAAGCCGGCGGCGGACGCCGAACCCGTCCAGCATCTTGTCGATCTCGAGCGGACGATGGACGCCATGCACATGGGCGTGGTGCTTCTGGACGCCAGACTGGATACGCTGATCGTCAACAAGGCCTATCGCGACCTGTCCAGGATCCCGGACGGTGCCGTGACCATCGGCGCCCCGTTCAGCCTGTTGATGGAACTCAACCGCCGCAACGGCATCTATGGCGATATCGACGAACAGCAATGGCAGCGCTACCTCGGCACCCGCATCGAGGAGATTCGCGCCGGCTCCGTTGCGCCACGCGAATTTCTCCACGCCGACGGCAGGGCCATGATGTTCTCGGTCACCGCCCTGTCCGGCGGCAAGCGCCTGCTGACCTACTACGACATCACCGATCTGAAGCTTCGCGACGCCGAAGTCGAGAACGCCAATGCCAGGACGGCGGAGACCTTCGCGAACCTTCGCGCCATGGTCGACCAGATGCCGATCGGTGTCCTCGTCCTCGATGCCGATTTGCACGCCGAAGTCATCAACCGTGCCTTCTACGATTTCTGGCAGATCGACGCCCGCCGCGCCGAGATCGGCTGCAGCTTCCGCGAGCTGATGGACGCCAGCCGCGGCGTCGACCCGTATGGTTCCGATGAGGCGACATGGCAGCGGCACATCGCCGATCGCGAGGCCGAAATCAGGGCCGGCACGGCCGGATCGCGACAATTCCCGCGCAATGACGGGCGCACGCTGATCTCGTCGATGGCGCCGCTGGCCGGCGGCAAGCGGCTGATCTCCTATGTCGACGTCACCGATATGAAGGATCGCGAGGCTGAGCTTGCCGACGCGCTGGAGAAATCGCGGCTGGCGGAAGCGGTGATCAACGCCGTCAAGGATCCGATCTTCGTCAAGGACGACCATTTGCGGTTTGTGTTCGTCAACGAAGCGTTCGCCGCCTTGTTTGGCCAGACGCCGCAAGCCATGCTTGGCAAGCCCGGCGGCGATTTTGTCTCAGGCAGCCATGTCGCGCTATTCGAACAGAGCGAACGGGACGTGCTTGCCAGCGGGCGCGCCTACGAAGTGGAAGAAAATTTCGAGGCCGATGGCGCCAGCCGGTCGCGCATCGTCAGGAAGAGCCGCGTCGGCATGCCAAGCGGCCGCAACTACGTCGCCGGCTTCCTGTTCGACATTTCCGACATGAAGCGCCGCGAGACCGAGGCCGAGGATGCGCGCAAGCATCTCGCCAGCGTGCTGGAATCCTTGCCGGCGGCCGTGATCATCTACGATCGCGACGACAAGTTCGTTTTCGCCAACCGCAAGATCCAGGACACACTGCCGGCCTTGAGGCCGGTATGGCAGCCCGGCTGCACACTCCGCGAGGCGCTGGCTCTCGGCCGTTCGAACGGCTATTTCCGCAACAGC
Source organism: Mesorhizobium sp. CNPSo 4670 (assembly GCF_057784235.1). Lineage (NCBI taxonomy): Bacteria > Pseudomonadati > Pseudomonadota > Alphaproteobacteria > Hyphomicrobiales > Phyllobacteriaceae > Mesorhizobium > Mesorhizobium sp. CNPSo 4670. The sequence goes on along the minus strand of NZ_JBWJFQ010000005.1, from coordinate 106,757 downwards.
GGCGACCCGCAAGTCGACACGCTCTATGACGGCGACCCCGATCCATGGCTGGATGCGATCCTTGCCCGCTACCGCCTGTCCAGTTCCTCGTTCGAACGTCACAACCCCGATGGCCGCTGGTATCAGGTCTACGACATGCGGACCGACGATGGCACGTTCATCGGCGTTCGCGTCGACATCTCCGAGATCAAGAGCCGCGAGAAGGCGCTGCGCGACTCGATGCGCCAGATCGATCTGTTCCGGCACGTGCTGGACGATCTGCCGGTGGCTGCCTTCATCAAGGCGCAGGACCTGAGCATCGAGTTCGTCAACAAGGCCTGGTGCGCGATAACAGGTCTCGCCAAGGAAGAGGTCATCGGCCGCACCGACCGTCAGCTGTTCGGTGGGCACGATGGCGATAGCTACAGCCATGACGACACCGAGGTCGCCGTGACCGGCGCCGTCAAGGAGATCGAGGAACCCGTCACCCATCGCGACGGCACGGTCCGGCAATTGATGACCCGCAAGAGCCGCCTGGTGGCGCTGGACGGGTCGGTGCATCTGGTCGGTTCGAGTACCGACATCACCGAGGTCAAGGCGCGCGAGCGCGCGCTGGAAGAGAGCATGCGCGAGAACGAGGTGTTCCGCAGCCTGATCGACAACGTGCCGGTGTCGATCTATGCCAAGCGCTCCGATCTTAGGCAGTTCTATGTCAACAAGGGCTGGTGCGACCTGACCGGCTTCGCCAAGGAAGAGGCGATCGGCAAGACAGACATAGAGATCTTCGGGCCTGACGGCGAAGCCTTTGTCGGCAGCGACCTTGCGGTGCTGCGCACCGGCGAAACCCAGGAGGTCGAAGAGACGGTGACGTTGGCCGACGGCAGCGTCAGGCATCAATTCGCCCGCAAGGGCGCGATGATCGCCTCCGACGGTTCGCTCTACCTGATCGGGTCAACCACCGACATCACCGAATTGAAGACGCGCGAGGCCGAACTGCGCGAGGCACGGCAGCGCGCCGTACTCGCCGACCGCGCCAAGTCGGAATTCCTCGCCAATATGAGCCACGAGATCCGCACGCCGATGAACGGCGTGCTCGGCATGGCCGAACTGCTGGCCAAATCGGACCTCAACTCGAAACAGAAGACGTTCACCGACATCATCGTCAAATCGGGCAACGCGCTGCTCACCATCATCAACGACATCCTGGATTTCTCCAAGATCGACGCCGGCCAGCTGGTGCTCGATCCGGCGCCCTTCAACCTTGCCGAGGCGATCGAGGATGTGGCGACGCTGGTGTCGACACGCGCCAAGGAGAAGGATCTCGAGCTCATCGTGCGCATCGAGCCTCGTCTCGAGAGCCTGTTCGTGGGCGATGTCGGCCGCATCAGGCAGATCGTGACCAACCTGCTCGGCAACGCGGTGAAGTTCACCGATGAAGGCCATGTGCTGGTCGATGTCACCGGCGAAAGGGTTCCGACCGGGACGAAACTGACGATCTCGGTCACCGATACCGGCATAGGTATCCCGGAGGAAAAGCTGAAACTCGTGTTCGAGAAATTCAGCCAGGTCGACACCTCGTCGACGAGGCGGCACGAGGGAACCGGCCTTGGTCTTGCCATCACCTCGCGGCTCGTCGAGCTGATGGGCGGCGACATCGGTGTCGAGAGCGCCGAGGGCAAGGGCTCGACCTTCTGGTTCACCGTCACGCTGCCGAGGGCGGGACAGCAGAACGGGCAACGGATCACGCCCGTCGACGTGACCGGCGCGCGCGTGCTGATCGTCGACGACAATGCCGTCAACCGGGCCATCCTGACCGAACAGATGACATCGTGGACGTTCGATTCCTGCGCGGCCGAAAGCGGCGCCGAGGGTCTCAAGGTGCTGATCGCGGCCGCCGCCTATGGCGTGCCGGTCGACTGCGTCGTGCTCGACTACCAGATGCCGGGCATGAGCGGCGCCGAAATGGCGCGGATCGTGCGCAACACCGCCGGCCTCGCTGGCACGCCGATCATCATGCTGACCTCGGTCGACCAGTCGCTCGCCAACACCAGCTATCGCGATCTCGGCATCGATGCCCAGCTGATCAAGCCGGCGCGGTCATCGGCGCTGCTGGAAACGCTGGTTGCCACGATCCAGCGGCATCGCCACAACACGGCCGACACCCAGCCGCAGGCAGCCGACATCCCTCCGGGCAAGGTTGTGCGGCCACCGCCGCCGGCGCCAGCGGAACAACGGGCGCTGCTGCAGCCGCCTTTGGTTCGGCCCCGGCCTCCCGCGACGGCCGGCGGCGACAGGCTGGATATCCTGGTGGCCGAGGACAATGAGGTGAACCAGATGGTGTTCACCCAGATTCTCGGCGAGACCGGCTATGGTTTCGAGATCGTCGGCAATGGCCGCAAAGCGCTCGATGCCTTCGGCCGGCTCAATCCATGCATGATCCTGATGGATGTCTCGATGCCGGAGATGAACGGGCTCGAAGCCACCGCCGCCATTCGCCGGCTGGAGGAAGAAACCGGCACGCATGTGCCGATCGTGGGCGTCACCGCGCATGCGCTGAAGGGCGATCGCGAACGCTGCCTGGAGGCCGGCATGGACGATTACCTGCCCAAGCCGATCAGCCCAAGGGCCCTGCTCGAGAAAGTCGAGCGCTGGGTCGGCGCCAGTCGCCAGGCTCAGCGCAACGCCGGGTAAAAGGCCGGCGTCGCACCCGGCTTGCCCGGGGGAGCCCGGCGGAGATTCGCGACCCCTCGCTGAGGCAAGACTATGGCGCGATCGCACCATATCCAAGGCGACGCCCAGCCGAGACAATAGCCACATTCGAATTCCGCTCTTCCAGTTACGGGCGGGAGCAGCGACCGCCGGCATGAGACAGCGTCAACCTACCCCAACGGACCTGTTTTCGGCGATGGCCCGGCCACGACATCTGGCCGAGAGCAACGCGTTCCCGTCCGGATTTTCTTTGCCGAGGCGTTGATCGCGAAACGGCAGGTCACTCTCGGTGTGAAACGGCGCAAGTACCTGATTCCGGGCACAAAGCCGGTTTCCGCCGCAAGCGCCGGCCGGCCGGCATTTTCCCCGCCCCGATGACGCGTTACCGGGGTGACATGAAACTGTCATGCGACTGTTATAATCGAAGGCTATTGGCCTCAGCGGGCGCCGAGAGGATGGCGCCGAGAGACCATCTTCCGAACAGGAGCAGGCCACATGAGACATTTCATCCGCTCAGCGGTCGTTGCGATTGCAATGGCCACAGCGTCTACCGTCACCCTTTCTGCAGCCATGGCCGCGGACCTTTCCGGCGCCGGCTCGACGTTCATCTACCCGGTGTTCGCCAAGTGGGCCGACACCTACAAGAAAGACACCGGCGTCGGCCTCAACTACCAGTCGATCGGTTCGGGCGGCGGCATCAAGCAGGTCATCGCCAAGACCGTGACCTTCGGCGCCACCGACAAGCCGATGTCCGATGCCGATCTGGAAAAGAACGGCCTCGTGCAGTTCCCGATGGTGATGGGCGGCATCGTGCCGATCGTCAACCTGACGGGCGTCAAGCCGGGCGAACTCATCCTTGACGGCAAGACGATCGCGCAGATCTACCTCGGCGCCATCACGACCTGGGACGACGCCGCGATCAAGGCGCTCAACCCGACCCTGACCCTGCCGTCGACGGCGATCGCCGTCGTCCACCGTTCGGACGGTTCGGGCACGACCTTCAACTTCACCGACTATCTGGTCAAGCTGTCGCCCGACTGGAAGGACAAGGTTGGTTCGGACACCGCGGTCGAATGGCCGACCGGCGTCGGCGCCAAGGGCAGCGAGGGCGTTGCCAACACCGTCAAGCAGACCGACGGCGGCATCGGCTACGTCGAGTATGCCTATGCCAAGCAGAACAACCTGTCGTACTCCAAGATGTTGAATGCCGCTGGCAAGGTCGTCGAGCCGTCGCTCGAATCCTTCGGCTCGGCTGCTTCGAATGCCGACTTCAAGGGCGCGAAGAACTTCAACGTCATCATCACCAACGAACCTGGCGATGCCACCTGGCCGATCGCTGCTTCGACCTGGGTGCTGATCCACAAGACCCCCGATGACGCCGCCGCGACCGGCGAAGCGCTGAAGTTCTTTGCCTGGGCCTACAAGGACGGCAAGGAAACCGCCAAGGGTCTCGACTACGTCTCGATCCCCGACAGCGTCGTCGACCTGATCAAGGCTTCGTGGAAGGCCGACATCCAGGCTGACGGCAAGCCCGTCTACGTCGGCGAGTAACATCCCTTTGAAGGAGCGCCGCGCCGCGGCGCTCCTTTTCCCTCAACTCAAAGAGCCGAGCTTCACATGAGTGCTGTCCAGGAAGCCTTGCCAGCCATTCGAGGTTCGCGCGACGCGACTGTCAGACGTTTCGCGCTGACCGACGCGATCTTCCACGGAATGACCCGTGCCGCAGCCATACTGGTGCTGGCCTTGCTCGGCGGTGTTGCGATCTCGCTGTTTGCCGGCTCCTGGCAAGCCCTGTCGACCTTCGGCTTCTCCTTCCTGACCAGCGAAAGCTGGAACCCGGTGACGGAGAAATTCGGCGCGCTGGCGCCGATCTACGGCACCATCATCACGTCCGCCATCGCCATCCTGATTGCCGTGCCGCTCGGTATCGGCATCGCCATCTTCCTCACCGAGCTTTGCCCGCGCCCGCTGCGGCGCCCGATCGGCATGGCGGTTGAGCTGCTCGCCGGCATCCCTTCGATCATCTACGGCATCTGGGGCCTGTTCGTGCTGGCGCCCTTCCTGCAGACGACCGTGCAGCCCTTCATCATCAGCGCGTTCCATGGCATTCCCGGCCTCAACAGCCTGTTTGCCGGTCCGCCCTACGGCATCGGCCTTTTGACGTCGTCGCTGATCCTTGCCATCATGGTGCTGCCTTTCATCACCTCGATCACCAAGGACGTCTTCGACACGGTGCCGCCGGTGCTGAAAGAGTCCGCCTACGGCATCGGCTGCACGACCTGGGAAGTGACCCGCCGCGTGGTCATTCCCTATACAAGGATCGGCATCATGGGCGGCGTCATGCTCGGCCTTGGCCGCGCGCTCGGCGAAACCATGGCGGTGACCTTCGTCATCGGCAACGCGCACCGCATCAGCACCTCGCTGTTCGCGCCGGCAACGACGATCTCCGCGACCATCGCCAACGAATTCACCGAAGCCGTCGGCGATCTCTACACCTCTTCGCTGGTAGCGCTCGGCCTGATCCTGTTCGTCATCACCTTCCTGATCCTCGCCATCGCACGCTACATGCTGATGCGCATTGACGCCCGCACGGGAGCCTGACCGATGTCGACAGCCACATCGCTTCATCAGAGCCGCAAGAGGAAGAATTCCGTGATGATGACGCTGTGCGTCGCCGCCGCGGGCATCGGACTTGCCTGGCTGGCGCTCATCCTCGGCGCGCTGCTCTACAAGGGCCTGTCCGGCGTCAATCTTGCGGTGTTCACCGAAATGACGCCGCCGCCCGGCGATGCCGGCGGCCTGCTCAACGCCATCTACGGCAGCATCGTGATGACCATTATCGGCGTCGTCGTCGGTACACCGATCGGCGTGCTGGCCGGCACCTACATGGCCGAATACGGACGCTTTTCGAAGCTCACCACCGTGGTGCGCTTCATCAATGACATCCTTTTGTCGGCGCCGTCGATCATCATCGGCCTTTTCGTCTACGAACTGATGGTCCGGCCGATGGGGCATTTCTCGGCGATCGCCGGCGCTGTCGCGCTTGCCATCCTGGTCATCCCGGTCGTCGTTCGCACCACCGAGGACATGCTCAACCTGGTGCCGAACGCGTTGCGCGAGGCCGGCACCGCGATCGGCGCGCCGCGCTGGGTGGTCATCAAGTCGGTCGCTTACCGCGCCGCCCTTTCAGGCATCGTCACCGGCATATTGCTGTCGATCGCCCGTATCTCCGGCGAGACGGCGCCGCTGCTCTTTACAGCGCTCAACAACCAGTTCTGGTCGAGCAATCTCAACGCGCCGATGGCCAGCCTGCCAGTGACCATCTTCCAGTTCGCTCTCAGCCCTTACGAGGAATGGCAGCAACTGGCCTGGACCGGTGCACTCATCATCACATTGACGGTTCTCGCGCTCAGCATCTTTGCTCGCAGCCTGACCGGACGCAGAGAGGACAAATGAGCCAGATGTTGTCTCCAGACATGACGATCGCCGCCGAGGCAATTGCCGGCAAGGCCAAGATCGAGGTCAAGAACCTCAACTTCTACTACGGCCAGAGCAAGGCGCTGAAGGACATCACGCTGTCGCTGCCCGAGCGCAGCGTCACCGCCTTCATCGGACCTTCGGGCTGCGGGAAGTCGACGCTGCTGCGCGTCTTCAATCGCATCTACGAGCTCTATCCCAAGCAGACGGCCGAGGGCCAGGTGCTGCTCGACGGGCAGAACGTTCTCGACCGCTCGCAGGACCTCAACCTGCTGCGGACCAAGATCGGCATGGTGTTCCAGAAACCGACGCCGTTCCCGATGTCGATCTATGAAAACATCGCCTTCGGCGTCAGGCTCTACGAGAAGATCAGCAAGTCCGAGATGGACGGCCGTGTCGAGCAGGCGCTGAAGCGCGCCGCACTGTGGACCGAAGTCAAGGACAAGCTCAACGCCAGCGGCCTCAGCCTCTCAGGCGGCCAGCAGCAGCGACTCTGCATCGCCCGCACCGTGGCGGTGAAGCCGGAAGTCATCCTGCTCGACGAGCCGGCCTCGGCGCTTGACCCGCTGTCGACCGCCAAGATCGAAGAGCTGATCGACGAGTTGCAAGCCGACTACACGATCGTCATCGTCACCCACAACATGCAGCAGGCGGCGCGCGTGTCGAAGCAGACGGCCTTCATGTATCTGGGCGAACTGGTCGAGTTCGACCGCACCGAGAAGATCTTCACGTCGCCCCGCGAGAAGCGCACGCAGGACTACATCACCGGCCGCTTCGGCTGAGCTCAGGCATACGAGGACTAAGATCATGGGCGAACACACAGTGGCTTCTTTCGACGAGGATCTCGGACAGATCAGCAGGCTGATCCGCGACATGGGCGACCTCGCCGGCTCGATGGTCGGCGGCGCCACCAAGGCGCTGTTGAATTCCGACAACGCCCTGGCGCAGCGCGTCGTCTCCGACGATGCGATCATGGATGCGCGCCAGCGTGAACTCGACGACCGCGCCATCACACTGATCGCCAAGCGTCAGCCGATGGCCGACGATCTGCGCCATGTCGTCGGTTCGATCCGCATGGCCGGCGACCTCGAGCGTATCGGCGACCTTGCCAAGAACATCGCCAAGCGCGTCGGCACCGTCGGCCTCAGCGTCACCCCACGCGACCTGTCGCACTCCATCGACGCAATGGCGCAGCTGGTGCTGATCCAGGTGCAGGGCGTCATCGAGGAATATACGGCGCGCGACGCGGCGGCTTTGGCGAAGCTGCGCGCCGACGACGAGCGCATCGACGTCAAATACACCTCCGTGTTCCGCGAACTCCTGACCTACATGATGGAAGACCCGCGCAACATCACCGCCTGCACGCATCTGTTGTTCTGCGCCAAGAACCTCGAACGCATCGGCGATCACGTCACCAACATCGCGGAAAATGCGTATTATGTTTTGACCGGTACGCAGCTGCCCGCCAATCGTCCGAAGCAGGACGAGACGGCAATGTCCGCGCCGGCGGCATGACGGCAGGGGTGACCAGTCGATGATCGCGCCACGAATCATGGTGGTGGAGGATGAGGAGCCGCTGGGTGTGCTGCTCCGCTACAATCTGGAGTCCGAGGGCTACCAGGTCGAGGTGGTGACGCGCGGCGACGAGGCCGAGATCCGGCTGCAGGAGAACGTCCCCGACCTTCTGGTGCTGGACTGGATGGTGCCGGCGGTTTCCGGAATCGAACTCTGCCGCCGGCTAAGGATGCGTCCCGAGACCGAGCGGCTGCCGATCATCATGCTGACCGCGCGTGGCGAGGAAAGCGATCGTGTGCGCGGCCTCTCGACCGGCGCCGACGATTATCTGGTCAAGCCGTTCTCGACGCCGGAGTTCATGGCCAGGGTCAAGGCGCTGCTGCGCCGCGCCAAGCCGGAAGTGCTGTCCAGCGTGCTCAAGGTCGGCGACATCGTGCTCGATCGTGAATCGCACAGGGTCTATCGCAAGAAGAGCGAGATTCGGCTCGGACCGACCGAATTCCGCCTGCTCGAATTCATGATGCGCCATCCCGGCCGTGTGTTCTCGCGCAGCCAGCTGCTCGACAATGTCTGGGGCGAGACGATCTACATCGACGAACGCACGGTCGACGTGCATGTCGGCCGGCTGCGCAAGGCGGTCAACAATGGCCGCATGCCCGATGTCATCCGCACCATTCGTGGGGCGGGCTACGCAATCCGGGAAGATTAGGGATATGCTGATATTCAGGTGATGCCTGCCTGCGAACGGCAGTTTCCAGCGCTTCCGGTACTCACGGATCCAAATGTCCGCTCCGTTCCGGTTCTCGGAACCCGCCATTCTCGACTCGGCCTAACCTGAATCTCAACACATCCCGACGCGTTATTCACGCAACGTTCTTGCCGCCGAGGCCGGATCTCGCCTGCGTGCCGGGCGCGAAAATCTCCTGGTCTACGAAGGTCAGCGCCCGCGTCGCGCAGCCTTCGCGGATCAGTGGCAGTTCGTTCGGTTCGGTGTCGAAGGAAATCGATTGCGAATGCTGGCCGCCGGCGGTCTGCGCAATCGCCTCGCGCAATGCCGGCTCGATCAGGTCGAAGGCGGCGGCGCTGACACCGACCATGGCGACGGGCGCCGGATCGATCAGCGCGAACAGGCTGCCGAGACCGTAGCCGAGTGCCTCGCCGGCCTTGCGATAGGCCTCGCGCTCGGGTCCATCCCTTTCGCGGGCCGCGCTCGCCAGGGCGCGCATGTCGGCGTCACTGACATCGGCCACCGGTTCCGCGTCCTCGCTCATCTGCCTTGCGTTCCGCCAGATGGCATAGTTGCCGGCATAGGCCTCGACGCAGCCCCGCCGACCACAGCGGCACAGCGCGCCGTGCGGCCGATGGATCATATGGCCGAACTCGCCGCCTGAGGAATGAGTGCCAGTGAACAACTCGCCCTTCAACACCAGGCCCATGCCGATGCCGTGCGACAACAGGATGGCGATGAAGTCGTCGCGGTAGCGATCAGGGTCGCGCCAGCGCAACGCGATCGCCATCATATTGCAGTCGTTCTCCATGGTGGCGGGGATGCCGAACTCGTCCTCGAGTATGTCGGCGAAGGCGATATCGGTGTGCGGCGTGATCGGTGACCACAGCATGGCGCGGGCACGCGTGTCGGTGATGCCCTGGATCGCCAGCGCGATGCGGGCGACACTGCGGACGTCGAGGTCGGGGTCTTCGAGACGACGGCGTACGATGGCAACGCATTCACCGACCAGCGCGTCGCGCGACATGGTCAGCGTGTCCAGCCGGCGCTGTTCCTCGGCGATCACCTGGCCGGCATAGTCGATGACGGCGACCGAGAGGAAGTTCAGCGACAACACCACGGTCATCACCGCCGCCGCTTCCGGATTGAGGCCGAGGCCGACCTGCGGCCGGCCGCGTTTGAGCGAGCCGGCCTCGCTCGGCTTGCTCTCAGTCAGGATGCCTTCGCCGATGAGGTCGGAGGAGATCGCCGATATGGTCGAATGGCTGAGGCCCGTGGTCGCGGCGATCTCGGTGCGGGACGGCTGTCCGGCGCGGCGCACGGCCGCAATCACCATCGCCCGGTTGCGGCGGCGCAGATCGTCGTGGCGGATTCCGACCGACATGCTTTTTCACATCCTCCCGGTCGCTGCAGCCTTTCGTGCCTCCCGAAGGCCATCAGCGAAGCCTGAAAACGCGACGCGCTTCAGGCACTTGTTTCTGCGCGTGTCGTTGCCCCAAAACCACTGCGCACTTTTGGGGCGACATGCGCCAAGCCAAATTCTGGCAGAACCCCACCATCATGTCATTATTTATTCCGGAGCTCGAAAAAAACTTGGAGAGACGTCAAAATCCATCAGAATCGATGTTGACAGCGTTCGGGCGTTGGATCACTATTTTTTCGAGGCTCGAAAAAATAGAGCCTCTGTGCCGGCCTACGGGTCAGTTTGGTCGCGCCATACGCGGCGCAGGGAGGATATTATGAAAAAATTCACAGCCGCCATCCTGGCGGGTGTCGCCATGTCGCTGACGCTGGTGTCGGTCGCGCAGGCGAAGGACAAGGTCATCGGCGTTTCGTGGTCCAACTTCCAGGAAGAGCGCTGGAAGACCGACGAAGCGGCGATGAAGAAGGCCATCGAGGCGGCTGGTGACAAATACATTTCCGCTGATGCGCAGTCCAATCCGGGCAAGCAGCTCACCGACGTCGAGAGCCTGATTTCGCAAGGCGCCAACGCGCTGATCGTCCTGGCGCAGGATGCCTCGGCCATCGGCCCGGCGGTCCAGAAGGCACTGGACGAAGGCATTCCGGTCGTCGGCTATGACCGGCTGATCGAGAACAAGAACGTGTTCTACCTGACCTTCGACAACAAGGAAGTCGGCCGCATGCAGGCCCGCGAAGTGTTCAAGGTCAAGCCGGAAGGCAACTACGTCTTCATCAAGGGCTCGGGCGCCGATCCGAATGCCGATTTCCTGTTCGCCGGCTCCATGGAAGTGCTCAAGGCAGCCATCGATAGCGGCAAGATCAAGAATGTCGGCGAAGCCTATACGGATGGCTGGCTGCCCGCCAATGCCCAGAAGAACATGGAACAGTTCCTCACCGCCAACGACAACAAGGTCGATGCCGTGGTGGCAGCCAATGACGGCACCGCCGGCGGCGTCGTCGCCGCTCTCACGGCGCAAGGGCTGGCAGGATCGGTTCCGGTGTCCGGCCAGGACGGCGACCATGCCGCACTGAACCGCGTTGCACTCGGCACACAGACCGTGTCGGTGTGGAAGGACGCACGCGAACTCGGCAAGAACGCTGCCGAGATCGCCTCGCAGCTGGCCGCTGGCACTGCCCTGGACAAGATCCCGAACGCCGTGAAGTTCACCACGCCCGGCGGCAACGAGACCAACTCGCTGTTCCTGACCCCGATCGCGATCACCAAGGACAATCTCAACGTCGTCATCGACGCCGGCTGGATCAAGAAGGACGAAGTCTGTGCAGGCGTCGCCGCCGGCACCGTCGCGGCCTGCAACTAAAACCGAACGGGATCCCGGTTCGATCTCAGCGCCGCGGCCCCTGGGCCGCGGCGTTTCTCAAGGGGCATTCCGCTTCAAATGATCGCGGAAAGCAAATAGCATCGTGTTTCCGGCATCCGCGCCAGACGGCAAACCGGTGGGAGGACTTCATGACCGACACGGCCTCTAACACGCCTGCCGCGAATGCGCCCGCAGACCGGGCGCGTGCGTCCGAATTGAGCGCCGTCGGACGCTTCCTCAAGGCAACCGAACTCGATACGCGCATGCTTGGCATGGTCGGTGCGTTGCTGGTCATCTGGGTCGGCATTCATATCCTGTCGGGCGGACTTTTTCTGACGCCGCGCAATCTCTGGAACCTGTCGGTGCAGACTTCCTCGGTCGCGATCATGGCGACCGGCATGGTGCTGGTCATCGTCATGCGCAACATCGACCTTTCGGTTGGTTCCGTCGAAGGCGTGATCGGTATGATCATGGGTGTGGCGCAAGCCGAATTCCTCATTCGCGTCATCGGCTTCCAGCTTGGAAATCCCTGGCTCTGGATCATCGCACTGGTCGTCGGCGTGGTGCTCGGTCTTGTGATCGGCGCCTTCCAGGGCTTCATCATCGCCTATCTCGAAGTTCCTGCCTTCATCGTGACGCTGGGCGGTTTGTTGGTCTGGCGCGGCATGGCATGGCTGATCACCAACGGGCGCACGGTCGCGCCACTCGACGCTACATTCCAGCTGATGGGCGGCGGACCGCGAGGCTCGATCGGCGCCACCGCCAGCTGGATCATCGGCATCGTTGCTTGCGTGGCTGTCGCTTTCGCGTTGCTCAACGGCCGGTCGCAGCGCAAACGGTTCAACTTTCCACTGCGCCCCGTGTGGGCGGAAACCTTTCTCGGTGTGGTCAGTTGCGCTGCCATCCTTGGGGCCGTCTGGATCGCCAATTCCTATCCATGGCCAATCGGCATCGTGCGCCAGTATGCACAGCAGAACGGCATCACCATTCCCGAAGGCGGGCTGTTCATCGCCCATGGCATCGCGATACCGGTGCTGATGGCGGTCGCGGTCGGCATCGTCATGACCTTCATCACCAAGCGCACCCGTTTCGGCCGCTATGTCTTTGCCATCGGCGGCAATCCGGAGGCCGCCAATCTCGCCGGCATCAACACGCGCTGGGTGACCATGAAGGTGTTCATGATCATGGGCGTACTGGCCGCGATCAGCGCGGCGATCTCGTCGGCCCGCCTCAACGCGTCGACCAATGCGCTGGGCACGTTGGACGAGCTGCTGGTGATCGCCGCCGCCGTCATCGGCGGCACCTCGCTTGCCGGCGGCTCCGGAACGGTGCTCGGCGCCATGCTCGGCGCGCTGCTGATGCAGTCGCTGCAGTCCGGCATGGTGCTGCTCGGCATCGACTCGCCGCTGCAGAGCATCGTCGTCGGCGCAGTGCTCGTCGTCGCGGTCTGGCTCGATACCGTCTATCGCAAGCGCGTTTAGGGGAGGACAAGGATATGTCAGATAAAACCGCTCCCGCAACCACCGCGCTGATCGACATGAGGAACATCTCGATCGCCTTTGGCGGCATCCGCGCCGTCGACGACGCCTCGATCGATCTGTTCCCCGGTGAGGTCGTGGCGCTGCTCGGCCACAACGGCGCCGGCAAGTCGACGCTGATCAAGATACTGTCCGGCGCCTACAAGCGCGACGCGGGCCATATCTTCGTCAACGGCGAGGAGGCATCGATCTCCAACCCGCGCGACGCCAAGAAATACGGCATCGAGACGATCTACCAGACGCTGGCTTTGGCCGACAATGTCGATGCCGCCGCCAATTTGTTCCTCGGCCGGGAACTGATGACCGCCTGGGGCACACTCGACGACGTTGCCATGGAGGCCGAGGCGCGCAAGGTGATGGGCCGGCTCAATCCCCGCTTCCAGCGCTTCAAGGAGCCGGTGATCAAGCTGTCTGGCGGTCAGCGGCAGTCGGTGGCGATCGCGCGCGCGATCCTGTTCAATGCGCGCATCCTGATCATGGACGAGCCGACGGCGGCACTTGGTCCGCAGGAAACGGCGCAGGTCGGCGAACTGGTCAAGCAGCTCAAGTCCGACGGCATCGGCATCTTCCTGATCAGCCACGACATCCACGACGTGTTCGAGCTTGCAGACCGGGTCTGCGTCATGAAGAACGGCCAGGTTGTCGGCACCGCGCGCACCACCGATGTGACCCAGGACGAAGTGCTCGGCATGATCATTCTGGGCAAATGCCCGCCCGGCGCCATTCCCGGGCCAGGCGCCCTGAAGATCGCCGCCTAGAACTCCAGCGTATCTTCCAAAAAATCTTTCCACGTCTCGATCCGTTTCTTCCCGTCGGATCGTCCTTGGTGTGTCCAAACAGAAGGAGACATGCCATGTCCGACGAGTCCGTCATCTTGATCAATCTGCTTAAGGTCGAACCCGGGAAGCAGGATGCGCTGATCGCGCTCTTGAAGCAGAACACCGACACGGTGATCCGCACGCTCCGCGGCTGGAAGACGACCCGGCTGATCGCTGCAAAAGACGGCGCTGGCGTCGTCATCTACTCCGAGTGGGAGACCCCGGCAGCCGTCGAGGCGATGCGCAGCGATCCGCGCATGAAAGCCTATTTCCCGAAGATCCTGGAGCTGGCGAGCCTGGACTCGATCATGGGCTCGGAGGTGTTGAGCGAAACACACAAGTAAGGTTGGGTCACACAAGCAACAAAGGAGAACCGCAATGTCTCGGATGGTTGTGATTTACCGGACACCGGAGAACGTCGAGGCGTTTGACCGGCATTACTTCGAAATCCACGTGCCTCTCGCCAAGAAGCTTCCGGGCCTCAGGAAGTACGAAGTCAGCAATGGCCCTATCGCAACGCCGGTAGGACCCTCCAACGTTCATCGGATCGGAACGCTGCATTTCGACGACCTTGCGGCGATCGAAAAGGCGTTTGCAAGCGCGGAGGGACAAGCGGCCGGGGCGGATCGCCGCCTTTTTGCGCCTGATGACTCGGGTGTTCAAATGTTCCTTTTCGACAACAGGGAAGTTTGAACCCTCCTCCTTTGTTCGTCTCGGGTAAAATGACGACGAAAGAGCGCGCAGGCGCGGTAGGTCTAGATACATGAACGCGAACGAATTCGAGGATCGTCTGAAAGCGCTGCGGCCACGCCTTCACCGCTACTGCGCGCGCATGACGGGATCGGCGGTCAATGGCGAGGATGTATTGCAGGACACCCTCGTCAAGGCCCTTCACGCGCGAGCCAAGGGCGCCGGAGTGGATAACCTCGAGGGCTGGCTGTTCCGCATCGCCCACAATGCGAGCCTCGATTTCCTGCGCGCCAAATCCCGGAACACGGTCGTCCCGCTTACCGAAGACGTCGAAGCGGCACCCATACCCGAGGCGGACATCGTTGCGGTCAGCTTTCAGACGTTTCTGCGGCTGCCCGAACTTCAGCGCTGCGCGGTGATCCTCAAGGATGTTCTGGGTCATTCGGTCGACGAGATCGCAAGCATCGCAGGGTGCTCTCCGACAGCCGCAAAATCGGCGCTTCAGCGCGGGCGCGCTGCGCTGCGGCTTTTCGCACAGACGCCCGAAGACACAAGGCTGCCGCTGATGTCTGATTCGGACCGGCGCAAGATCGCCGCTTATGTCCATCTGTTCCGGAGCGGCGATTTCGACGCAATCCGCGTCATGCTTGCCGACGACGTGAAGCTCGATCTGGTGAACCGGATCCAACTGGAGGGGCGCGACAAAATCGGCATCTATTTCACGCGCTATGCGCAAGAGACGAAATGGCGGTTCGCCCTCGGCGCTGTCGAAGGAAAGCCGGCTATGCTGGTCTTCGACAGCACCGGCCGGATGGAAAGACCTGCGCATTTTGTCCTGATCGACTGGTCGGAAAGCCGGATCATCGAGATCCGCGATTTCTTGTTCGCTCCCTATGTGCTCGAAGCCACAGATTGGGTGCGGCTGGACTAGCGTCTACAGTACCACTTGGCCGGACGAGCCGTGCCCGGCCGCTGGTTGCCGGTCATGTGATGTGCCAGCTGTCATGATGGCTTGGCGTTGCCATTGTGTTGGCACATCGACTTGCCCATAAAGGTCCGACATTGCCCATGGACCGCATCATCCGTTGAAGAAGCTTTTTCCAATCGTCGCGTTCATCGCCGTTGCGCTGATCAGCATGACGATGGCGGGGTTTGCCTATTTCGCCACGCAGGAAGCTGCCCGTATCAAATTCGAAGCGACGGCCGACGACGCGCTCAACCGGATCGAGAGCCGCATCGACCTGCATCTGTCGCTGCTGCGGTCGACGCAGGCCCTGTTCGATGCCCGCAACGGCGATATCTCGCAGAACGAGTTCAAGGCGTTCTTCAACGCGCTCGATGTCGACAACAATTTCGCCGGCTTGCGCGGTATCGGCTTTCTCAGGCTGGTGAGGACGGGGGACGAGGCGGCGGTCGAACGCGACATGCTGCACGACCTTGGTGTCAGCCATCCGATCTATCCGGACACCACGCAACCCTGGCGCACGCCCATCGTGATGTTCGAGCCACTGGATCCATCCAACCAGGCCGCCATGGGCTACGACATGTTCAGCGAACCGGTGCGGCGCGTGGCCATCGAAAAGGCAATGTCCGACGATGAGCAGCACGCCAGCGCGCTGGTGCAGCTCGGCCAGAGCACGGGTGCCGCGCAGACGTTCCCCGGCTTCCTGGTCTTCGTGCGGCTCAATGTCGAAACGGCTCCCGATGTCATCAATGCGTCCAGGTCCTCCACGGCCGGCTTTCTCTACGCGGCCTTTCGGGCACGGGACCTCTTCCAGATAGCGCTCAGCCGGTCGCCGCTGCTGCCGGTCAACACGGAAATCTATGACGGCGCTGTGAGTGGCGACAATCTCTTGTTCCGGTCGGAGACGCCGCCAGTGTCATCCTTAGGGGACAGGCTGCTGGTCACCCGCAAGATCATGGTGGCCGGCCAGCCGTGGACGGTCCTGTTTCGGCCGACAAGCGCCTTCTCGCAGCCGTCGTCGCGCGCCATTCCGGTGATGCTGGGGCTGTTCGGCTTGCTCCTGGCGGGCGCCATCGCTCTGGTGGCGCGCTATCAGGAGCGGGCCTATGAGGCGGCGTCGCGCCTGCATGAGACGACGGAAAAGAGCCTGCTTGAAAAAGACCTGATGCTGCAGGAGATGAAGCACCGCATCAAGAATTCGATCACCCGAGTGCTGGCGATCGCGCGCCAGACCGCTTCGCGGGCCACTGACGTCAACGAATTTTCCTCGTCCTTCTCGGCCAGGCTGCAGGCGATGGCGGCGTCTCAGGACATGCTGACGCGCTCGCGCTGGCAGAAGGCAGACCTTGGCGATCTCCTGCGCATCGAGCTCGGTCAGGTGTTCGGCAAGGAGCTGCCCGAAGAGCTTCTGACGGGGCCGGAGGTGCTGCTCGACGAAACCACGACGCAGGCGCTCGGCCTGACGTTCCACGAACTGGCGACGAATGCATTGAAATATGGCGAAACCGGCAATTCAGCCAATTCGCTGAAGGGAGATTGGGCGCTTAAGGTCGACTGGTCGCTCGAAGGGCGCGGGCGCGACAGGGTGCTGGTTCTCAACTGGCGCGAAACCGGGCAGAAGAAACTCGAGACGCCGGCCAAGACCGGATTCGGCACCAAGCTGATCGACCTCAACGTCACGCGCGAATTGCGCGGCACGATCAACCGCGATTATCGCGATAACGGGTTGAATGTGGAGATCAGGATTCCGCTGACAGGCTAATGCCGCCTCCAGACGTCAAAAATCCGGAGGCCGGCGGGCCGGTCTCCGGATCGACGTTTCGATTATCGCCGAACTAGTTGCAGCGAGCCGTGTAGATCCGGCCGTGATGATCGCGATACTGGCAATAGCCGTTGCGCAGGTTGCGAACCAACAGGCCGGAACCGGCACCGACTGCCGCACCGATCAGCGCGCCCTTGCCGCCGCCGACCAAGCCGCCGACACCGGCGCCAATCAAGCCGCCGCCAACCACATCCTTCTCGGTGCTGGTGCAGCCGCTGAGGGCAGCCACCGCAATCATGGCAATAATCATCTTCCGCATAGAGTCACTCCTCACTTTGTGTCCACACTTTGGTAAGCTCTGACAGCCATTTAGCATTAAATGGCGGCCTTTGCTGCTGCAATCTATTGTTGGCGAAGATAGTCTTTTTCTGGGCGCGCCGCGTTCGATGCGATCACGACGTTGGAGATTGCCAGGGAAGCGTCGAGCGTGCCGTCAGCGCGCACGTTCCAGACGATCTGGTCATAGTCGTCTTCCAACGCCGGATCGACGGCAAGGCACTTGCCGACGATGTGCTGAGCCTGCCCCTGCACGTCGCCCAGCGCGAATGGCCGTTCGGCGACGCATTGGTCGGCGGTTTCGAAAACGCTCACCGGTACCTGCAATTCATGGCAGTCGGCCATCGTGTTCGAGCAACCGATGACCAGCAACAATGCAGCAATGTGTTCCATGGCGACATGTCCTCTCGCCACAGTAACGGTCCATAGCCGCCAAAGTTCCTCGGCCGCAGGGCGACCAGCGAAATAACGCGGCGCAAAGGGGCAATTCCGGCGCCGACCGCGACAGCAGACGCAGTCGGCGGACGTCCGGAGACCAACTTCAACGCGGCAATGTTCGACGGTCCGGCAGGTTCCAGCGGTACCTGGGAAAAACAGAATCCGCTTTTATGGTGAATAGCCGGTTAAGGATGGATGATCAGACGAGAGGCGCCGCCGCTTACTCGGTCTCGAAATTGCCGTGCGGAACGACAAGGCGGTATTCAAGGCGACCGGGTATCAGCTCCAGCGTCGCCGTTCCGTTCAGAGAGGCGGGCACGACCCGCTCGAGCGCGACACTGCCGAAGCGCTTCTCGCTGTGCTCGACGTCGCTCGCCGGTATCGCTTCGGACCATGTCAGCGACAGCGCCAGGCCGCCTGCAGCAGCATTGAGATCGGCCGTGACGTCAACGAAGCCGTCCGCACGTGAAAGGGCGCCATAGCTGACCGAATTGACGGCGAGTTCATGCATGGCAAGGCCGATGTGCAGCGCGGCGTTGGGATTGAGATAGGGATTTGCGCCGCGGAAGCGCAGGCCGTGCGACGGATTCACCCCGTTGCGACCGACCTGGCCCGACACCAGCTCGCGAAGTGCGGCGCCGCGCCAATTTGAGGAGGTCACCAGATCCTGGGACGAGGCCAGCGACTGCAGCCGGCCGCGAAAGCGCGTCAGGAAATCAGCGATGCCATCGGAATAGCGCCCGGTCTGGGTGGCTATGCTTTGAATGATCGCCAGGAGGTTCTTCGAGCGATGGCTGACTTCGCGCAACAGCGTCGTCAGGGTCTGCTCACGGCGCTTCTGATCGGTCGTTTCGACCATGGTGGTGACGACACCTTGCACCGTTCCACCATCGCCATGGTCGGCGTCGACCCAGACCTGAAACCAGCGAAAGCCGTCCTCGGCGGGGACGCTGATTTCAAGGCGTTGCGGATTGCCGGATGCGATGACGTCGCGCTTTGCCGCGCCGATGCGGTCGATCTGCGCCGCGGGCAGGATGCCGTTGCCGTCCGCGGTGTCGGAAACCCAAGGCGCACGCATATTGCGCGCCCAAACCGTTTTCAGTTCGCGATCCTGATAGAGAACGGAAATGCCGGCATTGTGCAGCGCGTGGAGAAGAGCCCGGCCAAGTTGCATGCCACTTTCGGCGGGATGCAGGGCGATGACTTCATCGCTTGGCACGTCGTCTTTCCTATCTCCGGCCCGGGAACGCATCGCCAATCTGTCCACCCAACTCAGGCTGTCGGCTCACTGCGGAATGGGTTCCAGAGGGCTTCCCGAAAACCCGCCTCCAAAAGCGGTCCGCCGGGCGGTGTCCTGTGAAGGACACCGCCCGGCGGTGGCTGGAAACCGTTTGAGGGGTGCGGCTTCCAGTGTTCGCTCGGATGATCGTTCGGTCCTCACGCCCGTTTGAACAGGCCGGCAAGAAGCGAAATGACCAGGAAAGCGAGAAAGATGAAAAACAATATCTGCGCTATGCCGGCAGACGTGCCGGCGATGCCGCCGAAACCAAGCGCGCCGGCTATGATTGCCACGACGAGAAATACGAGCGCCCAGTAAAGCATGATCCATCTCCTTCGAATGGTGTGATGAAAACGTGGGTAGATGCGGTTTGTTCCACCATTTGCCGAAAAAGACGATGCTTGCCAATCGTTCCAGACAGGGTGGCGCCGGGAATTCGCAGATGACGGGGTCCCGGCATGTCAAAGGCCGTCTGATGCATCGCATCAGACGGCCTTTTGATATCGCGTCGTGCCTGCTGCTGCCCCTACGCGGCGGCTTTCGCCTGGCGATCGAAGAACAGCGCCTGGCTGATCAGAGCCTTGACCATGTCGGGGTTGAACGGCTTGGTGACCAGGAATGCCGGCTCGGGGCGTTCGCCGGTCAAAAGACGCTCGGGGAAGGCGGTGATGAAGATGACCGGCACCGACGTCGACGACAGGATCTCGTTCACGGCCTCGATGCCCGAGCTGCCATCGGCAAGCTGGATGTCGGCAAGCACCATCTTGGGCCGCGTCTTGCCGAACATCGTCACCGCCTCGGCATGCGTGCGCGCCGTTCCGACGACGCGGTGACCGAGGCTCTCGACCATTTCTTCTATGTCCATGGCGATCAGCGGTTCATCCTCGATGATCAGCACGTCCGTTGCCACCTGGCGGGATATTTCGTTGCTTGCCTGGGCAAGCAACTCTGAAAACTCTTGGTCGCCGGCATCGAGGATCTCGGCCGCCTCGTCTTCACTGAAACCTTCGACGGCTACCAACAGGAAGGCCTGGCGGGGACGCGGCGCAATCGCGTTCAGATTGGCGGCGGCGCGCTGTTCCCATGGCGACTGCGCCTGCTCCTGCGGGACGCGGATAGCGACCGACGTGAACAGCTTGGCGAACACCTTGTAAAGCGCGATGCGGTCGCTCGAGGCCTCGGGAAAGATATCGATATCGGCGATGATGGCTTCCAGCATCGCGGCGACCAGCGCGTCGCCACTTTCCTGCGATCCGGAAACGGCCCGCGAGAAGCGGCGCAGGAACGGCAGATGTGGTGCGATGGTGGCTGATAAGCTCATGGTAAGACGTCTCCCTCAGAATGACGTGGATGCATAGAGTGCAGGTCAAGCTGATTGCAAGCCCCGGTCAAACAACGCGGGTCTTGAGAAAAAGTTCCGACCTTGATGGAACTAACGCGCCGGGACGGCGTTTGAAGTTTGGACGGGCAACCAGACGAGGGGGCCGCTTGCGTTGTGTTGAGTAGTGTTATGAGCGGCTTGGGCGCTGGGAATACAAGGGCAAAATGAAGGATATGACGAAAGATATTCTGGCTGGCGTCGCGGGCAGGCGCCGGAACGGGTCCAGTGACGCACTCGGGCCGAATTCCGAAATCGGACGCAAACTCAAACAATATTACGATGAGCTGGTCTCTGACGATGTGCCGGATCGCTTCGCACAGTTGCTCAGTCAACTGGAACAGGCCGAACCCGCACAGAAGAAGGACTGAAGCATGGCAGCGGTCTCCCAAGGCTTCAAGACCGATCTGCTTGGGGCAATCCCAAGCTTGCGCGCCTTTGCCGTGTCGCTCACGCAAAATGCCGACAAGGCGGACGATCTCGTCCAGGAAACACTGGTCAAGGCCTGGGACAAGCATGAGAGCTTCCAGCCCGGCACCAATCTCAAGGCGTGGCTGTTCACCATCCTGCGCAATGAATTCTATTCGCAGATGCGCAAGCGCGGGCGCGAGGTGCAAGACAGCGACGGTATCATGACGGCCAGGCTCGCCGTTCATCCGGCCCAGCATGGCCAGCTCGACCTGAAGGATTTTCGCGGCGCCCTCGAGCAATTGCCGGAAGACCAGCGCGAAGCCATCATCCTCATCGGTGCGTCGGGCTTCTCCTACGAGGAGGCGGCCGAAATCTGCGGTTGCGCGGTCGGGACGATCAAGAGCCGGGTCAGCCGGGCCCGCACGCGATTGCAGGAGATCCTGAAGATCTCCGGCGAAGACGAGTATGGCCCGGATGCGATTTCGACCCAGGTCACGGGCTCGCCGGCCAACTGAGCTGCGATCGCAAGGTGCGATCCGCAGAAGTTGGATCGTGTCTCAGCCGGGAGAACCCCGCCCGCAGGCCGCCGCCACCGCTTGCATCAGGTCCTCACCCGAATAGGGCTTGCCGACCAGCCTGACGCCCGGAAACGATGTCTTGATTTCATCGGGATCCGAATAACCCGAGGCAAACACGAACGGCACGCCTGCCGCGCGTAGGCCCGACGCGAAATCGAGTGTCGAGGCGCCACCCAGCATAAGGTCGACAATGGCGGCGTCGAAGTGCGTGGCGATTTGTCGATCGTCGATCTCGGCCAGATCGCGGGCGATCACCACCTCGCCCGCACCATGATCGCGGCAAAGCTGCTCGACATCCATGGCGATGAGAAACTCATCCTCCAGGACCAGAATCCGCAATCCATCAAGCAAAGGGGACACAGGCAAGGGCTCCTTGTAACGGATGGAGTCATGATCGCTATTTGGCAAGCTGTCATTTAAAAAAGACATGTGCCCGCGCGGAACCTCGATCCGCGCTAACGCGTTGTGACGCAGCCTTGTGCGGGCTTTCGAAGAGGGGTCGAAATGTCAGGCCAGAACGGTCGTGCCGTCTCCAGTCGGCAGTATCCTTGCGAGAACTGCCCGTTGCGGCCGTTACCGGTCTTCCGCGACTTCGAAAAGCAGGAACTGGCCTTCATCAGTAAATTCAAGAAGGGGGAGCTCGCCGTCGACAAGGGCGCCACGGTCCTGGTGGAGGGAAGCCACAGTGCCCATCTCTACACCGTGCTCTCCGGCTGGGCGTTCCGCTACAAGCTGTTACTGGATGGGCGCCGCCAGATCCTCAACTATCTCATGCCCGGCGATCTGATCGGCCTGCAGGGCAGCGTGATGGGCGAAATGCAGCATTCCGTCGAGGCCCTGTCGCCGATGCTGCTATGCGTTTTCGAACGCGAGTCTCTCCACGAACTCTACCGCAACCATCCCGGGCTGGCCTACGACATCACCTGGATCGCATCGCGCGAAGAGCGCATGCTGGACGAGAATCTGCTCAGCCTCGGGCGGCGCAGCGCCATCGAGCGCGCCGCCTATCTTATCGCCTTCATCGGCAGCCGGGCCAAGGTCGTTGGCCTGAATGGCAAGCAATCTGTCCAGATACCGATCACCCAACAACACATCGCCGACACGCTCGGCCTGTCGCTGGTCCATACCAACAAGACGATCCGCAAGCTGATGGACCGAAAGCTGATTGTCTGGCGCGACGGCGGTTGCGAGGTCACCGATAATGAAGGGCTCAAGCAACTCGCCGGCTGGGAAGG
Source organism: Mesorhizobium sp. CNPSo 4670 (assembly GCF_057784235.1). NCBI lineage: Bacteria > Pseudomonadati > Pseudomonadota > Alphaproteobacteria > Hyphomicrobiales > Phyllobacteriaceae > Mesorhizobium > Mesorhizobium sp. CNPSo 4670. Next base: position 84,143 of record NZ_JBWJFQ010000005.1, on the reverse strand, counting down.
GCTGGGCGAGGCGCGCCGGCCGCTGATCTGACGAAACGCCTTTTTCAGCGCCAGCGGATCGGGTGCACACGCAAGCGTTTTCGGCTACTTTGTTCCCTGATGCCGGAACCTTGAGACATGCGGCGCGTTTGAAATCAAGCAATCACAAGGAGTTAAGCAATGGCAACTGCCGCAGGAAAGACCGCAACCGAAAGCCCGTCGAATTCAGATCTCGAAGCCGATATCAGGCAATTGAAGGCCGATATCGACAAGCTTACCAAGCAGTTGGCCAAGACCGGCGAGCATGGCTACGGCACCGCGCGGCGTGCGGCTACGGAAGGGGTCGAGCAATTGCGTGCGCAGGGCGAAGCAGCCTTTGACAGCCTGCGCGGCAATGCCAAGGATATCGAAGAGCAGATAATGGCGAGCGTACGCGAAAAGCCGGTGACGTCACTGGCGATCGCCGCCGGCGTCGGCTTCCTCTTCGCGCTCCTCGCGCGTCGCTAGTCGCATTCCAGATGGGAATGCTCGCATCCCTGATTGCAGGTCTGGCATCGGGCGAAACCGCCGCCGCCATGCGCCGGGCGCGCACGGCGGCAATCGTTTATGGGCTCGCCATATCAGTGGCGCTCTGCGGCCTCGGCTTTCTGGTCGGGGCAGCCTATATCTGGACGGCAAGTCGCTACGGGTCGCTTGCCGCCGCGCTGGGCTTTGGCGCCGGTTTCCTGCTGCTTGCCGGGCTAATCCTGCTGATTTTCCAGATATCCGCAGGCTCACGTGCCCGGCGCCGGGCACAACAGCGCAATGCCGACATGAAAGCGATCGGCATCACCGCGGCGCTTGCCGTGCTGCCGGCGCTGCTCAAGGGCAAGGGCGGTCTCGGCGTCATTCTGGGTCCTGCCGTGGCGCTGGCTGCCTACGCCATCTACCGCGAAAACGTGAAACCAGACGATCCGGAAGAAGACGAGCGGAAGTAAGGTCGGTTCTCTCTTTGACCATGATCTCTTCCGAAAACCGGCTTCAACCTTGCGTCGCGGCCTTTTGGTTCGGCATCATGGCTTTTCACTCGGCAGATCTTCCAGCGGCATCGATATTTCGGCAAACACGCCTTCCGGCCGGAACTCATGGGTTACTTCGCTTGAAATGACCTTGGCAAGGCTGCGTCGGATGAGGATCGAGCCGAAGCCGTGTCGCTCCGGCGGGGCGACTTGCGGGCCGCCGCTTTCGCGCCAGGTCAGCACGAGGCGTCGGGTCCCCTTTCTGCCTTTCGTCCTCCAGCCGAGATCAACCTTGCCTGACGCCACCGACAGCGAGCCATATTGCAGTGCATTGCTTGCCAGTTCATGCAGGATCAGGCCAAGGCCGACAGCCTGGTCTGGCGACAGCAACAACTCGTCGCCGGAGATCGTCATGCGCGGCTGGTCGGCGGTGTCGAAAGGCCTGACCTCGATCTGGACGAGTTCACGGATGCCGATGCCGCGCCACTCGCGGTCGGACAACAGATTGTGGGCGATGCCCAGGGCCTGAAGCCGGGCACCAAAGGCTTCCAGGAACTCGCTCGGCTGGCGGGCATGGCGCACGGTCTGCGTCGCCAGTGCCTGGACGGTCGCCAGCGTGTTCTTGACGCGGTGGTTGAGCTCGCGCAGCAGCAGCCGTTGCCGCTCGTCGCCAAGCTTGCGCTCGGAGATGTCGTAGTTGACGCCGAAGATCAGGGTCGGCTTGCCGTCGCCGTCGCGCTCGATGACGCGGCCGCGCGTGGCGAGCCAGCGCGGCGGATGAAAGCCCTTCACCCGGTATTCGCCGAAATAGTCGTCGCTGCCGGTCAAGGCATCGCGAAAGCGGGTTTCGGTCTGGTAGACGTCGCGAGGATCGATGGCGGTGAGGATGTCGCGCGCCCGCAGCCGGTTCGAGCGCGGCAGGTTGAACAGCTCCGACAGTAAGGTATCGCATTCGATGATGTCGGTGCGGATGTCCCATGCCCAGCTGGCGAGCGAAGCTGCGTCGAGCGCAATGGCGCGCCGCTTTTCCTCACGCACCAGTGCTGCTTCGGCGATAGCGCCGCTGCGGGTCGCATCCTTCAAGGTGAACAGGCTGCCGGCGAGGCCGGCGAGCGCCTTCAACTGCTCGAGCATGGCGCTAGACGGAAAGGCATGCGGCTTGCGATCGAGCACGCACAGCGTGCCGATGCGGGCCCCAGCCACGATCATCGGCGCGCCGGCGTAGAAGCGGAGATGATGCTTGCCGGTGACCAGCGGGTTGGCCTTGAAGCGTGGGTCCGTCGTGGCGTCCGCCACCACCATCGGCTCGTCGCCGGCGGCAATCGCATGGGCGCAGAAGGAGATGTCGGTCGCGGTTTCGGTCTCGTCCAGACCGACACAGGATTTGAACCATTGGCGCTTGTGGTCGACGAGCGTCACCAAGGCGATCGGAACCTGCATAGCCGCCGCGGCAAGGCTGCTTATGCGGTCGAAATCCGGATCGGCCGCCGTATCCAACGCCTCCAGACCGTGCAGCACGGCCAGCCGGTCCTCGTCCTCGACCGCGCGCGCTACTTCGGCCGGCAGATTCGGCACTGTTTCCGCCTTGCTGTTCACCCAAGTCCCCAATGGCCCGTCCCGGCCTTCGCTGCATCTCGCACCTGCCGGCTCATGACCACCCGGCTTCCCCGGAACCATCCCAGCGAGGAACCGTTACCCGACCGTGTTTTGCCGACCGTGGCAGTTGGCGTAATGCCAGACAAGGACCGATCATGACCAAGATCATCCCCGAAAACAAAGCGCGACAGGGAGGTTGGGGTTGGCACGGCTTGCGTATCCTGATTGCCGCGCTGCTTCTGGCCTTCGCTGCCTGGGGCATCGCCGAAATCTATGGTGAAATGGCCAGGACGCCGGCGACAGAACAAGGAAGCGCGCCAGGCGGCTAGATTTTCGGCCTTCATCGTTCGAGATCGCATCAGGCAGCCTTCGCCTCTGCGATGCGGGCCGGCACCAGGACATTCAGTGCGCCAGGCCGGATTTCGATCGTCGTCTCACGGTCAAGCCGGACCAGTTCACCGTCGATGACGGCGCGGAACTTGCTGCTGCCCGAATGGATTTTCAGGACCGTTCGGTCAGCTTGATGGATTTCCACGTGTTCGTTGTCGCGCCATTTTCCGCGCGCCATGTTGAAGAAGAATTTGACCAGTTCCGCACGCTGCTGCGCCACCGTGACATAGACGCCAAGCACGCCGCCCGCCGGGTTGTCGGCGTAGGGCAGGTGGCCTTCGCCGAACAGATTGTTGGTGATGCCGATGCCGGTGATGCGGGCCGCCATCTCGGCGTTGCCGATGCTGAGCGTCACGTTCATCGCCGGTGGATTGTTGATCGTCGCCCAGGCCGCCTTGGCCGAGGCGCCGATCTTTCCCAGACGTGAACCGAATTCCATTTTCTGGCGCAGCTGCACCATCTTTGCATGCATGCCGATCGAGAACTGATGAACGAAGGGCCGGCCGTTTGCCGTGGCCACGTCGACTGCGATGATTTCGCCATCGGCGAAGGATTTCAGCGCGGCATCGAGGGATTGCGGAATACCCAGTCCGCGTGCGAACAGATTCATCGTGCCGGCCGGCAATATGGCAAGCGCCTTCCTGGTGCCCATCAGCCGAGCGGCCGCGGCGGAAATGGTTCCATCACCGCCGCCGGCCAGCACGACATCGACAGCGCGTCGCGATGCAGCGCCATCGAGCGTCTCCACCACGTCCTTGCCGGCAACAACATCAATGCTGAGGGAGTGGCCTGCCGTCTCCAGGGTCTGGCGCATCCTGTCGGAAAAGGCGGCAAGGTCCGTTGTGCGCAAGGTGCCGCCGTCCCGGTTCAGCACCGCAGCAAATTTCATGCCCCGCTCCGCCATTCCATCACGATACGGCCGGGATAGACCCAGCCACGGGCTGAAACGCGACCAAGCGGGAAAGGTTCCGTTTTTGAGAAATCGCCGGCGCTTCCCCGCTTCTTGGCTTCGCCACGACGCGAAGTGTTTTGTCGGAACAACAGCATGGTCACGACGTTGTGAAGAAGATGCCGCGTCCGAACCTCCTCAGCGACGGTTCAACCGGGCGCGGCGCGTACGAAATCACCCACGAGGAGAGATCATCATGACCCGCAACCTCTTAGCCACGACCGCACTCGCAGCGCTGGTCGCGACCGGGGCCTATGCGCAGAATGCGACATCCCCGGCGCCCGCCCAGACCCCCGCAGTTCAGGAGCCAGCCGCCGCTCCGGTGCGCACCGAAGGCAGCATCGTCACCAACATCATCGGTGAAACCGTCTACAACGGCACCGGCGACGATGCCGAGAACATCGGCAAGGTCAGCGATGTCGTCTTTGACAAGGATGGCCAGGCCAAGTCCGTAGTCATCGGCGTTGGCGGTTTTCTGGGTGTCGGAGCGAAGAATGTCGCTTTCGAATACGACAAGCTGCAATGGGCCGAAAGGAACGGCGACCGCTGGCTGGTTGCCCAGACGACCAAGGACGAACTGACGGCGCAGCCGGAGTTCGACAGCAAGCCCTATGCGCCTGCTCCGGCGCCGGTCGCATCGACGGATGCAAACGCTCCGGCATCCGCGCCGGCTGACACCGCGCAGACACCCGTCGACATGAATGCTGCGCCGGCCGAACCGGTGAAGCGCGCCGACGGCAATCTCGCCACCAACATCATTGGCGAAACCGTCTACAACGGCACCGGCGATGACGCGCAGAACATAGGCAGCGTCAACGACATCGTGCTGACGAAGGAAGGCAAGGCCGAGTCGCTTGTCATCGGCGTCGGCGGGTTCCTCGGCCTTGGCGCCAAGAATGTCACCTATGACTTCGGCAAGGCCCAGTGGGCGGAGAAAAACGGCGACCGCTGGCTGGTGGCCCAGACCACCAAGGAGGAGCTTCAGGCGCAGCCGGATTTCAACCGCAAGGCCTATGATCCGGCACCGGCAACGACGGCTTCCAATGAGCCGGCTGCAACCGCACCGGCTGCTGCACCGTCCGATGCCACGGCTCCTGCCGTCGCACCGGCTGACAAGACGGCTGAGGCTCCTGCTGCTTCGACACCCGATGCCTCGGCACCCGACCAGACCCAGACGGCGGCAATCGACAAGTCGACCTTGACCGAGATGCCTGTCGGCGAGATTCGCGCCGACGACCTGAAGGGCACGACCGTCTACGGCGCCAATGATGCCAAGGTTGGCGAAATCGGTGACGTCGTGCTGGCGCCCGACAACAAGACTGACGCTGTGATCGTCAACGTCGGCGGCTTCCTCGGCATTGGCGAGAAGGAAGTCGCGGTCGGCATGGATAATCTCAAATTCATGACCGACAAGGATGGCAGGAAGTACCTGTACACGACCTTCACCAAGGAACAGCTCGAGGCTCAAACTGCTTACGACAAGGGCAGCTATACGGAGAAGCGTGACCAGCAGCGCATGATCGTACAGTAGGATAGTAGGGCAGCAGTAGGGCAGTAGGGCAGTAGGGCAGTAGGGTGCGGCGCATCCAGGCCTACCGCCCTACTGCCTTGATCCCCTGCTAGCATGGCCGGCAACGCCATGCTCGGTCAGTTCGGCCAATGCCAACGACTGGTCGAGATGTTCAGCCCGCCAGGCAAGCAGCCTTTCGGCGAACTCCAGCCGCACGGCCAGGTGGGCCGGATCGGCGGCGAGGTCGTTCAATTCGCCCGGATCGCTTTCCAGGTCGAACAGCAGCGGCGGCAAGTTACCGCCGAAATGCACATATTTGAATTTTTCCGTGCGGATGACGGCGAGATTGCATTGGCGTGAGGCGATGCCGAAATGCCGTTCGGCTTCGCCCTCGGCAATCGAGCGGAAATCGAACTCCCAATGCGCGGCATCGCGCCACGCCGCATTGCTCCCGCCGCTCAGAAACGGCTTCAACGAGCATCCGTCGAGATGCGGTTGTGGGGCTTCGCCGAGCAGGTCGAGAAGCGTCGGCAAAATGTCCACCGCTTCGGTGAACCGATCGACACTGCCGCCGGCAGCCTTGCCGTGACGCGGGTCGCGGATGATCAGCGGAATGTGGTAGCTGCCGTCGAAATAGCCGCCCTTGCCCAGCATGAAATGGTCGCCCATCATCTCGGCGTGGTCCGAGGTCAGCACGATGATGGTGTCGTCCCACGTGCCCGCGGCCTTGACCGCTTGCCAGATACGGCCGAGCTGCGCGTCGACCTCCGAGATCATGCCGTAGTAGATCGCGCGGATGCGGCGAAAGTCGTCGCCGCTCCAATCATGCACCTTGCCACTGGCGTCGGGGCGGAACTTGGCCTGCTTCTGCCGGCCGAGATCATAGCCGAGATAGGGATGGCTCTCCGCTTCTGCCTGCCAGTTCGCTGCACGGTGGAAGGCAGGACCGGCAGCTGGATCATACAAATTGTTGTACGGCTCGGGCGCGATGAAGGGCGGGTGCGGGCTGATGAAGGAAAGATGGGCAAACCATGGCACATCGTTCTCCTGCTCGCTGAGCCAGCGCGTGAATTCGCCGGTCAGAAAGGAGGATGGGGTTTCGTCCTTCGAATAAACGGGCGGTGCGTTGCTGACGCCGGCCTCGGCCTTGCCGCCTTCGTTCACCGGGCGATGGATATTCGGCGATCCGGCGCCGGTATCGATGCCCCGCTGCTTGAGCCAGGACAGCCACTGCTTCTGATGCTCGGGCAGCAACTGGCGCACCGTGAATCCAGGCAGCACGCCTTCATAGCTTTGCAGCCGTGGGTCACCCGGCGCCAGCAGGCGCGGGTCGAGCGATATGTCGGTGTAGCCGAACAGCGTCGGATCATAGCCGAGCCTCCGGGCATGCAGCGCGATGTTGCCGTGACGGGCGTCGAGCGGCGTGCCGTTGCGGCAGACGCGGTTGTTCATCTGGTAGAGGCCGGTGTAGAGGCAGGCGCGGGCCGGCGAGCAAGGTGCCGCACCACCATAGTGCCGTTTGAACAGCACACCCTCGGCGGCCAGCGCGTCGGCATTCGGCGTCTTCACAACCGGATGGCCGGCAGCCGACAGGCAATCACCGCGCCACTGGTCGCATGTGATCAGAAGAACATTCGGGCGCCTGGCTTTTCCGGTCACTCGCGATACCCTTATCCTCTATGGTCGAACGCCGCCCATGGAACCGAATTCCGGCGACGGCGCAAGCCTGCCATGTTCGTCAGTTGGTGAACAAAGGCATTTTGGTTGTTCACTATTAAAGCACAGTCCATTCTGTGTTTGCCGCCTTTGCCGCAGGCGGTGGTGTCCTCATATAGGCGTGGACAGCGGCTAGGGCCGCAGAAGCACCAAGGGAAGGAGCAAGACCATGCTCGATCAGATCAAGGGCCTCCATCACGTCACCTCGATGGCCAGGGATGCACGGCAGAACAACGATTTCTTCACCAGGAAACTCGGCCAGCGCCGGGTCAAGAAGACCGTCAATTTCGATGCGCCTGACGTTTACCATCTCTACTATGGCGACGAGGCCGGCACGCCGGGTTCGGTGATGACCTATTTTCCGTTTCCCAACATTGGCAAGGGCCGTCATGGCGTCGGTGAAGTCGGCACCACGGTCTACTCCGTGCCGGAAGGCACGCTCGCTTATTGGGAAAAGCGTTTTGCCGATGAAGGCGTCTCGGGCCTGTCGCGCGACGAGACATTCGGCGAGAAGCGCCTGGCCTTTGCCGGACCGGACGGCGATGGTTTCGCCCTGGTCGAGGACAAGGCCGACGCCAGAAAGCCATGGGCGAAAGGCGGCATCCCCACCGATGAGGCGATCCGCGGCTTTCACTCCGTGTCGCTCAGGCTGAAGGATGGCGGCGCCACCGAGGAGCTGCTGAAGTTCATGGGCTACGAGGAGATCGACAAGTCGGGAAATGTCCGGCGGCTGGCGGTGAAGAACGGCAATGGCGCCGACGTCGTCGACATCGAATCGTTCCCGGGTGCCGCTTTCGCCGATCTCGGCGCGGGCTCCGTCCACCATGTCGCCTTCGCCGTCGAGAACCGCGCCAAGCAGCTCGAAGTCCGCAAGGCGCTGATGGACACCGGCTATCAGGTGACGCCGGTGATCGACCGCGATTATTTCTGGGCGATCTATTTCCGCACGCCGGGTGGCGTGCTGTTCGAAGTCGCCACCAACGAACCGGGTTTCGATCGCGATGAGGATACCGCTCATCTCGGTGAGGCGCTGAAGCTGCCAACGCAGCACCAGCACCTGCGGCCCTATCTCGAACAGCATTTGCAGAAGCTGGAAGGCTGAGACCATGAGCAAGGACGCTTACACTTACAAGGTGCTGCCCGGTTCGCCGGGCGGTCCGCTGCTCTTCGTCTTCCACGGCACCGGGGGCGATGAAAACCAGCTTCTATCGCTGGGGCGCGATCTCTCGCCCCAGGCAACCATCATCTCGCCGCGCGGCGATGTGGCGGAGCATGGTGCGGCGCGCTTCTTCCGCCGCACCGGCGAGGGCGTCTACGACATGGGCGATCTGGCGCGGGCAACGGACAAGATGGCCGGCTTCATCAGGGCTCATATCGAGGCGGCGAAGCCGTCATCCGTGTTCGGCCTCGGCTATTCCAACGGCGCCAACATCCTGGCCTCGGTGGTGTTCGCCGCGCCGGCGATGTTCGATGCCACGGCGCTGATGCATCCGCTGATCCCGTTCGAACCTGAGATCAACGGCAGTCTCGCCGGCCGTCACATTCTCGTGACCGCCGGCAGGCGTGATCCAATCTGTCCGCCGAACCTGACCACGCGGCTTGAAGCCTATTTGCGTGCCGACGGTGCCGATGTCACAGTGGCGTGGCATGAAGGCGGGCACGAGGTGCGGCCAAACGAGATCGAGGCGGCACAGCATCTCTTTGCCGGTGCCATCCAGGGAGCATAGCGATGCCGGACCAACTGCCTGAAATCGAACTGGAAGATCGCGGTTCCAAGGGTCGCTATGTCCTGCGCGGGCCAGAGGGCGCCGAGGCCGAGATGACCTTCACCAAGATCGGCGAGCACCAGATCATCATCGACCATACGGAAGTGCCGGACGTCTTCCGCGGTCAGGGTGCCGGGCTTCGGCTCGTCACCCGCGCCGTCGAGGATGCGCGCGCGGCGGGCAAGAAGATCATCCCGCTTTGCCCGTTCGCGAACGCCCAGTTCCGCCGCCACCACGAGTGGGCAGACGTGCTGAAGCAGTAGGATCGGCCGGCATTTCGTCGATCGAAACGGGCGCGACATCAGGCTGTCGTCCCGCTTCGATGGCTTTGGCATTTGCACGGGTAGCGCATCTTGCCTAAGTGGATATGATCTATCGCAGCCACCGCGCCGACAAACGAACCGAATGATTCCCCAATGACCGAATCCGACCTCGTTCCCGTCTTCGACGGCCACAACGACACGTTGCTCAGACTCTACCAGTCAAAAGACACGGATGTCGAAAAGTTGTTCATCGAGGGGAAATCGGGCGGCCATGTCGACCTGCCGCGCGCGAAAGCCGGTGGCTTTGCCGGCGGCATGTTCGCCATCTTTCCGCCGCCTGTCGAGAAAACCAGGCGCAGCGCCGTGCCACTGGCGCCGAGCGATGCCGAGCCGCTGCCGCCAGAGGTTCCGCGCGCCGATGCGTTGACCTCGACGATCGCGATGGCCTCGATCCTGTTCAGGCTGGAACGAGCCGGGGGGCTCACCGTCTGCCGCAGTGCCGGCGATGTCCGCAACGCCATGGCGCAAGGCTCGATTGCGGCGGTATTCCATATCGAAGGGGTCGAGGCGATCGATCCCGAGCTCACAATGCTCGACGTGTTGCATGCCGCCGGCCTGCGCTCGCTCGGCATCGTCTGGAGCCGGCCGAACGCCTTCGGCCACGGCGTGCCGTTCCGCTTTCCGTCCTCGCCCGACACCGGCCCCGGGCTGACCGATGCCGGCAAGGCGCTGGTCAAGGCGTGCAACCAGCTGAAGATCATGATCGACCTGTCGCATCTCAACGAGAAGGGCTTTCGCGATGTCGCAGCGCTCAGCGATGCGCCGCTGGTCGCCACCCATTCCAACGTGCACGCGATCTGCGGCCATTCGCGCAACCTCACCGACTGGCAGCTCGGCGCGATCCGCGAATCCGGCGGCATGGTCGGGCTGAACTTCGCCACCGGATTCCTGCGTGAGGACGGCCGCATGAATGCGGATACCAGTCTCGACATCATGGTTCGCCACGTCGATTCGCTGCTGCAGGCGCTGGGCGAGGACGGTGTCGGCCTCGGCTCGGATTTCGACGGCGCCATGATCCCGGCCGTCATCGGCGATGTCGCCGGCTTGCCGAAGCTGATCGATGCATTGGCGGCGCGCGGTTTCGGCCGCGCGCTGATCGAAAAGATCGCCTATCGCAACTGGCTCAGCATGCTGGAGAGAACCATCGGGTAGAAGACCTATTCGAAACCCATGCGCTTGAGCCAGTCCTTGCCGACACCGCGATCGCGGATGATCGGCAACGGATCTTCCGAATCGAGCCTTGCGCAGATGCGGTACACCTCGAGCGTCTCGGCGCTCATCTCGCCGCCCTTGTAGAAGAACATGGCGGCGGCATAGCGCGTGCGGCCCGACCATTTCTCGCCGAGCGGCGTGTTGACCAGCTCCCATTGCTCGGCGGCTTCCCCATCTTCTTCCTGCTTGCCGGCTTCGTCGGTCATGGTCAGAAATCCGCCGGCGGATTGGCGGTGCGGCGGTCGAGCTTGATGAAGGGCCGCGCCACCACCTTGGCCCGCTTCATCAGCTTCTGATACTGCAGCTCGCGCATGGCGTAGATCTCGACCCAGAGGTCCTCGACCATGGTATCACCGTACGGTCGCGCCAGCGAGGCGATGGCGATGTTGCGCTTAGCCATTGGCGACCACATGGCGGCGCTGACCAGGCCGACTTCCTGGCTTTTCTTGTGGTAGACGATGGCATGTTCGGCGGGGATGTTGCCCTCGATCTCCAGCCCTACCAGCACATGGCGCAGCTTGCGTTTTGCCCTGGCGTCGAGGATGGCGCGGCGACCGTTGAAATGACCTTTCTCCAGATCGATCATGAAGCCGAGGCCGATCTCGTCCGGCATGCGCAAGCGGTCGGCGCGGATGGCGTGCTCGGCGGTGGTGAAATCCGCATTGGCGACGATCAATCCGGCCTCGAGCCGGGCGCGATTGAGCGCGGTGTAGCCGATGGCGCGGATGCCGCGCAGTTGGCCTGATGTCATCAACCGGTCCCACAGGCTGAGCGCCCTGTCGGCCGAGACGAACAGTTCATAGCCGAGATCGCCGGTGAAGCCGGTGCGCGAAATGCCGACGCTGCCGCCATCATGAGGAAAATCGGCGAGGTCGAATATTTTGAGCTTCTCGACGCCGGCGAAGCCGGCATCACGAAGCACCGCGAAGGAGGTCGGCCCTTGCAGCGCGAGCCCGGCGACAGCCTCGGTCTCCTCCTCGATCGTCACATCGAAACCGATCGCGCTGTCGAGCAGCCATGGCAGATGCCGCTCCTGCGAACACAGCCGAAAGCGTGTCGGCGACAAGCGGAACAGCGTGCCGTCATCGAGGACGAAGCCCTCGTCGTCGCACCACGCCGTGTAGTGGACACGGCCGGGTTTCAGCTTGGTGACATCGCGCAAGGTGACGCGGTCGAGCAAGGCTTCGGCATCCGGCCCTTCGATCCGGTATTTGGTCATTGGCGAAATGTCGAACAGCGCCGCCTGGCTCCGGATGGCGAAGTATTCGAGTTCCTCGTCCCACAGCGAATGCGGGGCGCGGTAGCCGGCCCAATTGTACCAGTCCTGGGTTTTTGCCAGCGCGTCGATGCGCGGCTGGAACGGCGTGCCGAGCCGCAGCGTGCGGAAATGGTCCTGCGCAGCGATGCGGGCGGAAACGGCCGCGTTTACTGTCTTCGAGACTAGCTTCTTCCTGGTTGGCTGGGCCATGGCCTACCCCTTCATCGCGATGATGCGCCGCGCGGCGTTGAGGCCGGGAGCGCCGGAGACGCCGCCGCCGGGATGAGAGCCGGCTCCGGCCAGGAACAGCCCTTCGAGCGGTGTGTCATAACCCGACCAGCCGGACACCGGTCGCGAGATCAGCATCTGGTCGGCCTGCAATTCGCCGTGGTGCCACTGGCCGCCCGGCATGCGGTAGCGCGTTTCGATATCGGCCGGCGTCAAAAGCTCGGCGTGCACCACGCTTTTGCCGATGCCAGGCGCATAGGCTTCGAGCTGAGCCATGATCGCCTTGAGGAATTTCGGCTTGCCAGCATCCCAGCCCTCTTTCAGCGCGTAGGGCGCGTATTGCACGACCGCCGACAGCACGCAGGCGCCGCTGGGCGCGAGCGACGGGTCGGCAAGGCTGGGCAATGTGATCTCCATCACCGGCTCGGGTGAGAATTCGCCATATTTGGACGGGTTGAAAGCGCGCTCGACATGGTCGGGCGAGGGCGCGATCACCAGGCGGCCCTTGTGGCCGGCGGCATCGACACCTTTGAATTGCGGGGGCCGGACGAGCGCCAGATTGAGCTTGGCCGCATCGCCTTTCATGCGAATGTTCTTCACCTTGCGCACAAAGCCGGTATCGATCTCGCGCGGTCCGACAAGGTCGAGGAAGGTGGTCGCCGGATTGATGGCCGAAATGATCGTCCTGGCACGCAGCACCTCGCCAGTGTCGAGCGCGACACCAACTGCACGGCCTTTCTCGACGATGATCCTCGCCACCGGCGTCGACGTGCGGACGGTAACGCCGGCTTTTTCCGCTGCGGCGCGGATGGCAGCGACAACCGCGCCCATGCCGCCTTGCGGCAGCATCTGCGCGCCGACCGCACCGCCGGTCTCGCCGGCCAGCCGGTAGTAGAGGCCGAGCAATGAGGTTGGCGAGCGGGGGCCGAGATGGCTGCCCAGCGTCGCGTCGAAGGCGAGCAGCCCCTTCAGCCTGATATCGGCCAGCTGTTCGTCGAGCAGGTCGGCAACGTTCATCAAGAGCACGCGCAGGAAGTCGCGCATGTCTTCCTTGCCCAGTTTCTTCAGCGCCAGCGCGGCCTGGCCGAGCGAGGCGGTCTCGAGCAGCGACATGCCGGCGAGATCGGGCGGGCGGCGGGACAGGAACGGCTTCAATACACCGGCATAGCGCAGCAACTGCGCGCGCAATTCCTTCCAGGCCGCCTGCTCGGACGAACTGGCGCCGGTCAGCACCTCGCCATAGGCGCCATGCAGGACCAGTGGCGGGCCGTCCCTCGACAGCGCAACCGACGGCATGAAGTCGGCACGCGCGAATTGCAGCCCGTGCCTGTCCAGCTCCAGCGCCTTGACCACATCGGGATGCAGCCGATTCAGCAGATGGGCGATTGACGAGACGCGAAAGCCCGGTGCGAATTCCTCGGTGCGCGCGGCGCCACCGACTTCGCTTCCGGCTTCCAGCACCAGCACATTGCGGCCGGCCTTGGCCAGCGTGGCCGCGGCGACGAGGCCGTTGTGGCCGCCGCCAATGACGATTGTCTCAGATGACGTCATGGGCAGCACTCATATGCGAGGTCGATTTGGCGAGGTCGCGCAGGATTTCCGCGGCGGCATTGCGGCCGGGCGCACCCATGACGCCGCCGCCGGGATGGGTCGAGGAGCCGCAGATATAGAGGCCGCCGACCGGCGAGCGGTACTGCGCGTAACCTGGAACTGGGCGGTTGAACAAAAGCTGGTCGAAGGTCAGTTCGCCCTGGAAGATGTTGCCTTCGGTGAGGCCGACCTCGGCTTCGATCTCGCGCGGCGTGCGCACTTCCATATGAACGATGCGATCGCGAAAGCCGGGCGAGTACTCTGCGATCTGCGAAATCACGCTTTCGGCGAAGCCGTCGCGGTCGGCATCGGTCCATTCTCGACCGCCGATCTTCGGTGGTGCGTATTGCACGAAGCAGCTCATGAAGTGCTTGCCGGGCGGCGCCATGGTCGGGTCGAGCGTCGTTGGAATGACCATGTCGAGGAAGGGGTCAGCCGACCAGCGCCCGGCCTTCCAGTCGTCATAGGCGCGCTCCATGCGCTCCACCGAATCGGTGAAATGCATGTCACCGCGATAGACCGGCGAATCCTTCGGCAGCGCCGGGAATTCCGGCAGCGAGTCAAGGGCGATATTGACCTTGCCGGACGAGCCGCGGATCTTGAAGTTCCTGACCCGGCGCAGGAAGATGTCGGGCAGTTCCTTTTCCTCGACCAGCTTCAGGAAGGTCCGCTTCACGTCGGCATTGGAGACGACGAGCTTGCCATAGATCTCCTCGCCGCCAGCCAGCACAACGCCCTTGGCCTTGCCCCTGCCGATCAGCACATGGTCGACCTCAGCACCGGTGCGGATGGTGCCGCCCGAGGCCTTGAACGACGCGGCCAGCGCCTTGGTGACCGCGCCCATGCCGCCGCGCGCATAACCCCAGGCGCCGACTGAGCCATCGACCTCGCCCATATAGTGATGCAGCAGCACGTAGGCGGTGCCGGGCGACATCGGCCCGAGCGCGGTGCCGATGATGCCGGACAATGCGAAGTTCGCCTTGATGACGTCGGTCTCGAAATATTCGTCGAGGAACTCCGAGATCGACATGGTCCAGAAGCGCAGCGTCAACGCCATTTCCTGCGCCGACAGGCCGGCGAATTTCTTGCCGAGATAGAGAAGCTCGCCGAGGTCACGCGGCCGCAGGCTGGTCGGGTCGGGCGCGGTACGCATCAACAGCGGCTGGATGAAACGGCACTGCCGCGTCACGTCGCGGGCGTAGCGGTCATAGGCTTCGGCGTCGCGTATCGAGAAGCGGGCGAACTCGCGCCGGTGGGCATCGTGGTCGCGGTAGTTGGCGAGGTAGTCACCGTCGCGCGTGAACACCGCGCCACCCTCATAGGAGATGACCTGCAGTCCGAAGCGCGGCAATTCGAGGTCGCGCATGATCTCGGGGCGAAAGAGCGAGCAGACATAGGAGCAGTTGGAATAGAGGAAGCCCGGCGTCAATTCCCGGCTGGTGGCGGCACCGCCGACCCAGTCGTTCTTCTCGATCACCAGCACGTCGAGGCCGGCGCGCTGCAGATAGCAGGCGTTGACCAGGCCGTTGTGTCCGCCGCCGATGATGATCGCATCCCAAGCTTTCATTTTGGCCCAGTCTTCCCGTGCGACCCGCTCTTCATTTTTGCGTGATCTGTTCCCGAATGCGCGGAATTTGGCATGGCAGCCGCCATTTTGTCCAGCCATATTGAATGAATGTTCAACAAATGGTGTTGCGTTTTGCTCTGTATGCGCTACGCTTTGCCGACAATCGAAAGTGCTCAAATCGGCTGATGGGGCCGAGGTGCGATGATCGAAACGGCAGCAGCCGAGCCGGAGTATGACGACACCGCCATCCGCTTCCTCGAGGCGCTGTGGGGCGACGGCTACCTGTCGCCCGCCGGGCCGGAAGAGGTCGACCGGGTGGTCGAAGGGCTCTCGCTCCGGGGCAAGACGATCCTCGACATCGGCTGCGGCTCGGGCGGCATCACGCTGCATCTGGTCGAGCGCCATGGCGCTGCCCGCGCCACCGGCTTCGATGTCGAACAGCCGGTGATCGAGACAGCTCGGCGCCGCGCCGCCGCGCGTGGGCTCACGGATCGTGTCAGCTTCATCCAGGCGCCACCGGGCTCGCTGCCTTTCGCCGACCATTCCTTCGATGTCGTCTTCTCCAAGGATGCGTTGCTGCATGTGCCCGACAAGGATGCCCTGTTCGCCGAAATCTTCCGCGTACTGAAGCCGGGCGGTGTCTTTGCCGCCTCCAACTGGATGATCTCGCATGACGGCGAACCGTCGCCCGAGATGAAGGCCTACATCGCCGCCGAAGGCCTGTCCTTCGCCATGGCATCGCCCTCCCGCTATGCGCAGGCGATGCGCCGGGCCGGCTTTGCCGATGTCACCATCAGGGACCGCAATCCCTGGTACCGCGATGTCGCGCGCGGCGAGCTGGAAAGGCTGAAAGGGCCGCTCTATCCGACGGTCGCGGCTGTGGTCGGCGCAGCCTATGTCGACAAGAACATCCGAACCTGGGAAGCCATGCAGAAGGTGCTTGACAGTGGCGAACACCGTCCCACTCATCTTCGCGGTCGGAAGCCGGTTGGATAGCCGGCGATGCTGGAGACCATCAGACCCATGAAGACGGCAGACGCCAGGGACGCCCTCCTTGAACCAATGCGGAAAACTGAATCCGAGAAGCGCGGACGCAAGGCCTCGAAGGAGGTCAGGCAGCTTCAGCTCATCGAGGCGACGATCGATTCACTGGCCAAGCGCGGCTATTCGGAGACGACGATGGCCGATGTCGCCGACGGCGCTGGCCTGTCGCGCGGCATCGTCAATTTCCATTTCGAGAGCAAGGAAAAACTGCTCATAGCGACCTTGCAGCATATGTATGACGAGTACTCGGCGCATTGGCGCAATGCCCTGCAGAAGGCCGGCGATGATCCGGCTCGGCAACTCCAGGCGCTGGTCGCGGCCGATTTCGATCGTTCGATCTGCAACAAGCGCAAGCTCGCCGCCTGGTGCGCCTTCTGGGGCGAGGCCAAGTCGCGGCCGACCTATCAGGCGCTGAGCAGTGCCCGCGATGCCGTCTACCAAAACATCTTCATCGACCTTTGCGCGGCGCTGAAGCAGAGCGGCGACTATGCCTATGAGCCGCAGGTCATGGCGCTGGCACTCAGTGCCATGACCGAAGGGTTGTGGCTGCGGCTGATGATGGGCACCGAGGACACCACCCGTGAAACCGCCTTGCAGGCGGCCAATGAATTCCTGTCGGCGGCATTCCCCAAACACTATCCGTGGAAGGCGGCCGGCGCGGCGAAACCATAAGAAAACCACAGAGGATGGAACAGCAATGAAGACACTGACAAGACGCCTGACACTGACCCTGGTGCTGGCCGGAACGTTGGCGGCGTCGGCCGCCGCACTTGCGGTCGCCGCCGACAAGGACTTGATCGTGTTCGACTGGTCCGGCTACGAAGACCCCAGCTTCCACCCGAAGTATGTCGAGAAGAACGGCGACTCGCCAACCTTCGCCTTCTTCGGCGACGAGGACGAGGCGTTCGAGAAGGTTCGCTCCGGCTTCAAGGCCGACCTCGGCCATCCCTGCTCGCAGAGCGTGGTGAAATGGCGCGAGGCGGGCCTCTTGCAGCCGCTCGACACGTCGAAGATCACGGGCTGGAAGGACCTCAATCCCGGCATCATGGCGATGAAGGATCTTGCCACCACCCCGGACGGCAAGGCGTGGTTCATGCCTTGGGATTGGGGCAACACCCAGCTCACCTACAACACCTCCAAGATCGACGCCAAGGACGTACAATCGCTAAAGGCCTTCGCCGACCCCAAGTTCAAGGGACGGGTGTCGATCGGCGACAATGTCGACGACGCCTATGCGCTGGCGAGCCTCGCCATCGGCCTCAAGGACTGGACCAAGATGACCGACGACCAGTTCAAGCAGGCTTCGGATTTCCTGCGCCAGGTGCACAAGAACGTGCGCTCCTACTGGACCGACACCACCGACGTCGTGCAGTTGCTGAGCGGTGGCGAGGTCGACCTCGCCTGGGCATGGAATGACGCGACGGTACAGTCGGTTGCCGCCGGTGTGCCGATCATGTCCAAGAAGGACACCGACGAAGGCATTTCGACCTGGGTCTGCGGCTACGTGCTGTTCAAGGACGCGCCCGGCAATGTCGACAAGGCCTATGACTATCTGAACGCCGTCAACGATCCGGAGACCGCCAAGGTGCTGGTCAAGGACTGGGGCTATGGCCAGGCCAATGCCAAGGGCATGGCCGGCGTCGATCAGGCGGTGCTGAAGGAAAAGGGCTATGACGACGTGCAGAAATTCGTCGACAAGACGCTGTTCCAGTCGCCGGTTCCTTCCGAACTCAAGCTCAAGATGATCGCCGAATTCGAGAAGATCAAAGCCGGCTATTGAGCCTGTCTCGCCGGTCCGTCCGCCCGTCGACATGGCGGGCGGACAGGCTCGCCAAAGAAGCCGAATTCTCCTAACGTCGCAGCAACCTTTTTCGCGACGGGGGAGTTTTCGAGCCATGAAGTCAGTGCTACGCCGCCTTGCCCTTGCCGCCGCGTGTTTGATCGGTGCGGGCTCCCTCTATGCCTTGGCGCAAGGCGGCGGCGACCTCGTGGTGTTCGACTGGTCGGGCTATGAAGATCCGCTGCTGCACCCCGCTTACGCTACCAAATACGGCGCCGAGCCGACCTTCGCTTTCTTTGGCGACGAGGACGAAGCCTTCGAGAAGATGCGGGCAGGCTTCAAGGCCGATATCGCCCACCCCTGTTCGCAAAGCGTGGTCAAGTGGCGCGAGGCCGGCATGCTGCAGCCGCTCGACACCTCCAGGATCGCCGGCTGGAAGGACCTCAATCCCGGCATCATGGCGATGAAGGATCTCGCCACCACCGCCGACGGCAAGGCCTGGTTCATGCCGTTCGACTGGGGCAACACCTCGCTGCTCTTTCGCACCGACAAGGTGACTGCTGAACAGGCGCAATCGCTCAGGATTTTTGCCGATCCCAAGTTCAAAGGCCGCGTCACCATCGGTGACAATGTCGACGACGCCTATGCGCTGGCGAGCCTCGTCATCGGCCTCAAGGACTGGACCAAGATGACCGACGCACAGTTCCAGGAGGCATCCGCCTTCTTGCGCGATGTGCACAAGAACATTCGCTTCTACTGGACCGATGACACCGATCTCAACCAGGCCTTTATCGGCAATGAAGTCGATCTGGTCTGGGGCTGGAACGAGACCTTCGTGACGCTCAAGCGCCAAGGCATGCCGATCGCCATGAACCGCGACACCAAGGAAGGCATTTCGACCTGGGTGTGCGGCTATGTGCTGATGAAGGATGCGCCGGGCAAGCTCGACGAAGCCTATGATTTCTTGAACTCCGTCAATGCACCCGCCGTGTCGGACTATTTGGTCAAGACCTTCGGCTACGGCCATGGCAATGGCGCAGGCATGGCTGCCATCGACCACACGGTGCTGGTCGACCGCGGCTTCGACAATCTCGACAAATTCCTCGACAAGACGTTGTTCCAGCAGCCGGTGCCACCGGCGCTCAAGCAGCGCATGGTTGCCGAGTTCGAGAAGATCAAGGCCGGCTATTGACGAGCGAACCGGAAAGAACCGACGTCGTCATAGTCGGTGCCGGCTTCACCGGCCTGTCGGCGGCGCTCGAGCTGAAGGCAGCCGGCATCGACTTCCTGCTGCTCGAGGCGCGCGACCGCGTCGGCGGACGCGTAGAAGCCAGACAGAATGGGCTTGGCGAGCGCATCGACAGCGGCGGCCAGTTCCTGTGCGAGGACATGCCGGAGGTGATGGCCCTGGTCGAGGCGCGCGGCATGACGCTGGTCGAGACTTATCTCGATGGCGACTTCGTCGCCCAACCGGCGATGTCCACTCGGGAGGCGGAACGAACATATGTCGGTTCGATGGCGATCCGCGACCGGATGAATACGATCGCGCCGGATGATCCGGCGATTGCCGGCTTGACCGTCGCCATATGGCTCGATAGCCAGAATGATCCTGACGACGCCAAGGCGGTGTTCCGCTCGATGATCGAAGGCCTTTGGTGTCAGGCTCTGGAAAAGCTGCCGTTGTGGCACTTGATCGACAATGACCGGCGCATCACCAATGAGGTGACGGAGCTGCAGTATTTCGTGCGCGAAACCATGCATTCGCTGGCCGACGACCTGGCCCGCGATCTCGGCGATCGGCTGCGGTTGAGCACAGCGGTCACGGCGATCGAACATGGGCCGGGAAGGGTTCGTCTTGCATCGGCGGCGGGTATCATCGAGGCACGGATGGTGTTGATCGCCGTGCCACCGACGATGGCCGCGAAACTGGATTTTGCGCCGCCGTTGCCGGCTGGCCTGCAAAGGGCTCTGGCCGTCTGGCAAAGCGGGGCGGTGATCAAGGTGCTGGTGCGCTTTCCCACCGCCATCTGGCGCGACCACGGCCTGAGCGGCATGGTGATGTGGCGCGACCTGCCGGGGCTTTTTGCCTGTGATGTCAGCAAGGACGACGATCACGCGGCGCTGGTCGTCTTCGTCGGCGGGCCGCTCGCCTTGCGCTGGCGCGAACTCGGCGATGCGGCACTGCGCGCCGAAATAGCGAAAAGACTGGTGGAGGCCTTGGGGCCCGAAGCGGCCGGCATCCTCGATCTCAGCTACCGCGACTGGACCGATGACCGCTGGAGCGGCGGCGCCTACAGCGATCTCATCATCGATGCGACGGCAACCGACGCCGAGCGCACGCTTCTCACCGGTGCTGCGCCGGTGCATTTCGCCAGTTCGGAACTGTCGCCGTCATTTCCAGGCTATGTCGAGGGCGCCATCGTTGCCGGGCGCATCGCGGCGCGTAAAATCGTGACCGAACTTCAATCGGCCACCGCCACCAGAGCCTCGGGATCGTAGGCAAGGCGGATCGGGGTGCCGACCGGAATGTCGTCGGCGCCGAAATCGTTGGTCTCGGTCACCGACAGCGGCTTTTCCAAGCCTGGGATCTCGACGATCAGATGGGTGATCTCGCCGAAATAGTGGCGTTCGACCACTTTGCCGGCGACCTCGAACTTCGCCGTCGCGTTGTCCCACAGCACGCGCAGGCGTTCCGGCCTGATGCCGAGCGTGGCTGCGCCACCATTGCGCACGAAGGCCTTGGGCTTGTCGGTCTTGACGCGGCCGAAGCCCAGCGTGTCGACAACCAGCGAAGCGCTATTCTCCTCGACGATCTCAGCCTTGACGAAGTTCATGCCGCCGAGGAAGTCGGCGACCTGGCGATTGACCGGCCGCTGGTAGATTTCCTTGGGCGAGGCGACCTGCGCGATTTTTCCACCGAACATCACGGCGATGCGGTCGGACATGGCGAGCGCCTCATACTGGTCGTGGGTGACCAGCACGAAGGTGATGCCGACAGCCTGCTGCAGGCGGCGCAGCTCGACCTGCATCTGCTCGCGCAGTTTCTTGTCGAGCGCCGACAGCGGTTCGTCGAGCAGCAGCACCTTGGGCCGCATGACCAGCGCACGGGCGAGCGCCACGCGCTGGCGCTGGCCACCGGAAAGTTCGGTTGCCAGGCGCTTGCCGAGGCCGGTCAGCGATACCTGCGCCAGCGCTTCCTCGACGCGGCGTTTCTCCTCGCCGCCCTGCAGCTTGAGCCGTTTCAGCCCATAGGCAACGTTCTGCTCGACATTGAGATGCGGGAAGATCGCATAGCTCTGGAAGACCATATTGGTCGGCCGGCGATTGGCCGGGATGCCTTCCATCGGCTGGCCGCCGACCGAGATCGAGCCGCTGGTCGGATTGTCGAAGCCGGCGATCATGCGCAGCAGCGTGGTCTTGCCGCAGCCGGACGGACCGAGCAGCGAGAAGAATTCGCCCTCTTTGATGGTCAAGGAGGCGTCGTCGAGCGCCTTGAACGCGCCATAGCTGCGGGTGACGTTGCGGATCTCGATCATTGGCCTATCGGACTGGGAACGCTCGACTTGCGGCTGCTCAGGCATAGAGGCCTCCCTCGTTCTGGGTGCGTCTGGCGGCGCGGCGACGCAGGATTTCGGCAATTGTCATCAGCAGGAAGGAGGCAACCAGCAACAGCGTGCCCAGCGCCAGCACGCCGGGCAATTTCGCCGCGAAACGCAACTGGCCCCAGATGTAGATCGGCAGTGTCGCCTCTGTGCCGGTGAGGAAGAAGGCGATGATGAACTCATCCAGCGAAATGGTGAAGCAGACCAGCAGGCTGGAGATAATGGCCGGCGCCACCATCGGCAGCGTCACCCGCCGGAACGTGCCGAAGGCGCTTTCGCCGAGATCGGCGGAGGCTTCCTCCAGGCTGCGGTCGAAGCCCTCGAAGCCGGAGGTCAGCACCGTCATCGAATAAGGGATGCAGACCAGGACATGGCCAAGCACGACCGTGAACAGCGACAGGCTCAAGCCGAGCTGCAGCATCACCAGCAGCATCGAGATGGCGACGATGACTTCGGGCAGAACCAGCGGCGCCATGATCAGGCCGTTGATGGTGCGGCGGCCGGGATAGCGGTAGCGGGTGATCGAACGGGCGGCGAGGATGCCAAGCACGGTGGAGAGGATCGCGGCCGACACGCCGACGATCAGGCTGTTCCAGGCGGCGTCGAGCAAAGCCGGGGTGCGGGGCAGGTCCTCGTACCAATGCAAGGTGAAGCCGGAGAGCGGGAACTTCGGTGTCGCCGCCGTGTTGATCGAGAAGATCGGCAGGAAGATGACCGGCAGGTAGAGAAACACGACGTAGAGGAACGCGTAGGCCGGCAGCCAGCCGCCTGACAGGAAACGCCGCACCGCCCTCATCGTGCCAGCCTCTGCAGTGCGCGGATGATGAGCACAGTGGCGCCCGCCATCAGCGTCACGATCAGCATGGTGGTGACGGACAGGGCCGCGCCCAGCGGCCAGTTCGAGGCCTTGCCGAACTGCGCCTGGATGGCATTGGCGATCATGACGCCGTCCTTGCCACCGACCAGCTTCGGCGTGACATAGTCGCCGACGGTCGGGATCATGACGATCAAGGCTGCAGAAATCACGCCTGGCGCCGACAGCGGCAAGGTCACGCGCAAGAATGAGCGCAGTGGACCGTCGCCGAGATCGGTGGCTGCTTCGACCAGCGTTCGGTCGACCTTTTCCAGCGAGACAAAGATCGGCAGGATTGCGAAGGCCGCCCAGGCATGGGTGAGCGTGATGATGACGGCGCTTGAGTTGTAGAGCAGGGCGGTAGACGGTTCGTCGATGATACCGAGACCCATCAAGCCGGAATTCAGGACGCCGTTGTAGCCGAGGATGACCTTCCACGACATGACGCGCAGGAGATAGCTGGTCCAGAACGGGATGGTGATGAGGAATAGCCACAGGCTCTTGTGGCGACCGCCGTGGAACGAAATGAAGTAGGCGATCGGGTAAGCCAGAATGACGGTGAACAGGCTGACCGTCAGCGAGATGTAGAGAGAGCGCCACAACAGATCGCGGTAGATCGGCTCGGTCAGCGCGATGCGGTAGTTTTCCAGCGTGAAAGTGCGGTCGATGGTCAGGTAGTTCTGCGTCCAGAAGGAGTGCGCAATGACCACCAGGATCGGCAGGACAAGAAGGATGAGCGCGTAGAGAAAGGTTGGGCTGATAAGAGCAAGCCCCTGTACGGGTTCGGATTGCAGAAGGGCATTTCGTCTGGCCCGCGTCATGCGCCACGGGGGCGACCCTTCCGCCGCCGCCGTCATTGCAGGGCTCCGGGTGTGATCTCGGTTGCTGGCCTGGACTGTCCCGCCATACGGCATCCCATTGTGCTGGCGCCGGCGCCTGTTCCCAATTTTGTTTTGGCTTGCCGGCTTTCTTTGATCATGCGCGCATCGGCGGATTGAAATCAAGCGCTATTTCTGTAATATTGATTGAACGGACATTCAAAATGAGGTGAAGAAAGCCGCCATTTCCGGCATTTGACGCTGAATTTCATGCCCGAGAAAAATTGGACGAGATGATGTGGAGGCTATTGTGGCTGCTGTGAGAGATTTGAGGGCGAGCGATACGGCTGATGTCGGCGATGACGATGCCGTCGAACTGGCCAAGCGCCATCTCATCCAGCCCTGGCCTTATGCCGGTTCGGTCGGTGCCGAAGCGCGCACGCTGATCGGCGAAGGCGACGGCATCTACATCACCGACAGCACCGGCAAGCGGCTGATCGACGGGCCTGCGGGCATGTGGTGCGTCAATGTCGGCCACCGCCGCGAGGAACTCGCCAGGGTGATGTACGACCAGGCGATGGCGCTGTCCTACAACACGCCGTGGTACACGATGAACACGCCGTCGGCGGAACTTGCCAAGCGCATCGCCGGCCATGCGCCAGGCGATCTCAGCCACGTCTTCTGCACCACCGGCGGCTCTTCGGCCGTCGAGACGGCGCTGCGCTTCATGCAGTTCTACAACAATGTGCGCGGCCGGCCGGAAAAGAAGCTGATCCTGAGCCGGGGCGGCGCCTATCACGGCTCGACCTATCTGTCGGCCTCGCTCAATGGCCGACCGCGCGACCACGACTGGATGGACGGCGCCGACGAGCTGGTGATCAAGCTGTCTTCGCCCGATCCGTTCCGCCGCCCGCACGGGATGAGCCTTGCCGCTTTCACCGATTTCCTGGTCGATCAGTTCCGCGACACGGTCGCCCGAGTCGGCGCTGAGAAGATCGGCGCCTTCGTCGGCGAGCCGGTGCAGGCGTCCGGCGGCGTCATCGTGCCGCCCGACGGCTACCTCAAGCGCATCCGCGAGATCTGCCGCGACAACGACATCCTTTATGTCTCCGACGAGGTGGTGACTGCCTTCGGCCGGCTTGGCCATGTCTTTGCCTCGGGCGACATGTTCGGCATCGATCCCGACATGATCACCTTCGCCAAGGGCGTCACCTCGGGCTATTTCCCGCTCGGCGGTGTCATCATCTCGGAGCGGCTGCTGGAAGAATTGCGCCGGTCGAATCATCCCGACGCGATCTTCGGCCACGGCTTGACTTATACCAGCCATCCCATCGGCTGCGCCGTGGCGCTGAAAAACCTCGATCTGCTGGAGGAGGGCGTGCTTGCCCATACACAGGACGTCGCGCCCTATTTCCAGGCGCAGCTGAAGACACTGGAAGAGCTGCCGCTGGTCGGCGAGGTGCGTGGCCTGGGGCTGATGGGCTGCGTCGAATGCGTGGCCGACCGCGAAAGCAAGGACCCGCTGCAGCTCGACAAGAATGTCGGCAAGCGCATCGATGCCCATTGCCATGAACTCGGCCTGCTGGTCCGTCCGCTGATCAACATGTGCGTGATGTCGCCGCCGCTGGTCATCACGTGTGAGCAGATCGACGACATGGTCGGCATCTTGCGCGAGGGCATTTCGCGCACGATGGACGATCTGACGAAAGAAGGCGTGTGGCGGGGGTGAATTCTCCCTTCTCCCCGTAGCATGGAGAGGGCCTCTGATCGCCGTCTGCCCTTAAGACCGCGACCTGAGCGCGTCGTTCAGATTCCACATGTCCTTCTCCTCGGGCGCGGTTTCCAGGCCCAGCACAGGCAGCATCTTGCGCAGGTGATCGTGATGGGTGCGCACGCCATATTCGAGGTCGGAGAGATAAAAGCCCTCGAAGGCCTCGGACTGCATGGATTCGTTCGACCATACCGAAAGCTGGACGTCCTCCGACATGGTGTCGCGATCGATGCGGAAGGAGAGGTAGCGGGCGGCGGCCTGCTCGCGGCTCTCGTCGCGGTAGCGGTAGATGGCGCCGCGCAGCAGGGTTTGCCCGGTTGACAGCGGGAACTCCTCATAGAACTGCACCGATTCCGGCATCACCGAAATGACCGTATTGGGGAAGATGCCGTAATAGACCCAGGCCTTCTTTAGATAGTCGGGCAGATGCGTCGGCTCGGGCGCGATCTTGACATAGTTCTTGACGCTCCAGCGGCGGCCGGCATGCGGGTTGTAGGTGGCGAAGGAGCGTGACACGCCGTTGATGAACGGCTCATCGAAATAGGTGGCGCCATAGAGATCCTGAAGTGCTGGATGCGCCATGGCGACGTGATAGCCCTCATTGTCGACATCGCGCACCGACTTCCAGTTGACCGGCGTCTTCTGGGTCCAGATGCCCCAGGAGGGCACCATATCGGCGGCGTTGTAATGCGCGAATTCGGGCTCGATCGGCTTCATCAGCTCGGCGACCGAAGGCTGCGGCCCGCCATTGCGGAAGCGGATGAAGATGAAACCCATCCAGACTTCCAGGTCGAGCGGCATCAAGCCGAATTCGGTCTTGTCGAGATCGGGGAAGGAGCGCGGGCGCGCGGCGCCGCGCAGCGTCCCGTCGAGATTGTAGACCCAGCCATGGAACGGGCACACCAGCGCGTTCTTGCAATTGCCCTGGCTGTCGGCGACGACGCGGCTGCCACGGTGGCGGCACATGTTGTTGAAGCCGCGCACGACGCCATCCTTGCCGCGCACGATCAAGGCGCGTTCGCCGACCACGTCCATGGTCAGGTAGTCGCCGGCATTCGGGATGTCCGAGACATGACCGACGATCTGCCAGTGGTTGCGGAAGACGTGCTCCTTCTCGAGTTCGAGAAGGGCATCGGAATGGTAACTCCAGCCCGGTAGTCCCCGCCGGTCCCAATCGTTGGGGATCGCCACGTCGCGGAGGTGCGGGTTCATAAAACGTCTCTTCTTTTTATTGAATACTCATTCAATAAAATCATATTTTTCATTGAAATGCAATGGCTTGTGAAAATCGGAAGGTTTCCGGAATGGAATTCCGATGCCGTCTGGAGCCAGAATCCGCGCGGCTGTCGGCCCGGAAAATCCCGGAGAATCCGCGTGTTAGTCACGTTTTCAGGGACACTGTCCCGGCACGACTTTGCGAGGCGGACGGAGCGGCGGACAAAGCACCTTGCAGGGGCCGGAACGGGCCTGCCGGTCGTCCGTTTGGGCCGCGCTGCGGCGGCGCTTGGCCAGAGCAATCAGGGCCGGAATCGGGCGAAGACTCATTTTTCGAGAGGATGTGCGAAACGCTGTGACCGGTTTTGCCCGATTCTGCCCGAAATACTGTTTCAGGGCGGTTACATTGTCAGACTTGCGCCACCCTAGCCCGGTTACACAGTGCGGCTAAGTTCGTTTCATCACCAAAAAGAAACTCAGCGAAGGGAACGGCGATGTATGCGAAAATCAACACGACCCGTGGCGAGCACCTCCTCCAGGCTCCAGAGCGCGATGACCGCCGTCCGAAACTGGCGCTGCGCCAGCAGGCCAGCGACCATCCCATGGCGATGTTCATTCTGCTGGCTGCTTGCGCCTTCGTCGGCATGGCGTTCGCACCGACAGTCGGGCCGGCCTTCGCTTCGTTGAATCCGCCAGCCAACCTTGTCGACGGCGCGCAGACGACGACCAGGACCGCGCGTCTTCCGATGCCGACGATCGACTTCGCCTGCAAGGGGCAGGCCTGGGGCGCCGAGAGCATGGATTGCCTGCGCGCCATCGCCGAGCAGTCAGGTGCGCACAAGATCCGCGCGATCCGCATGATCGCCAATGCTGCGCCGCTGACCAGCACGCCGAACGTTTTCTGATCTTTGTCAAAGCCTGATCCTGAAACCGGTTCCCTCTTTGGGATCAGCTCTGACCTCCCCCGAGCGCTCCCTCCAGCGCGCTCTTCTTCGGCCCCCTGCCACGAGCCCGGCTGGGGGCCTCTTTTTATCCTTTCAATGCCGCCTGTTCGGCAATGGCGGACAGCACGCTGCGTACATCCAAAGTGCTGAACGGCTTTTCCAGGATCTGCGGCCGCTGCTGCGCCGGCAAGGCCTCGATTTCGGCTTTCGCGCCGATCAGGTCGCCGGTGACCAGCACGAAACGCTGCGCCAGGTCGGGCCTTTCGACAAGCAGCTCGCGATAGATCGATATGCCACTGATACCGGGCATTCGCAGGTCCGAAAAGACGATATCGGGCGGCATGTGGCCGCCCAAGGTGACGGTGCCTGATTCCCAGACAGGTGCAATCCGCGACTTGATGCCCATCAATTCGAGGATGTCGGAGAGCGAGCCGGCGACATCCGGCTCGTCGTCGATGATCAAGGCATGACGCAAGCCGCTCGAGCGCGGCTGGTTCTCGCCGGCGCTGGCGGCGCCGGCCGCAATGGCCGGCAGCTGGACCACGAAGCGTGCTCCCCTCGGTACAACTTCCTCGAACCAGACATTGCCATTGTGCCGCTCGATGATCGATTTCGAGATCGACAGGCCGATGCCGGTGCCGACGCCGACCGGCTTGGTGGTAAAATAGGATTCGAAGATGCGGCCGCGGATCGCTTCCGGCACGCCGGGCCCATTGTCCTCGACCGAGAAGCCGGGGTTGCCCCGGTCGCCGCGGAACGTCCGCACCTTGATCAGCCGGTCGCCGGCAATGCCGGCCAATGCATGCTGGCTGTTGATGAGGAAGTTGGCCGCCACCTGCGTCACGTGGTCGGCGTCGGCCATGGCCAGCAGCGGGCCGGCGGCGAAATCGGTGTCGATGATGATGCCGCTCGACCGCGCGCCATAGGCGGTCACCTCGAGGGCCGCGCGGATCACCTGGTTGAGATCGGTCTCGGCTTGGGCGGCGGGGTGAAGGCGGACCATCGACAGGAAGCTCTTGACGATGCGGCCGCAACGCTCGGCGGCGGCACGCACTTTCTCGGCGCGCACCTTGGTCTGCGGATCGGAGGCGAATTCGTGCAGCAGCGTCGATTGCGCCACCACCACGGCCAGCGGGTTGTTGAGTTCGTGAGAGACGCCGGCCAGCAACGAACCCATCGCCGCCATCTTCTCGTTCTGGTGTAGCTTCTCGCGCTGGCGACCGATCTCCTCCTCGGCGCGTAGCCTGTCGCGCAAATCGCGGATCGAACCGAAGATCAGGCGGCGATCGGCGACCCGCATCTCGGTCGCCGTCAACTCGATCGGAAACACCTCGCCGGCCGCATTCTGCGTCACCGTCTCTAGCCGCTGGCCAACCATAGGCGCGCCGCGGCCGGACATATAGTCGGCGCCCGAAGAATAGCCCTTGCGGTAGTATTCGGGCACGACGGTGTCGAGCAGGTCCTTGCCGAGGATGTCGCTGCGCTGGAAGCCGAACATCTTTTCGGCGGCCGGGTTGAATTCGATGATCGATCCGGCCTCGTCGATGACGATGATGGCGTCGAGCGAGGCCTGCAGCATGGTGCGGCGAATGACCTCGCTGGCATGGGCGTCGGAGGGCGATCGTTCGATGGCGTCGCCAATGGCGAGCGCGATAATGTGCAGCGTCGCCTCCTCCTCGTCGGTCCAGTCGCGCTCGTCGACGCAGTCATTGACCGCCAGCGTGCCCCACAGATGGCCATGCGCGAAGACCGACACCGACAGGAACGACTTGATGTTCTGCTTTTCGAAGTCGGTTCTCAGGAAGCCTTCGAGATCGCGCGTGTGACCGGCGAAGATCTTGCCTTGCCGTTCATCCTCGGCCACCCGCTCCAGCAGCGGATCCGAATTGACGACCGACTGCATGATGACGGTTGGCGATGCCAGTTCTCCGCCGAAGTCGGGGTCGATCCAGTAGGCGGCGACCGACTGGGCGAAGCCCTGGCCGGGCAGCTCGCGCAAGCGAAACAGGATGCCGCGCTGGCATTCTATGGCCCGGCAGAGCGTTTCCAGGATGCCCTCCATCTCGCGCTGCCAGTCGCCGGCCTCGCGCAGCCGGCGAACGACGCGCACGGCCGCCATCGCCGCGCCCTGCCTGAACCCTTGCATATCCGTGTTTGCTGTTTCAGCGGTCATCTTCTGCCGTCATTCCAGGGCCAGTTCGATCGGCGAGCGACGGCTGCGAGCCTGACCCCCCTTTGGGCTCGGGTGCTCAGTTGCCGTCGCCGGTCGGCAGTGAGAAGATATAGCCTTCGCCGCGCACCGTGCGCAGAAATTTCGGATTGGCCGGATCCGTCTCGATCTTCTTGCGCAGCCGCATGATGCGGATGTCGACCGCGCGCGACGAGTCCGGGTCTTCGGTGAAGCCGATCGCCTCGGAGATCGCGGCGCGGGTCAGCAGCCGGTTGGCGCGGGTCAGGAAAACCTCCAGCACGTCGAACTCGCTCTTGGCCATGTCGATCACCGAGCCATTGGCCCCGGTGACCAGCCTGCCGTCGAGATCGGCCTGGAAAGGGCCAAAGGCAACGGAACGGCGATCCGTCGCGGCCTTCTTGCTCTGAAGCTCCTGCGGCTGAGGAACCCGGCGCAGCACGCTACGGACCCTTGCCAGCACTTCGCGCAATTCGTAGGGCTTGACGATATAGTCGTCGGCGCCGAGTTCCAGCCCGACGATGCGGTCGAGCGCGGTGCCGGCGGCGGTCGCGTAGATGATACCGATCGGCAGCCGCGAACGCAGCCAGCGACCGAGCGAGAGGCCATCCTCGCCCGGCATGGCGATGTCGAGGATGGCGAGATGGAACGACTGCGTTTCAACAAGGCTGCGCGCGGCGGCCGCACTTTCAGCGGTGGCCACGTCATAGCCGGCGGCGCCGAGATATTCGGCGACCGCGTCCCTCAGGTCGGGCTCATCCTCGACGATGACAATTCTTGCCCGCACGATGCTCTCGCTCCCACTTTCAGTGGAAAGTAGATTGGGTATAAACATGATGTCCAGCACTCATATCTAGTTGCCAGGGAACGGTTGGAAAATATGGCCGCACGATCCGTCATTGCGCTCGTTTCGGTCGCCGAAGTGGTCGCGACCGAACTCGCCGACCATCTCGAGCGTCGTGGCCACGATGTGCATCAGGCGCGGCAGCCATGGGAGGCTGAGTCGCTGCTGTCGGGAAAGGGCATCGACGTCGTCGTCATCGGCGACAGCGTCAGCCAGGCGGAAGGGCGGGATCTGCTCAAGCGCCATGGTGGCGAGGGCGGACCGGATTTCATCCTGATCTGCCGGCCGGCAGATCTCGTCGACAAGGTGCTGGCGCTCGAGCTTGGTGCGGCCGACGTCGTCGAGAGCCCACTCAATGTCAGGGAACTCGCCGCCCGTGTCGGAGGCCTGCTTTCGCGACGCGGCAGGGGCACGCAGGAACTGATCGTGTTGGAGAACGCGACCGTCGATCTGAGATCGGCCATGGTCATGCATCGGTCCGGCACGGAAGAGCAGCTTTCGCCCGGTCAGGTGGCGCTGCTCAGGCTGTTCCTGGCCAGTCCGCGCAAGGTGCTGACGCGTGACGATATCATTGCCGCGGCACCTGCCGAAAACGCCGACGCCTTCGATCGCTCGATCGATTCGCGCATCGTGCGGCTGCGCCGCAAGCTCGACACCGACACCATCACCACCATTCGCGGCGCCGGCTATCGGTTCGATCCGCCGCAGCAATTCGTCGACTGACGGCTGGGCACTGACACCATCTCTTCGTTCGAGCATCGGAGTTTCCACCTGGGTCCGATGCTCCTGACGCTCAGCGCACCACCAGCAGCGAGGGACCCGATGGGATGTCATTGCCCATTGTGAGCTCGCTCGCATGGGCGCGGTCCCTGAGCAGCACAGTGGCAACGGCGGCAAAGCCCAGCAGGCCCTGCGCGTAAAGCAGTGCAGAAAGCACCGAAGCGGCGAATTTCGTGTTCATCGTATCAGTTCCCCATATGTGTGCAGGTCACTTCAGGATACTCCCGAAGTGCCCGCGCCGCTCACGGAGCCCCCCGCTGCGGCGCGGGCCTTCGGTCCTCTCGGCAGCAAGTTGCCGGAGGGGCCGCGCATTCCCGTCAGCTTAAGACCGACCCGCCAGAGGGCCTTGAGCCGAACGATGCGCAGGCTGGAAACAATCCAGACCGTGGCAAAAAACAGTGCGGCATGCAGGGTCGAAATCTCGCCTGACGTCATCGCGCCGAGATTTGTCAGCGAGTTGCCGGCAACCGTGCCGACGCCGCCGATGACCACTGCCGCGATGCTGAT
This sequence comes from Mesorhizobium sp. CNPSo 4670, assembly GCF_057784235.1. Classification (NCBI taxonomy): domain Bacteria; kingdom Pseudomonadati; phylum Pseudomonadota; class Alphaproteobacteria; order Hyphomicrobiales; family Phyllobacteriaceae; genus Mesorhizobium; species Mesorhizobium sp. CNPSo 4670. Next base: position 52,715 of record NZ_JBWJFQ010000005.1, on the reverse strand, counting down.
CCTGAGAACCCAGGACAGTGCGTTCGATTTCGTTTCCATTTTCGTACCGGCTGTTTTCGTTACGTCAACTTTGCTTGCGGCCCGTATCCGGATCATGCCGCTTGGAGTCGCGCTTTGTTGCCGCTTGGTTTCGAGATCGAAGATCATTGTTTCATATACAGAAATTCGCACCTTCGTTTAGAGGCAAATACCCATGTTTGTGATCTGAGCCCTGTCAGCAAGCAGTGTCTGTCCCCCATTCTCGGCTGCGTCAGCGGCGTTTCTTGTTAACCAGAGGAAACAGATTCGAAACACAAACGAGCATTTCACGAAATCTCCCCGAAACATGGCGTTGGGATAAGCAGCCATCGAATTGGAGCCGGCCAAGCCCGGCAAAGAGAGGGGATACCATCATGCACACCGCCATTTCCGCCAAGCTCATCAACGTCGCCGCCGCCGCCCTGACCGGTGCGGCACTGCTGTTCGGCGCCGACTCGGGTGCAGCGCACGCCGCCAACAAGATCGTGGCCCGCGTTTCGCTTTCACAGCAGGTCATGGAAGTCTCGGTCGACGGCCGGCCGGCCTTCGCCTGGAAGGTTTCCACCGGCGACGGAGCCCATGTGACGCCGACCGGCTCGTTCAAGCCAACGCGCATGCATGAGATGTGGTATTCGAAGAAGTACGACAACGCGCCGATGCCGCACTCGGTCTTCTTCAGCGGCGGCTATGCGGTGCATGCCACCAACGCGATCAAGCGTCTCGGCCAGCCGGCTTCGCATGGCTGCGTGCGGCTGCATCCCGACAACGCCGCCGATTTCTATCAGCTTGTTGAAATGTTCGGGCCGACCAACACCAGCATCGTCATCGTCAAGTAGCAGGCTGTGGAACGGGCAGGCCAACCGCCGCGTCCTCGTTCAAGGCTCCCGCAGGAAAGCTTGTCGCGGTATTGAATACAGCTTACCGGCGGTATCGAGCCCAGCCAAACAAAAGAGGCCGGAATCTTCCGGCCTCTTTTGTTTGTCATCCTGTTTTTGCGCAATTCAGGACGAAAACCGCTGCACACATTTCTTGGAATTGTCTTAGTTCGGCAGTGCCGGCATCAGCTTGGGATCCGGCTTCTCGGCCAGATGCGGCAGGTCCTTGCTGGCGATGAAGGTGTAGAACATGGGCACGACGAAGAGCGTGAACATGGTGCCGACCAGGATGCCGGTGAAGATGACCAGGCCCATCGAATAGCGCGCCGCGGCGCCCGCACCGCTGGATGTGATCAGCGGTACCACACCAAGCGCCATCGCCGCCGTCGTCATCAGGATCGGGCGCAGGCGGACCTTGGCCGAGGCGATGATGGCGTCGCGCCGGCGCATGCCATGGATTTCACGCTGCTGGTTGGCGAACTCGACCAGAAGGATGCCGTGCTTGGTGATCAGACCGATCAGCGTGATCAGGCCGACCTGCGTATAGATGTTGAGCGTGCCGAGACCCAAATTGAGCGGCACGATGGCGCCGAAGATCGACAGCGGCACCGCCATCATGATGATCAGCGGGTCGCGGAAGCTTTCGAACTGCGCCGCCAGCACCAGATAGATGACGATGACGGCCGCCGCAAAGGCGATCAGGATGGTGTTGCCCTGTTCCTTCTCCTGCCTGGACTGGCCGGAGTAATCGATGAAGAAGCTATCGGGCAGGTTCTCCCTGGCGATGTCCTCCAGTGCCTTCAGCCCGTCGCCGGTGGTGACGCCGGGCAGCGGAAGCGCGGAAATCGTCGCTGAATTCAGCTGGTTGAACTGCTCGATGGCCGCCGGCGCGGCATTGTTGGAGATCTTCACCACGGCCGACAGCGGCACCATCTCGCCCGTCACGCTGCGCACGAAGTACTCGCCGAGCTTTTCGGGGTTGTCGCGGAATTCCTGCGGCACCTGCGGGATGATGTCGTAGCTGTTGGAGTCGCGATCGAATTGCGCCACTTCGGCGCCGCCGACCAGCAGCGTCAGTGTCCGGCCAATATCGGCGATCGGCAGGTTGAGGGCCGCGGCGCGGTCGCGATCGATGGTCACCGTCACCTGCGGCGCGTCATAGGCCATCGAATTCTGCACGACGATGAAGCGGCCGGAGGCCTGCGCCTTGTTCTTGATCTTCTCCGCCACATCGTACACTTCCGAGGAATCGCCGGTCGATCGCACCACCATGGCGATGGGCAGGCCGCCGCCGGAGCCCGGCAGCGTCGGTGGCGCAAAGACGAACGCCTGGACACCCGCCACCTTGGCGAGACGGGCCGTAATGTCGGCCTGCAATTCCTTGGAATTGCGCTTGCGTTCAGCCCAGTCCTTGAAGGCAAAGCCGACGAAGGCGCTGTTTGTCTCACCGCCGAAGGCGACGGCGGAGAACTGCGCCCGCGTCTCGGGAATATCCCTCACCAGGCCGAGCATCTGGTTGACGTATGTCTCGGTGTAGTCGGACGTCGCATAGCGTGGCGCTGTCACAATCGAGAGCAGAAAGCCCTGGTCCTCTTCCGGCGCCAGTTCGCTTGAGGTCTTGGTGAACATGAAGCCGGTGACGCCGACAAGCGCCAGCACGATGATCAGCGTCAGCGGGCGATAGTTCAGCGAACCGGTGACGGCCCTCTCGTAGACGTGCTCGACCCGCGCGAAAGTGCCGTCGACAATGCGCTGGAAACGGCCCGGTGTGCCGGACTTCAAGAGGCGCGCCGACATCATCGGGGTGATGGTGATGGCGATGACACCTGACAGCACCACCGAGCCGGCGAGGGTGACCGCGAATTCGCGGAACAGTGCGCCGGTCAGGCCGCCGGTGAAGGCCAGCGGCGCGAACACGGCGGCCAACGTCATCGTCATGGCGACAATGGCCGAGGCGATTTCGCGCATGCCGCTGAATGCCGCCTGCATCGGCGACATGTGATCTTCTTCCATGTGGCGGTGGATGTTTTCGACCACCACGATGGCGTCATCGACGACGAGGCCGATTGCCAGCACCATGGCCAGCAGGGAGAGAAGGTTGATCGAATAGCCCACCGCAAACAAAAGGAAGCAGACGCCGATCAGCGACAGCGGGATGGTGACGATCGGCATCATCACCGAACGGAAAGAGCCAAGGAACAAAAGGATGACGACGACGACGATGGCAACCGCTTCGGCGATGGTCTTGAACACCTCGTCGATCGAGGCACTGATCTGCCCGGTCGCATCGTAGACGACCTCGATCGTCATGCCCTTCGGCAGTGTTTCCTGAATCTGCGGCACGAGCTTGGTGAGCGCTGCCGCCGTGGTCAGAGGGTTGGCCGCCGGCGTCGGGAAGATGGCGAGGAAGGTGCCGGGCTTGCCGTTGAAGCTGACCCTGGTGTCGGTATTCTCGGCGCCGAGTTCGACGCGAGCCACGTCGCGCAGCCGCACCACATTGCCGTCGGTCGAGCGCAGCGGCAGCGCAGCGAACGCTTCCGGCGTCTGCAGCGTCGAGCGCACGGTGATCGACGAGACGACATACTCGTTCTGCGTATTGCCCGGCGCCGACAGGAAGTTGGAATTGTTGATCGCCTCCAGAACCTCAGAGGCCGTCACGCCGCGCGCGGCAAGCTTGACCGGGTCGATCCAGACGCGCATCGAGTATTCCTGGGCGCCGAAGATCTGCACGTCGGCGACGCCTTCGACCGTCGACATGCGTGGCCGGATGACGCGCTCGATATACTCCGTCAGCTGCTCCTTCGTCATGTTCGGATTCTGCATCGAGATGTACATCATCGCGAACTGCTGGCCGGTGCCCTTGACGATGACGGGATCCTTGGAGGCGTCCGGCAAGGTGCCGCGCACGCCCTGGACCTTGGACAGCACTTCGGTCAGCGCGACGTCGGGATTGGAGCCAAGCTTCATCTGCACCGTCACGGTGCTGGAGGACGGACGGCTCGACGAGGTGACGTAGTCGATGTTTTCGGTCGAGGCGACGGCGCGGGCGATCGGGGCGGAAATGAAGCCCTGGATCAGGTCGGCGCTGGCGCCCGGATAGGCCGTCGTGATGGTGATCGCCGTCTCGTCAACCTTCGGATATTGCCGGATCGACAGGTTGAAGATGCCCTGGAAACCCAGCAGCAGGATCATGCAGGCGAGGACTGTCGAAAGGACAGGCCGGCGAATGAAGAGATCGGAAAAGCTCATTGATCGTCGGCCTGCTTGTTCGCCGATTTGGTCGGGTCGATGGTGTTGTCGACGGCGACGGACATGCCGTTGAAGAGCCGGTTCTGACCGGCGGTGACGACCTCATCGCCAGCCTTCAACCCCTCGACGATCTCGACCATGCCCTCGTTGCGGCGGCCGGGCTTGACGAAGACCTGCGACAGCACCAGCGCGGGCTTGTCGGCTTCCGCCGCCGGCTTGGCCGGATCGGCAGCCTTGTCCGCTGGCTTTGCCGCATCGACAGCCGGCTTGGTTGCATCAGCCGCCGGCTTCATCGCATCGGCCGGCTTGGTATCTGCCGGCTTTTTGTCTGCGGGCTGGGCGTCCGCCGGTTTGTCGGTTGCCGACGCGGCGGGCTTTTCCTCCGGGTTGGCTGCCTGCGTGGGGGGCGCTTCGGCGGGCTTCGCCGGCTGCACGACGAATATATAGTCGCCATAGAGACTGGTGGTCAGCGCCGTCTGCGGCAGCGCCAGTACATTCTGCTCTTCGGGCAGTTCGACACGGACCTGCACGAACTGGCCAGGGGTCAGCTTGCCTTCAGGATTGGCGACTTCCGCCCTGATATTCACCAACCGGCTGGACGGGTCGATTTTCGGGTCGATGCCGCGAATGGTACCCGCATAGGGCATCTCGCCGCCGCCGATGCCCAGCCGCACCGTCTGGCCGATCTTGAGCAGCGGGAGCTGTTGTTCGGGAACCGAGAAATCGACCCGCATCGTGTCCAGATCCTGCAACGTCACCACTACGGTGCCAGGCGCCAGGTACTGGCCGAGGTCGATTCTCGGAATGCCGACCGTGCCGCTGAAAGGCGCCGTCAGCTGCTTTTGGTCGAGCACCGCCTGCAGTTTGTTCACTTGCGCGGCGGTTGCCGATGCGGTTGCCCGCGCCGTGTCGAGCGTAGCGTCCGCATTGACGCCACGCCTCTGCAGTTCAATGGCGCGCGTCAGCGCCATCTGGACGACCGCGACTTGCGCCTTCGTCGCTTCCAGATCGGCGCGCTCGACCGCACCGTCGAGTTGCAGCAGGACCGCGCCTTCCGCAACCTTCTGGTTGGCGTGAAACAGGATCTCCTTGACGATGCCGGTGGTTTCAACCGTCAGATCGACACCGCGCACAGCCCTGACCGTACCGATCGCCTCGACGCCCGGCGTCCAGGTCGACGGCTTGGCGATGGTCGTCGATACGGTCGCCGCCGGCGGCTTCATCGTTGCGAAATACTGCTTGATGCCGTTGTCGCGCAGGAAGTTGAAGCCGACAATGCCGCCGACCACGACGAAGAGGATGAGCAGAACAAGGGCGATGATGACGATACGAAGGATGCGCTTGAACAAGGAAGTCCCCTCAGCCGAAATCCGGCGCGAAGCGCGGACATCGGGACACATATCGACTGCGGGTCCCGATTTCAAATAACGGCGGTCTTACTGTACCGTCTGGACGGTCTTGTCAATCGGGCCTAAGCTTGCGATGGGAGGGGCCATGAAAGCTCCAAGATCGAACTCGCGCGAGAAAATTCTTGCTGCGGCGGCCGATGTCGCACGAGAATCCGGGCCCGGTAGCCTGTCGCTGGAAGCGGTCGCCAGCCGCGCCGGCGTATCGAAAGGCGGGTTGCTCTACAATTTCCCGACCAAGGCCAAGTTGATGCAGGGACTGGTCGAAGGCTATTTGCGTGACTTCGGGCAGGCGCTCGAAACCGCCAACAGCGCCGACACAGGCAAAAACCCACTCGCCGTCTACATCACGCTGTCAGCAAACGATTGCGAGGAGAAGCAGCCATCGGCATCCTGGATCTTTTCGGCGATCGCCGAGGATCCCGACTTCATGACGCCGATAAAGACGTTCAAGCGGCAGCTTTTCGAGCGGCTGAAGGGCGAGACGCCGGATCTGAAGTCGCTGCTGGTCTGCTACCTGGCCATAGAAGGGCTGCGCAGCATGAGCCTCTTCGATGCGGATGTCCTTTCGAAAGACGAGCGGCAGTTGCTGGTGGCGTCCCTGCTTGAGATTGCGGGATCGCCTCAGACCCGCGAGGACATCGATCAGGGCTGATCCAGGAAGGCCTTGCCGGTTGCCGGGTCAAACAAGCGAAACGCTGTCTCGTCGAAGGCGAAGCTGCATGTCTGGCCCTTGGCAAGCCGGGTCCGTGGCGGCAGGCAAGCCGTCAGCCGCTGTGCACCGATGCGGGCCGTGGTGACCAGTTCGGGTCCGGTCAGTTCGACGACCTCGATCTCCACGGGCAACGACAAGTCCGTCGCAGCACTGGTCGCCACGCGAAGCGCTTCGGGCCTGATGCCGACGACGACCCGTGCGCCGTCGCGAGCCGAGTTTCGATAGCCCGCAGGCACGGATATGCGCACCTCGGTATCGGCAATGGCCAGCTTTCCGTCGGCGACGACCGCTTGCAGCATGTTCATCGACGGCGCGCCGACAAAGCCCGCGACATAGAGTGTCGCCGGCTGGTCGTAGATCTCTTCCGGCGTGCCGAGCTGCTCGATCCGGCCGTCGCGCATCACCGCGATGCGGGTCGCCAACGTCATCGCCTCGATCTGGTCGTGGGTGACGTAGACGATCGTGGTCTGCAGCATCTGGTGCAGCCGCTTCAGTTCGGTGCGCATTTCCAGACGCAGCTTGGCGTCGAGATTGGACAGCGGCTCGTCGAACAGGAAGACCTGCGGCTTGCGCACCAGCGCCCTGCCAATGGCGACGCGTTGGCGCTGGCCGCCGGAAAGCTGGCTCGGCTTGCGGTCAAGCAGGGTCTCGATCTGCAGCAATTTCGCCGCTTCGTGCACCGCCCTGTCGCGCTCGTCGGCGGCAACCCCGCGCATCTCCAATCCGAAGCCGATGTTACGGTGTACGGTGAGGTTCGGATAGAGCGCATAGGACTGGAAGACCATGGCGATATCGCGGTTCTTGGGGTGAACGCCAAGGATCGAGCGGCCGCCGATCAGCACGTCGCCGCTGGTCGCCTCGGCCAGCCCGGCGATGATGTTGAGCAGCGTCGATTTTCCGCAGCCCGACGAGCCGAGCAGCACCAGGAATTCGCCGCTCTGCAGGGCGATGTCGATGCCTTTCAGCGTCTCGACACTGCCGTAGCTCTTGCGGATGTCGCGGATTTCAAGCGCGCTCATGTGTGGATTCCCTGAACTGCATCGGCCCACCATAGTTGCGGGGCAAGGTGGAAATCGCGCGCGACGCCACATGCGTCGCGGCGGAGAGACAGGCCGATAGCGGTTGCTCCTGCGCCAGTGCGGCGAGGAATGCGGCGTTGAAGACGTCGCCGGCGCCGATCGTGTCGACGACCCGGACGTCGGGTGCGGCGGCTTCGACAAGTGCGCCGTCCGGGCCGATGGCGATGGCGCCCAGAGGGCCGCGCTTGACGACGAAGGTCGCGCCTTTCCTCATGCTCGACCGGATCGCGCGCGCCGCCTCCACAGGGCTCTGCATTCCGGCCAGTGTCACGGTCTCGACCTCGTTGAACAGCGCCAGCTCGCAGCGCGACAGCCATGCTCGGGTGGCTGTGCAATTGGCCTCGGTCCAGCCGTCGATCGGCCAGCCGGTATCGAGCGTAACGGCAATGCCGTGGCTGTCCGCCCAGTCGAAAAACGCGTCGTAGTGGCGCGTGAGATCGTCGGTCAGGAAGGAGCCGCACAACAGCGCGTAGCCGCCCGAGAGCGCCCTGCCGTCGAGGACGGCGAGCACGTCGGCGAGGCTGAAGCGCGGCAGATGTCCGCGTGTGGTGAAGAAGGTCCGCTCACCGTCCGGGTGGGTCATGCCGACGGACAGCGTCGTGCCTTCAGGACGGACCGGCCATTTCTCGGCGCGGCGACCGAAGGCCTCGCGAAGCCAGCGGCCGAACTGGTCGTCGCCGACGTTGGCGGCAACGGCGAAATCGACGCCCAGTGCCTGCCAGGCCAGCGCGCTGTTGCCGGCCTGGCCGCCGACGCGCAATTCGTCGTGGTCGACGACGGTCTCCGTTCCGGCGACAGGCCACGGTGCTACCGGGCCGACAATCAGGTCGACATTGACATTGCCGATCACTGCAAGCGGACGCATCACTCGCTCCTGGTGATCTTGGTGGAGCGAACCGGCATGCCGGCATTGTCGATGCGGGCATCGGCGAAAGCGATCATCAGGCGCTGCGCTGGAGGCAGCATGGCGAAGATCGCGGCGAGGCCGGAGGCCGGCTTGAAGGAAAGCGTCGCGGCACCTGCGACAGGCGTTTGCCCGGACGAATCGAAGACGACGAGCGGTGCGCCGGCCTCGACCACGGACATGGCCATGGCGGTCACCAGATCCGATGTCGGGTCGTTGCCGCGAAACAGGATGACGCCGATGTGCGGGCCGAGCATTTCCATCGGCCCATGACGCAACTGGCCGCCCTCGAGCGAAAAGCACGGCAGGCGCGACAGTTCGGTAAGGCCGAGTGCCAGCGCTTCGGCAAGACCTTGCAGCCGGCGGCCCGAGGTGACGATGGCCGTCACCCCAGCCAGTGCTGCGAGCGCCTGTGCGATGTCGTTGTCTAGTGGCTGATCCAGGGCGCCAAGCGCGGTACTCGGGTCCTCGCCGAGTGCGGCAAGGATCGCCAGATGCATGGCGAAGGTCACGGTGAGGCTGCGGGTCGCGGCGAAGGCCAGTTCGGTGCCGCCGGCGCCGACCAGGCATGGCACGGTGCGAGCGAGGAACGAGGCGCCTTCGAGCGTCAGGCCGAAAACGTCGGCAGTGCTGCCGATCTCGGAGAACCATCTGACGACCTCGGCGCTCTCACCGGACTGCGAGGTGACAAGCACCGTCCTGCCGGCCAGCGGCAGTGGCTGGCCGAGCTGTTCGGAAAGCGGCAGTGCCAGCGCATCGATGCCAAGCGCGCGGTAGTACGGCTCGACGGCGCGGCCGACGGCATGCGAGCCGCCCATGCCGAGCAGTAAAACGCGCCCGCTCCGCCGGATCGAGGCGGCGACCTTTGCCGCCATGGCCTCGTTGCGTTCGAACGACGCGATCGCATCGGCATGCTGGCGCGCCATTTCGCGGTCGATCGCCATGAGCCCGGCGGGGCGGCTCTTGCCAGGGGTCATCGTCATCCTTTCACACCGCCGCTGGTCAGGCCCGAAATCAGCGCCCGCTGCATGACCAGGCCGATCAGCACCGGCGGCAAGGCTGCCAGCACGCCGGCAGTGGCGATCAATCCGTAGTCGGAAACACGGCCGCCGGCCAAATCGGCGATGGCGACGGTCAAGGTCTTGGCGCGCTGGTCCGAGGTGAACAGCAGCGCATAGAAGAATTCGTCCCAGGCAAGCAGCACGGCAAACAGCGCCGATGTCGCCATTACAGGTGCGGCCAGCGGCAGCGTGATGATGCGCAGCGTCTGGAACAGGCCGGCCCCGTCGATCATTGCCGCCGCCTCGATTTCGCGCGGGATCGAATCGAAACCCGACTTCATCAGCCAGGTGGTGAACGGCGCCAGGATGGTCAGGTAGACCAGCGCCAGGCCGAAAACATTGTTGAGCAGGCCGAGATACGACAGGCCCATATAGAGCGGCACGGCAAGCGCCACCGGCGGTAGCATGTAGGTGGCGATGACCATCGACAGCGACCAGCCGATCGACGGCGTGCGCGAGACGGCCCAGCCGGCTGGGATAGCCAGCGCGAGCGCAGCGATGGTCGCCATGCCGGCAATCTCGAGGCTGTTGCGCAGCGATGAGGTGAAGGCAGCGCCGGCGCTGTTTTCCGCGGTCGACAGCAATTGTCCGTAGCGCGAGAAGTCGGCACTTTGCGGCCACCAGCGTAGCGGCTTGGCGGCAAGGTCGGCGGCTGGCGAGATGCTCATGATGAACAGCCAGGCGAGGGGCGCCAGGATGACGGCGGCCAGCAGCAACGCGCAGGCGTGGATGAAGATGGTGAAGGCAGGGCTCTGACGTTCCATCAGGCGGCACTCCCGGCGGTCTTGCGCACCAGCGCCGCATAGGCGACGGCCAGCACGGTGACGAGCAAGGTGACGATCAGCGCCAGCGACGCGCCGGAGCCGGCGCGCTGGAAGGAGAAAGCCTCCTGGTAGACAAGGATCGACAGCGTGCGCGTGCTGTTGGCAGGGCCGCCGCGGGTCATTACCCAGATGATGTCGAAGACCTTGAAAGCCTCGATGGTGCGCAGCACCAGCGCCACCATCAGCGGACCGGCGAGATAGGGCAGGATGACGAAGCGGAAGCGGTTGAAAGCCCCGGCGCCGTCGACGAGCGAGGCGGCGGTGATGTCGCGCGGCACCGCCTGCAGCGCGGCCAGCGCGATCAGCGCCACCAGCGGAAAGTTCTTCCAGCAGTCGGCGACGATCAGCGCCGCCAGGGCGGTGCCCGGCTCGCCGAGCCAGGAACGGTAGGCATCGATGAGGTGCAATTGTGTGAGGGCAGCGTTCAGCGCGCCATATTCGGGATTGTAGATCAGCCGCCATAGCGTGGCGTTGACCACGGTCGGCAGCGCCCAGGGCAGGATCATCAAGGCGCGCAGGATGGCGCGGCCATGAAACTGCTGATTGAGCAGCAGTGCTGCGAGAACGCCGATCACCATTTCGGCGGCGACCGAAATCACTGCGAAGAGTGTCGTGGTGACCAGCGTGCGCGAAAAATTCGAGCTGGACAGCATGTTCGCATAATTGTCGAAGCCGACGAAATTGCCGCCCGTGCCGACAAGCTTGGCGTCGGTAAAGGAAAGCCCGACGGTATCGGCCAGCGGCCAGCCGATGACGGCGACCATGACCACGAGCAGCGGCAGCATCAACAGCCATGCACGGGTTGTCATCCAGGTGCCCGACATCGGAGCAGCCTTTCTTCGTTCATCTTTGATCTGGACATAACATGGGCGGCACAAGGCCGCCCATGTTGAACGACAACAGTGGTCAGAGGCCGCTGTTTTGCGCGGCGGTCTTCAAGGCGTCTTCCGGTGAAGACTGGCCGAGAAGCGATTCCTGGATCGCCTGCTGCAAGGCGGTCGACAGCTCCTGGTACTTCGGCGTGGTCGGGCGCGGATACATCGCAGCCAGGCCGAGCTTGGCGGCGGCGATTAGCTCTTCCTGGCCCTTGGTCACCGCCGGGTCGTCATAGGACGACGCCCAGATCGGCAGCGAGAGCTTGGCATACTGGTTTTGCGTCGCCTGCGAGGTCATGAATTCAATGTATTTCCAAGCTTCGTCCGGATGCTTGGAGACCGCTGTGACGCCAAGGCCCATCGAGCCGTTGACGGCCGACACCTCGCTGGTGCCACTGACACCTGGCGCCGGCACAACGCCGACTTTGCCCGCGACCTTGCTGTCCTTCGGATCGTTGGCCATGTTGTACATGTAGGTCCAGTTCAGCGCGAAGGCGGCGTCACCGTTTTCGAAGACCTTGCGCACGTCCTCTTCCAGGAATTCCTTGGAATTGGGATTGGTGAGGCCCGACTTGTAGCTGTCGACCATGTATTTCAACGCCGCGACGCCGGGGCCATTCTGGAAGTCCGGCTTGCCGTCCTTGAGGAAGTCGCCGCCATAGGCGCTGACCAGCGTGGCATAGTCGCAAATCGCGGCCTCGGCCTGCGACCAGCTCCAGGCGATCGGCGTCTTCAGCAGGCCCTTGTCCTTGATGATCTTGGCCTGTTCGCCGAGTTCTTCCCAGGTCTTCGGCGGCGCCTTGATGCCGGCCTTCTCCAGGATCTCCTTGTTGTAGAACAGGTATTTGGTGTCGAGGATCCACGGCATGCCGTAGTACTTGCCTTCGTACAGCACCGTGGTCCAGGCGCCGGGCAGCACGCCCTTCTTCATGTCGCCGGTGATCTTCGACGACTCATCGACCAGCACCTTGTTGGTGGCGTATTCGGCCGGCCAGATGACGTCGAACAGCACGACATCGTAGCCACCGCCCGAGCCCTGCGCGAGCACGGTCTTGTCGTGCAGGCCCTCATAGGGGACGAATTCGAGATTGACCTTGATGTCGGGATTGGCCTTGGTGAAGGCGTCCGTCATGGCGCGCACGTCAGCCTCGCTGTAGGCGGCCTGCGCCATGAAAAGCGCATTGATGGACGTTTCGGCGAAAGCATGGGGAACGAGCAATCCTCCGACAAAGACTGCGCCCAAGAGTGTCTTACCGATCGATTTCAGCATCTTCTTCTCCCATTTCCGATGTTGGCGGGCGGGCGATATATGCGTTGCCTTCCCGGATTGATGTCACGTGACCCAATGGTCCCCCGACCGTGAGCGGCGCCCGGCATAAGCCCTGGCCGTCTTGTTCTGCGGTCGGTTTCGCTATTAAGTCAATTCGCTTGACTTAATTAGTCGATCAATATCCTAATGGAGTCAAGAGGGAAACGCCGGTGGACGATTTCAGCCCGATCCGTGCCAAGAGCGGCACCAACCAGGAAGGCACGAGCGCGCACAACCGTCGTGTCATGATCGAGGCGCTGCGTCTCAATGGCGCCCTGTCGCGCGCGGATCTGGCGCGGGCGACCCAACTCACCAAGCAGGCGGTCTCCAACATCATCGAGGATCTCGAAAGCGACGGCCTGGTCGTTGCCCTCGAGGCGGTGCGCAAGGGCAGGGGCCAGCCCTCGACCCCTTACAGGCTGGTTCCCGAGGGCGCCTTCGCCATCGGGCTGCAGATCGATCGCCACCTGACGCGGGCGGTCGCCGTCGACCTGGTCGGCAGCGTGCTGGCGCGAGCCGAGGCCAACCTGCCGTTCGATGAGCCGTCGAAGGGCGTCGAGGTGATCCTTGGCCTGGTCGGCGGCGTCCGGCGTGAGCTGTCCCAGATGTCCGCCCAATCCGAAGAGAGGCTCGTCGGTCTCGGCGTCGCCATGCCGGGTCCTTTCGGGCTGAAGAATTCCGACGATAAATGGATGATGCCGGCCTGGCAGAAATTTCCGCTGCTGGAGACGCTAGCGAAAGGCACAGGCCTGAATGTCAGCTTGCAGAACGACGCCGCCGCCTGCGCGACGGCGGAGCGCATCGTCGGCGCGGCGCACGGCGTCGATCACGCGGTTTGCCTCTACGTCGGTTACGGCATCGGCGCCGGATTGATCCTGAATGGCGAGCTCTACAGCGGCGGCTATGGCAATGCCGGCGAGATCGGCATGGCGCTGCTGTCGCCGGCCGGCCCCGGCTCGACGCCGCTGGAACATCGCGCGTCGCTGGCCTCGCTTTACCAGTATCTCGGCCTCAACCCGGCCGACGACGACATCTACCAACGGTTGGACGGCCTGGTCACGGCCGAGGATCCCAAGATCATTGCCTGGATCGATGGTGCGGCGCATGATCTGCGCTGGAGCGTGCATCTCATCGAAACGATCTTCGATCCTCAGACCGTCATCCTGACCAGCGGAGCGCCGGAAGCGCTGGCCAGCCGGCTGGTCGAGGCGATGCATCCGCTGCTGCCGTCGATCGCCGACCGGCCGGGTCGGGATTTGCCGCGCCTGCAGCTCGGCACCACCGATCCCTGGTCGATCGCGCTCGGTGCTGCCGCGGCGCCGATCAGCCGCGCCTTCGATCCGCTGTTTTCGGCGATCCTGAAGACGCGGGCCAGCGGCACCTGACAGCGTCGACCACTAGGTATTTCGCCTGAAATATCCTCGGAAGTTGTGTTCGACATCGTCACACAGGGTTCATTGTGCGGACATAGCGTTCATCCCGGTTCTTTGCTGCAATGCAAAAGGAGTGGGACATGGTGGACATAGTTTCTAGTGAGGCGGGCATTCCGAGACCGGATCATCCGCTGCACAATTCGGGTAGCGCGAAGTGGTTCCTGCCGGCCTTCGGCGTGCTGGTGCTCGTCGGCGTCGTCTATGTCGGCTACGCGCTCAGCCAGGATCTGGCCGAGGCCAAGACCGTGCCGTGGATTCTGCTCGGCATTGCCTTGCTGATCGCGCTCGGCTTCGAGTTCGTCAATGGCTTCCATGATACCGCCAATGCGGTGGCGACGGTCATCTACACACGCTCCATGCCGGCCGAATTCGCGGTCATGTGGTCGGGCGCCTTCAATTTCCTCGGGGTTCTCACCTCCAGCGGTGCGGTCGCTTTCGGCATCCTGTCGCTGCTGCCGGTCGAGCTGATCCTGCAGGTCGGCTCTTCCTCCGGCTTTGCGATGGTGTTCGCACTGCTCGTTGCCGCAATCCTGTGGAACCTCGGCACTTGGTTCCTCGGCCTGCCGGCGTCGAGCTCGCACACGATGGTAGGCTCGATCATCGGCGTCGGCCTCGCCAACCAATTCATGGCGCCTGCCGGCAGTGCCACCAGCGGTGTCGACTGGTCGCAGGCGACCAATGTTGGCATCACCTTGCTGGTGTCGCCGATCATTGGCTTCATCGCCGCTGCGATCCTGCTCTATGCGATGAAGCTGCTCGTGCGCAATCCGGCCCTCTACGAAGCACCGAAAGGCAACACGCCGCCGCCATGGTGGATCCGCGGGCTGCTGATCTTCACCTGCACCGGCGTCAGCTTCGCGCATGGCTCCAACGACGGACAGAAAGGCATGGGCCTGATCATGCTGATCCTGATCGGTGTCGTGCCGACGGCCTTTGCGCTGAACCGGACGCCCGACATCAACTATCTCGAGGCCTACAAATCGGCTTCCGTCAGCGTCGAACAGGCGCTCGGCAAATATGTCAAGCCGGGCATCACCGTCACCGACGCCAAGGCCGCCGTCCAGGATGCGGTGCGCACCCGGACCTGGAACGACCAGACGACGGTCGCGCTGCAGACCTACATCCACAACACGACAGCGGGCCTGCAGCCCTATGCGACTGTCGACAACGTGCCGACCGATCTGGTCAGCAACGCCCGCAACGATATCTACCTGATCGGCGAGGCACTCAAGCTGATCGACAAGAAGAAGTTGCTGCCGATGGAGGCGGCCGATATGAAAGCGGTCACCGACTATCACAAGGCCGTCGACAACGCGACGAAGTTCATCCCGATCTGGGTGAAGGTCGCCGTCGCCCTGGCGCTCGGCCTCGGCACCATGGTCGGCTGGAAACGCATTGTCGTCACGGTCGGCGAGAAGATCGGCAAGAGCCATCTGACCTATGGCCAGGGTGCCGCCGCTGAGCTTGTCGCGATGGTGACCATCGGCATGGCCGACCGGCTGGGGCTGCCTGTGTCGACAACACATGTGCTGTCGTCGGGCGTCGCCGGAACGATGGCCGCCAACGGTTCAGGTCTGCAATGGTCGACGGTGCGCAATCTGCTGCTGGCTTGGGTGCTGACCTTGCCGTGCTCGATCACGCTCGCCTTCGTGCTGTTCATCATCTTCCGCCAGGTCTTCTAGAGCGGACAATCCAGATGTTGAAATGAAAACGGCGCCGGTTTCGGCGCCGTTTTTCGTTTGGGGTAGTCTGGCTTATTTCAACGCGGGCTGAAGGCCTTGGTCCGCAAAACTGTGGAAATTTGCCGTGCGCCTTGTCAGAGGAAGGGCGCCAGCAAAGACCTCAGGTCGGATCCTCGCGGTGCAGATCGTGGATGGCGACGCCCTCGACATTGGTCGGCAGTGTCAGCCACTGGCGATGGCGCAGCGTGCGCTGCGTGTCTTCCAGCCCCATCTCCCAGTGCTCGCGCATCGAGGTGCCGGAGAATTCGTAGTCCTTGGCGTGTCCCTCATAGCCTTTGTGCTGGTAGATCAGGTGGACGATGTTGACGACGCCGGCCTGCGAATAGTCCTCGATCAGCTCCTTTTCGCCATCCTTCAAAAGTTCGGCGGGCACGCGCTTCAGCGCCTCGAGCAGCTTCATCTTCAGCGCATGGATGCGCTGGAAATTGTCAGTGTTCTGCCGCGTGCGGCTGGAATACATGATGTCCTTGTGCCGCGACAGCACATCGGCCATGCCGCGTGGCAAGGTGCCGCGCGCGCTGAACAGGTCGACCTGGAACACCAGCGAAGAGCGGTCTTCCTCCTAGTCGAGCAGGTATTGCAGCGGCGTGTTGGAGACGATGCCACCGTCCCAGTAGTATTCGCCTTCGATGCGGATCGACGGGAAGGCCGGCGGCAGCGCGCCGCTGGCCATGATATGCTCCGGTTCGATGCGCACTTTCTCGGTGTCGAAATAGACGAAGTTGCCAGTCCTGACATTGACCGCGCCGACGCTCAGCCGCTTCTTGCCGTCGTTGAGGATATCGAAGTCGATCAGGCTTTCCAGAGTCTCCTTCAATTCCGCCGTGTCGTAGAAGCTGGTGGCGCCTTCGGCTCCCGGCTGTTCGAACCACGGATTGGGATTGCGCGGCTTGAAGAAGCCGGGCTGGCCCATGGTCATCGTCATCCACGAACTGGTGCGGTTGCGGATGTCGCGGTAGATGTCGCCTTCCGGCGTATAGGCCCAGATCTTGCGGCCCGAGATCGTCTGCCAGAATTGCTCGAGACGCTGCAGGCGGCGGCTTGATTCATTGCCGGCGATGATCGCCGCGTTGATGGCGCCGATCGATACGCCGGAAAGCCAGCTCGGCTCGCAACCGGCGTCGGCCAGCGCCTGATAGACCCCGGCCTGATAGGCGCCGAGCGCGCCGCCACCCTGAAACACCAACGCGATGCGGTCATACTGCGCCGAGATTTCCTCGATGGTGGCGGTGGCCTCCTTCTTGCGATTGCGTTCAAGCACAAATCTTCTCCGGCTGGGTTGCGCTGATCTCGGAGGGGTTGCGATCAGCAAGGTAGTCGTAAACCACCTCGCCCAGCCCGAGCGTCAGATCGGCGGTGAAATGAACAGCGGATACGATGTCGAGCACCGGCAACTTCGCCACGTCGGCCATGACATGGGGCCGCAGATCGAGTGCCGCGGGCGCCGTCCATGCCTCCTTCAGCGTGATATCGGTAAGGTAGTAGCGAACCAGTTCGCAGATGCGCGGCGTGCCGTCGACATGCGGGATGATCTTGACCAGGAAGTTGGGAGCAGCCAGCGAGGCAAGCACGGAATCGTGATCGGCCTCCCGGTGCTTGTAGCCCATGGTGCCGGTGGCGCACAGAACGCTGCCATAGTGCAGCGTGCCGACGATCACTTCGCCCTCATGCACGATCTTGGGATTGGCCAGCTTCTTGGGAAAGCCCCAGAGCTCGCGGCCGCCGGCGATCGGCGCGTCGTCGTCCAGATACATCGAATGGACGTAACCGCCGTGCTGGCCCTTGTAGCGCACCGGGATCACCTGGCCGGTCTCGGTATAGTCGCCGAAGCCGGTTGAATCAGGCATGCGGATGAATTCGTACTTGACCAGCGGCTCGTCGATCTCCAGCGGCGCCGGTACGACGGCCTCGAGCGCCTCGCGCGTCGTGCGGTAGGTGATGATGACGTATTCGCGGTCGAAGAAACGATACGGCCCCGGCGGGTAGGACGGATTGGTCAGCGGCATCGCATAGGCGCGCTTCAAGACATCGGAGATTTCCAAGCTGCACCCCCAAGATTCTGTACGGCAATATCTCGTCAGGAACGACCGCGCGAATGCGCAGCCGATTATGTTGCACGGCACCATGACAGCGCCGTGTCAGCCCGGCGACAACGGTTTGGAAGGGATTGGAGCCATGCTCCGGCGTGGCGCAAGGTTGTAATCGCATCGACACATGGCTCTGCCATTGTCATGCTGCGATGCACAATTATATGTCATGTTCCCTCCCACCTCGCGCGAGATCACCATGGGTTCCCTGTCTTCGAAAAATGCCCTCGTCACCGGCTCGACCAGCGGAATCGGCCTGGCAATAGCCCGCGCCTTTGCTGCTCAGGGCGCCAACGTCACCATCAACGGGCTGGGCGATGCCGCGGCAATCGAACAGGAGCGCGCCGGCATCGAGAAGGATTTCGGCGTCAACTGCCGCTACTCCGATGCCAACATGATGGACGGCGCGGCGGTGAGCGCCATGGTGCATGAGGCCGAGGCCGCGTTCGGCAGCCTCGATATCCTGGTCAACAATGCTGGCATCCAGCATGTCGCGCCGATCGAGGACTTCCCGGACGACAAATGGGAAGCCATCATTCGTATCAACCTGCTCGCCGCCTTCTACGCGATCAAGGCGGCGCTGCCCGGCATGAAGGCGCGCAAATGGGGCCGCATCATCAACACGGCGTCCGCGCACGCGCTGGTCGCTTCGCCGTTCAAGTCGGCCTATGTGTCGGCCAAGCACGGCATTGCGGGCCTGACCAAGACGGTGGCGCTGGAAGTGGCGCTTGACGGCATCACCGTCAATGCGATCGCGCCGGGCTATGTCTGGACGCCACTGGTCGAAAAGCAGATTCCCGACACGATGAAAGCGCGCGGCATGACCGAGGAGCAGGTCAAGCACGACGTGCTGCTGGCGGCGCAGCCGACCAAGGAGTTCGTCACCGTCGACGAGCTTGCGGCGCTGACGCTGTTCCTGTGCTCGGATTCTGCCAAGCAGATCACCGGCACGACCTTGCCGATGGACGGCGGCTGGACCGCGCAGTAGAGGATGGTCAAGGCGTTTCGTTTGCCGGCTGGTGTTGCCAGGCTTCAACAGGAAAGCCGCCAGCAGGAAAGCATCCCGGTAAGGTCCATGAAAGTCATCCAGATATCCGATCCGCATCTGATGACGCCGGGCGGTCTTCTTTACGGCTCCAATCCGCTCTCCAGGTTGCAAGCCTGCCTTGCCGACATAGGCAGCAACCATGCCGACGCCGATCTGGTGGTGATTTCCGGCGACCTGACCAATGACGGCGAGCGTTCCGCCTACGCCGCGCTGAGCGAAAGTCTGGCAGGGTTCGGTCCGCCATGCCGGCTGATGCTCGGCAACCATGACGACCGGGCGCTGTTTCTCGAGATGTTCCCGCAAGCCACCGCCGAGCGCGGTTTTGTCCAAAGCGTCGTCGACAGCAGCGAAGGCCGCCTGCTCCTGCTCGATACGCTGGATAGCGGCCGCGTCGAGGGCAAACTATGCGCAGCGCGCCTCGGCTGGCTCGATGAGCGGCTGCAAGAGGCTCGCGATCGGCCGGTCTTCCTCTTCATGCACCATCCGCCGTTTCGGATCCAAATCCCCGAGCTCGACCGTGTCATGCTCGCCGATGCCGATGCCTTGCATGAGGTACTGCTGCGCCACGGCAACGTGCGTCATATCTTCGCCGGACACGTCCACCGGCTGATCGCCGGCAGCTGGCGCGGCATTCCGGTCAGCACGCTGCGGAGCACCAATCATCAGACCGCGCTGGATTTCTCGCAGAGCTGGAGCCTCGGCCACGAGCCGCCGGCCTATGCCGTGATCCTGATCGATGCAGATGGGGTGATCGTGCATTTTCACGACTTCCCGGTGGGGTCGGCTCAATAGCCTGCATCTTTAGGGCGTGGCGCAGCGATCGTCACGACCGGTGGATAAGCCACCCAGAATCCGTGTGTCTGGCGGCACGCAGCCGTGCCAGTGTGTGGTCTGCGCAACCGCTGCGCGACCCTCGCGTTGGTGGGCTGTTTTGGGTCACGCGGAGCCTCCACAATGCGGCGTCACAAAGCAACTGATGTGCACATTAGTCTTGACAGAAATACATATGTTCAATACCCGTCAGGCGATTGAATAGCCTGCATTATGGGAGGAACGAGCGGTATGGCTTCCAATGTTTCGTTGACGGGCCTTGCCCGCGATCTCGAGGAACGCGCCAGGTCGGGCAAGCCCATCCGTATCGGCCTGATCGGCTCCGGCGAGATGGGAACCGATATCGTCACCCGCGTCGCCCATATGTCCGGCATCGAGATCGGCGCTATTTCGGAACTGAACCTGCCCGCCGCCAGCAAGGCCGTGGATATCGCCTTCCAGCAAACCGGCCACGCGCGCGAAGTGTCGAATGCGTCGGCGATGACGGCGGCGATGGAGGCCGGCAAGGTCGCGGTCACCAACGATGCCAGCCTGGTCATCGACAATGACCTGATCGATGTCGTCATCGACGCCACCGGCGTTCCTGCGGTCGGCGCCGAGATCGGCCTTCGCGCCATGGAGCATGGCAAGCATCTGGTGATGATGAATGTCGAGGCCGACGTCACCATCGGCGCCTATCTGAAAAGCGAGGCCGACCGGCTGGGCGTTACCTATTCACTGGGCGCGGGCGACGAGCCGTCGTCCTGCATGGAGTTGATCGAATTCGTCTCGGCGATGGGCCATCCGATCGTCGCCGCCGGCAAGGGCAAGAACAATCCGCTCAACATCGACGCCACGCCCCCCGACTATGGGGAGGAGGCCGAGCGCCGGCATATGAATGTGCGCATGCTGGTCGAATTCGTCGATGGCTCCAAGACAATGGTCGAGATGGCGGCGATCGCCAATGCCACCGGGCTGGTTCCCGACAAGCCCGGCATGCACGGCCCGGCGGCGACGCTTGGCGAGCTGTCCAAGGTCCTGGTACCGCAGAAGGACGGCGGCGTGCTGTCAAAGGTCGGCGTCGTCGACTACTCGATCGGCAAGGGTGTCGCGCCCGGCGTCTTCGTCGTCGCCGACATGTCACATCCGCGCATTTCGGAGCGCATGGAAGATCTGAAGATGGGCAAGGGCCCGTATTTCACCTTCCACCGTCCCTATCATTTGACCTCGCTCGAAGTGCCGCTGACCTGCGCCCGTGTCGTGCTCTACGGCAAGGCGGATATGGTCCCGCTGGCGAAACCAACGGCCGAAGTCTGCGCGGTGGCCAAGAAGGATATGAAGCCGGGTGAGAAGCTCGATGCGATCGGCGAATATTGCTACCGCGCCTGGATCATGACGGCGCCGGAGGCGCGCGCCGCCAAGGCGATTCCCTGCGGCCTGCTGCAAGGCGGGTCGGTGACCCAGCCGATCAAGAAGGGCGAGCTCATCACCTATGCGAATGCTGCTCCAGCGCCAGGCTCCAAGATCGCCGAATTGCGCGCCCGCCAGGACAAGCTCGTCTACGGGTCTGTGGGAGCCTGATCATGGCCGGAGCCAGCAAAGCCGTCGCCGACAGTCGCGCCAACCTGCCTTTCGTCTATCGACAGTACAGCGGCGAGCAGCTCAGAAACGTGCTCTACAAGATGTACCTCATCCGGCGCTTCGAAGAGGGCGCGGAGGAGTGCTACACGCGCGGCCTCATCCACGGCACCATGCATTTGTCGATCGGCCAGGAAGCCAGCGCCATGGGCATCTGCATGCCGCTTGCCGAGGATGACCAGATCACCTCGACGCATCGCGGCCACGGCCACTGCATCGCCAAGGGCGCCGAGGTCAAGCGCATGTTCGCCGAGTTCTTCGGCAAGACCACCGGCTACTGCAAGGGCCGTGGCGGCTCGATGCACATCGCCGATGTCGGCAAGGGCAATCTCGGCGCCAATGGCATCGTCGGCGGCGGCATTCCGATCGCCGTTGGGGCAGCACTTTCCGCCAAGATGATGAAGACCGGAAAGGTCGTGGTGTCGTTCTTCGGCGATGGCGCCAACAATGAAGGTGCCTTCCACGAGGCGTTGAACATGGCCTCGGTCTGGAAGCTGCCGGTGATCTTCGTCTGCGAGAACAACGGCTACGGCATGTCTACTTCGACGGCGCGCTCGACCGCTGTCAAGAACATCGCCGAACGCGCCGCCGCCTATTCGATGCCAGGCGTCATCGTCAACGGCAACATTTTTTCGGAGGTCGCCGAGGCGTCCTGCAAGGCTGTCGAGCGTGCACGCGCCGGCGAGGGGCCGACGCTGATCGAATCCAAGACCTATCGCCATCGCGGCCATTCCAAGAGCGACCGCAACCGCTATCGCAGCAAGGAGGAGATCGAGGACTGGATGTCGAACCGCGATCCGATCACCCTGTTCGAAAGCGAGCTGCGCGAATTCGGCTTCATCGACGACAGGGGCATCGAGGCCATTCGCGGCGCCGTGGCACAGGAGATCGCCGACGGCATCGAGTTTGCCAAGGCCAGCCCGTCGCCGGATGTGCGCGACACCGGCAAATATGTCTATACGGAGCAGGCGTGATGGACGCGATGGTGCGTGAACTGAGCTACGCCCAGGCGATCCAGGAAGCCATGGCGATCGCCATGGACATGGACGAACGTGTCTTCCTGATGGGCGAGGATATCGGCGTCTATGGCGGCGCCTTCCAGGTCACCGGCGATCTGGTCGATCGGTTTGGCGCCGAGCGGGTGATCGACACGCCGATTTCGGAACTGGGTGGCGCGGGCGTGGCGGTCGGCGCCGCCCTCACCGGCATGCGGCCGATCTTCGAGTTCCAGTTTTCCGATTTCGCCACGCTTGCCATGGAGCAGATCGTCAACCAGGCGGCCAAGATGCGCTTCATGCTCGGCGGCGAGGTTTCGGTTCCGGTGGTGATGCGCTTTCCCGCCGGCTCCGGCACCGGTGCCGCGGCACAGCACAGCCAGAGCCTCGAGGCCTGGCTCGGCCATGTGCCGGGCCTCAAGGTCATCCAGCCGGCGACGCCATACGATGCCAAGGGCATGCTGCTGGCGGCGGTCGCCGATCCTGATCCGGTGATGATCTTCGAGCACAAGCTGCTGTACAAGATGAAGGGTCCGGTGCCCGAGGGCTATTACACGGTCCCGATCGGCAAGGCCGACATCCGCCGCGAGGGCCGCGACCTGACCATCGTCGCCACCTCGATCATGGTGCACAAGGCACTTGACGCCGCGGCGGCGCTGGAAGCCGAAGGCATCGATATCGAAGTCGTAGATCTCCGGACCGTCCGGCCGATGGACAAGCAGACCGTCATCGACAGTGTCAAGAAGACATCGCGGTTGCTGTGCGTCTACGAAGCGGTCAAGACGCTGGGCATCGGCGCCGAGGTCAGCGCCATGATCGCCGAGAGCGAGGCGTTCGACTATCTCGACGCACCGATCGTGCGGCTGGGCGGCGCCGAGACGCCGATCCCCTACAATCCGGAGCTGGAAAAGGCTGTTGTGCCACAGGTCCCTGACATCATTGCGGCTGCGCGCGACCTCGTGAGAGGGGTTCGCTGATCGATGCCGACCGAAGTCATTCTTCCCAAGGTCGACATGGACATGGCGACCGGACAGATCTCGCGCTGGTTCGCCGAGGAAGGCGCCAGCGTCAAGAAGGGCGATGTTCTGTTCGAGATCGAGACCGACAAGGCGGCGATGGAAATCGACGCGCCGGCCAGTGGCACCTTACGCGATGTAACCGGCAAGGAGGGGATCGACATTCCTGTCGGCGCGGCTGTCGCTTGGATCTATGCCGATGACGAAGCCTATGGCGACAAGGCGCCAATCTCTCCCCTCGTGGGGGAGATGTCGGCGAAGTCGACAGGGGGGGCCGCTGTCCCGCCTGCGTCTCAGCCCGTCGCGCGCCCCTCTGCCCTGCCGGGCATCTCCCCCACAAGGGGGGAGATTGGCCAATCGTCTTCGGCTGCGCGCGCAACACCTTTGGCTCGTCGTCTTGCCCGTGAGGCGGGTCTTGCTCTCTCCGTCATTGCAGGCACCGGTCCGCATGGCCGCGTGGTGAAGGCTGATATCGATGCAGCAATTGCTGGGGGCGGCGCCAAGCCTGCCGCCAAGGCAGCGCCTGCCGGCGCTCCGGCTGCTGCTCCCGCGGCGCCGGTGAAGGCGATGTCGGACGAGCAGGTGCTGAAACTGTTCGAGCAAGGTTCCTATGAACTCGTCCCGCACGACAATATGCGCAAGACCATCGCGCGCCGCCTGGTCGAGGCCAAGACCACCATTCCGCATTTCTACCTGACGCTCGACTGCGAGCTCGATGCGCTCTTGGCATTGCGCACGCAGATCAATGCGGCGGCGCCGATGAAGAAGACCGACAAGGGCGAGGTTCCCGCCTACAAGCTGTCGGTCAACGACATGGTGATCAAGGCAATGGCGCTGGCGCTGAAGGCAGTGCCGGATGCCAACGCGTCGTGGACCGAAAGCGCCATGGTCAAGCACAAGCATGCCGATGTCGGCGTTGCGGTGTCGATCCCGGGCGGCCTGATCACGCCGATCATCCGCAAGGCAGACGAAAAGACGCTGTCCACAATCTCCAACGAGATGAAGGACCTGGCCAGCCGGGCGCGCAGCCGCAAGCTGAAGCCGGAAGAGTATCAGGGCGGTACCACGGCAGTGTCGAACCTTGGCATGTTCGGCATCAAGGACTTTGCCGCGGTGATCAACCCGCCGCATGCGACGATCCTGGCGGTCGGCGCCGGTGAGGAGCGGGCGGTGGTCAAGAATGGCGAGATCAAAATCGCCACCGTGATGTCGGTGACGCTGTCGACCGACCACCGCGCCGTCGACGGAGCACTCGGTGCCGAATTGCTGGTCGCCTTCAAGCGCCTGATCGAGAACCCGATGGGCATGCTGGTCTAGGAACGGTCGACGCGCCATCGCCTTCGGGTCCCCGAAGGATCGCAGCCAGCCCACGGGCGGCTATTAGGTTCGTGGAACGCCAGTTCCGCGGGCCCGTATCGCTGTGCCGTGAGAGCATTTCGCGCGAAGCTGTCGCCTGATCGGGCCGGGCATGCGCGCTGTCATCCACCAATCATATGCGCCGTGCAGGGAGGGGAGACGGCTATTCGCTGAAGGTGGCAAAGCTGGATAAGGCCGTCGCGCGCCAGAAGGTTGCCGACGCGCTGGCCCTGGTCAACCTGCAGGGGCTGGGTGACCGCAGGCCGGCCAATCTCTCCGGTGGCCAGCGCCAGCGCGTGGCGCTTGCGCGCTGCCTTGTGGCCGCGCCTTCGCTGGTGTTGTTCGACGAGCCGCTGGCCAATCTGGATGTGCATCTCAGAACCTCGATGGAGGATGAGTTCGCCGCCTTCCATAAGCGCACGGGCACGACCATCGTCTACATCACCCATGATCAGGCCGAAGCAATGGCGCTGGCCGACCGCATCGCGGTGATGGATCATGGACGTCTGGCGCAGTTGGCGACGCCGCGCCAACTCTTCCATGAGCCGGCAAATGAAATGGTGGCGTCCTTCATTTCGCAAGGTATCTTGCTTCCCGCCGATGTGCTGAGCTCAGAGCAGGCCAGGCACTGCAAGGTCAGGGTTCTCGGCACCGAGCTGGTCGTTCGCTGCCGGACCGGCGAGCGGCCACGCGCCGGCGCGAAGATCTGCTGCCGGGCAGCCGATCTCGAGGTGGTGCCGGACGGTCCCGGCTTCGATGGCCTCGTCAAGCGGGTGATCTACCAAGGTGGCTCGGCGCGCATCGAATTTGCGCCTTCCGCCAGTTCCGACCTTACCTTGCATTTCGAACAGCCCGATCCGGTGGTGCTGGAGCGCGGCGCGCAGGCATGCCTGCGGATACGATCCGGATGGCTCATCCCGGCGACGGGGGCGGCATGATGATGCTCAACCTGCTCGGCAGCTTGGGGGAAAAGGCCGCGCCGGTCCCGCCGTCAGCTGCTGCGCGTGGTCGTCGAAATCACCAAAGTGTCAGCGGCTAAATTGCGCCAACACATGCCTGTGCTTGAAGCCGCCGCTATTTCATTCCACATCGGGCGCAATGAACGGCAAGATACGAGAGTGGTTTCGCAATTGGCGATGGGCCTTGGCCGCATCGCTGATCCTGCATGCCTTGATCGCAGCGTTCTTGTTCTTTGGCGTGCCGAGATCCGAGCAGCAGCCGGATCAGCAAGAACAGCCCGTCAATGTCGCGATTGTGCCGCCGCCCGAGAAGCCTAAGCAGAAACCTGCTCCAAAGCCACCGGAGCCGACACCTGAAAAGAAGGCTGAAAAGCCGCCTGAACAAAAGCCGCCTCCGGAGCCCCCGAAACCGCCAGACGACCATGTTCTGAAGCGCGTTTTCCAGTACGGCCAGAAAGATACGGGACCGGAGAAATCGCTCGACGGAAGCAGCGCTAAACCCAACACGCCATCACCGGCCAAGGATGAGGCGGCGAAGCCGCCTATAACACCGACACCCGCGCCGACACAGCCCGCCCCGGCTGCAACGCCACAGCAGAAGGCAGAGCCCAGCAAGCCTGACGAGAAGCCGGCCACCTTTGCGCCGGACGAAAAGCCCGCGCAAGGCAAGGAAAAGCAGGACGCCGCCGCGCGGGACGCCAAACCTGCCCAAAACGAGGAGAAGCAGGCGACCGAGGACGCTGACAGACAGCAGCCGGACAAACAGGAGCTCGCACCGCAACCCGCCGAAAAGCAAGCGATTGTGACGCCAAAGCCATTGGCGGCTGAGCCTGGTGGCAAGCCAGCGCCTCCAGCCTCAACTGGAAAGGCAAAGCCCAAACCTGCCAAGACCTTGACGTTCAAACCCGCAAGAGCCTTCAAAGCGCCGATCGGGAATGCTGGTCGGTCAAATCCCACCAACAACGATGTTGCAGGATCGCCAATCTTTTCCGGCCTTCCGGGCGTCAGAAAGCTTTACTCGCAGGGGGCAACCGGCAATGCCTTCGCCACAAGCTCCATGGAGAATGTGCCGCGCGGTCAGCGCGTGGCCACCCTTTGCGGCAATGTTCTGAGCCAGGAACTGCAAAGTGCCGACTATTCGGTCAAATGGGTGCCAACCATTACGCTGGACAAAGGCAATGTTCTCAACCCTACTCAAGCGGCCTTCAGCACCAGAAGCACTTGGTACGATCTAAACTTCCGATGTGAAGTCGACGCCGATGCGACGAGGGTCCTATCCTTCAACTTCCGTGTGGGGTCATTAGTCCCGCCTGGCGAATGGGCCAGTCGTGGATTCACTAAGTATCCGCTAAATTAGACCGGCACGCCAAGCCCGGACAATCGCGGGCTAATTTCTTGCCAGTCCGCGCAAACGAAATCGGCACCAGCCGCCGTCAGCCGGGCGGCATGCTTGGCACAGGTGTGACCGCCGCCAGTGTAGCCAATCGCCGTCAGGCCGGCGGCAACCGCGCCCTGGATGCCGAAGGACGAATCCTCGATGACGATGCAGTCGGCCGGATCGGCACCCATCCTGGCGGCGGCGAACTGGCTGATCTCCGGTCTTGATGGATCGGATCGTGGGTAGCCGCTCATTGAGCCGCCAGCGCCTTGGCCGGGCTGCCCTGGGTGTGATGATCCAAATCGACAAAGCTGTCAGCGGCTAAACGGCGCCAATACAGTGGCTGTGCTTGAAGCCGCCGCTTTTTCATTCCACATCGGAAGGAATGAAGGACGAGACACGAGACCGGCGCCGGAATTTGTTGTGGGCCTTGCCCGCATCGCTGATCCTGCACGCGCTCGTCGCAGCGCTCGTGGTCTACAACGTGCCGAGGCCTCCCCAACAGCCGCAGCAGGAGCAAGCGGTAAATGTAGCGCTCGTGCCTCCGCCCGAGCAACCAAAACCGAAACCTGCTCCGATACCGCCTCCGAAGCCACCGGAACCGAAGGTTGAAAAACCGCCGGAACCGAAAGCAGAAAAACCACCTGCGCCGGAAAAGCCCTCGAAAGTCGAGGTCCTGAAGCCGGTTTTCCAGTTTGGCGACAAGGATACCGGTCCCAGGAAATCCCTGGATGGGGCCAGCGCTCAAGACACCTCGCCTTCGCCGGCCAAGGATGACGATTCGAAGCCGCCTGTCGTGCCGAAGCCTGCCGAGAACCAATCCACCACGCCGGCGGTCGCCGAGGGGCGGCCAGATTCAACCAAAGTCGGCGAGAAGCCGGTAGACGCTGCGAAGGACGCCGAACCCGAACAGGAGAAACAGGCAGCTCCAACCCAGGAGATGGATAAACAGCAGGCGGACAAAGAAGAGGCGGGAGCGAACGAACCCGACAAGCAGACAGAAGCGGCGCCACCGCCTTTGGCTGCCGACGGCGGCGACGGTGAGATCGAGCTTCCCACGTCAACCGAAGCGCCGAAGCCCAGACCCGCAAATGCGCCGAAGCCTGGCCCTGCTAAGGTCTCCAAGTCCCGAAGCGAGAGCGCCGGGAGGCCAAATTCCACGGATACCGCCGCTAGTGCTTCGCGGGCTTATTCGGGTCTTCCGGGGGTTCACAGGCTCTACTCGCAGGGCGCTACCGGCGATGCGCTGGCTACGAGCGCGATGGGCGGGGTGCCTCGCGAGAAGCGTATTGCCCAACTTTGCGCCAGCGCGTTGCAGCAGCAACTGGTGGATGCCTCTTATTTCCCCGACCTGATCCCAAGTGTTCCGCTGAAGGTGGGCAATGTCCTCGACGCCCCGGATGTCGCTTTCCGCGCAACGACGAAATGGTACCATCTAGGCTTCCGGTGCCAGGTCGACACCGATGCGACGAGGGTCTTGTCCTTCACCTTCCGCGTCGGACCGTCGATCCCGCCCAGCGAATGGGTTCGCCTCGGATTGCCTGTTCGCTGATAGATTAAGCCGGCACACCGAGCCCCGCCAGTTGCCGGCTAACCTCTTGCCAATCGCTGCAGATCAAATTGGCACCTGCCGCGGTCAGTCGCGCGCCGTGCTCGGCATAGGTATGGCCGCCACCGGTGTAGCCGATCGCCGTCATGCCGGCGGCGACCGCGCCCTCTATGCCGAAGGGCGAATCCTCGATGACGATGCAGTCTGCCGGATTGGCGCCCATCTTGTCGGCGGCGAACAGGAAGATATCAGGCGCAGGCTTGCCGCGCTTGACCATCGAGGAACTGTAGATCGCATCGCCGAAAAACCGCGCCAGTTCGGTCACGGTCAGGCTGTGGTTTATGCGCTCGACGGAGGATGACGAGGCGACACAGCGGTCGCCGGCAAGCGTCTCCAGAAACGCGGTGATGCCGGGGGTTGGTTGCAACTCTTGCGAAAACAGGATCTTGGTCTCGGCCCAGATGTCGCCGTCCGCAGCTGCCGGAAACTGGTGACCGGTCAAGTCCCTGATCTTGGCGATGATGTCGGACTGCTTCATGCCGATGCATTGGGCGATGATACCGCCGTGAACCCCAGGCATGCCATGCTTGTCATAGACGCGTTCATAGGCGCGGGCGGCCAGAGGCTCGCTGTCGACAAGAACGCCGTCGCAATCGAAAATGATAGGCCTTGATCGCGCCACGCGCCTTTCTCCCGAGTCGATTTCGCACATCGCTATCGGCAAAAAGTCAGATGTTCAATAGTGCGCTTGGTTTGACAGCCGCATGCCTGGAGGCGCGAAACCGAGGGGCAATCAAAGCCGGCGGATGGCATCGCTGGCACGCGAGGATCCGAGCGCCCGTTGCATGGCTTGCCGGGACTGCGCGCGATCGGGCGTGATCCAGTTCGGTTCGGCGCCGAGAAAGCGGTCTAGGAAAGCCACTGCGTAGGCCGGCATCTCGGTCACGTTCTCGCGATAGGACCACCATGTCCGCAGGTCATCGGCGCATTTGTCGATGCATGGCGCACTGCCGAATTCCTGCTCGTGGATCGCCGAGATCACCGAGACGCAGTAGTTGGTGTAGAGGAACCCTTCCGGCCAGAAACGGATGATTTCCAGCGTGCCGGCATTCGAATCCGTTTCAATCAACTGGCTGAGGCCGGAGATTTCCCTTGCCGGCGCCTGCCTGATCAGTTCGCGCAAAACGAGGCCGGCGGCAAAGACGATGAAGTCGGCGCGGTCGACCGAGGCGAAGCCTTTCTGCGCCTCCATGACCTCGACCCAGTCGAGAAACGCACGGGTGAGCTTCGCTTCATCGATTTCAAAGCGCACGCCGAATGTGTCCGACACCACCTTGGCGCTGCCGCGGAAGGTGGCGCGGAACCAGCGCAACTGCCGCAACCGGTGGCGAAGGTCGGGCATCAGCGCCAATTCGTCCCTGAAGGGCAGATCCATGTTTCTCGTATCCTGTTCCCAGCCAGGCTAGCACAACGGCGCCGCCGCCGAAATCGGTTGACGGCCTGTGGATGACCGAGGTCATGCCCAATATCATACATATTGACATTCGCGGAAACAAATGTTCTCACTTTGCTGTTGTCACGCGTCGGTCCACGGTGCGGTTCAACACAGGCTTCGGGAGGAGAACCGAATGGCTATTTGGCAGTGGGGACTGCTTCTGCTGGTTATTGTCTGGGCGCTGCAGTCGCTCGGCGTCTGGCTGCAGATGCGGCACTATTCGGATGTCTTCAGGGGCGTCACCGACCAGTACAAGGATGGCTTCGTCGGAGCCGGCAATTTTCGCGGTCGATTGGCCAAGGGCACCATCGCGCTGGTCGTGGTGACGCCTGACCTGGTCGTGCGCCGCCTGATGGTGATGAGCGGCCGTTCCGTGTTCACCAAGTTCAAGAGACATGAAGAATTCGAGGGCGTTCCCCTCGATCGAGTCCGGTCCAACCCTGCAATCTTGGGGGAGGGGGAACCCGGTGTGGCCGAGGCCGTGAAGCGGGCGATCGAACAGATCGACAAGACACGGTCGGAGCCGGGGAAGAAGCCGGGCCTATCCGGTTTGAACGTAGCAAGGGCTTAGAGAGAGGACGCCGCGCACCGACTGGGATCAACCGGCGGGCGGCATAAGGAGGAGAAATGTCTGTATTTTCGTTGTTGGCGCAGCATGCCGACATGGCCGTGCACAATCTGCATGTCGCAGGTGCCATGGTCTCTGATGCTGCATTGCATGGCAAGCTCGCGGTAGAGCATGCCTCCGACCATCTCGTTGTCCTCGCGCAGGCGGACAGCGGACCGATCACCGTCGATCAGTTCAAGGAAAAGCTGAAGGAAGTCCAGCAGGAAGAGCAGCTCGGCTGGCTGACCGCCATCGGCAAGTACTTCATAGGTATCTTCCAGAAGGGCGGCGAGGTCTTCGCCGGCTTCGTCACCGGCATCATTCCGACACTGGTGGTGCTGATGACCGCCTTCTACGCGGTCACCGAACTGGTCGGCGAAGAGCGCGTGCACGGCCTGGCGCGCGGCGCCGGCAGGATAGCGCTGACCCGCTACACGCTGCTGCCGCTGCTGGCGGTGTTCTTCCTCACCAATCCGATGGCCTATACGTTCGGATCGTTCCTGGAAGAGAAGCACAAGCCCGCCTTCTATGACGCGGCCGTGTCCTATGTGCACCCGCCGCTCGGCCTGTTCCCGCACATCAATCCCGGCGAGTATTTCGTCTGGGGTGGCATTCTCGTCGCGCTGCTGGAACTCGAGAAGAAAGGCGCCGTCGTCGCCGGCTACCACGTCAAGGTGGCGATCTGGTACGCCATCGTCGGCCTCGTCGTCATCCTGCTCAAGGGCATGCTGACCGAACGCATCACCGCCATCATGGCACGCCGCCAGGGCGTCGAGCTTTAAGGGCGGGGAGGACATCATGGCCAAGACATACAAAGCCGTAAGGATTTCCCGGGGCAACGCCGGTTGGGGTGGGCCGCTGGTCATCGAGCCGACCGAGCAGCGCAGCAAGGTTGTCTCCGTGACCGGTGGTGGCATTCACCCGGTGGCGAAACTGATCGCCGAAATGACCGGCGCCGAAGCCGTCGACGGCTTCAAGGCGCCGCCGATCGAAAGCGAGATGGCGGTTGTCGTCGTCGATTGCGGTGGCACCGCACGATGCGGCGTCTATCCGCGCAAGCGCATCCCGACCGTCAATCTGACGCCGGTCGGCCAGTCTGGGCCGCTTGCCCAGTTCATCACCGAGGACATCTACGTTTCGGGCGTGAAGCCGGCCAACATCACAATGGCGGACGGATCCGAAGCGGTCACTACTGCCGGGGGAGCAGCATCGATGAATACAGGCAATAACAACGCGGCCGCGGCGCCGCAGCCGCTGCCGAGCGAAGGCGGTGTGATCGGCCTGATCAGTTCGATCGGCCGCGTCATGGGCCGTGTCGTCGGCATCTTCTTCAATGCCGGCCGCCGTACCATCGACCAGGTCGTGCGCAACGTGCTGCCGTTCATGGCCTTCGTGACCATGCTCATCGGTCTGATCCTCTACACCGGCATCGGCGATGTGCTGGCGCAGCCGATGGGCCCGCTGGCCAACAACATCGTCGGCCTGCTGATCATCTCGGCGATCTGCGGCCTGCCGTTCCTGTCGCCCATCCTCGGGCCAGGCGCGGTCATCGCACAGGTCATCGGCGTTGCCATCATCGGTCCGCAGATCGCCAACGGCACGATTTCGCCGGCAATGGCACTGCCGGCGCTGTTTGCCTACAATACCCAGGTGGGCTGCGACTTCGTTCCCGTCGGCCTGGCGCTCGGTGAGGCCAAACCGAAGACGATCGAGATCGGTGTTCCGGCGGTGCTCATCAGCCGCCAGATCATGGGCCCGGTCTCGGTGCTGATCGCCTGGATCGTCAGCCTGATCGTGTTCTGAAACAGTTCCAGGAAAAATGTGAGACGGTTTTCCGTCCGGAATTCCGCCAAGCAAAGGGATAGAGCGGTTCGCCGTTTTCGTGAAACAGTGAATCGCTCTTAGAGAAAGTTAGGAAATGAGGTTCGCCATATGACGGTTCTGTTGAGAACACGGGTCACTGCCATCGGACCCGAAGTGGCGGATCTTGCCGAAGGGGGCGTGGTCATCCTGTTTGCGGATGGCTCGCCGCCGGAGCTTGCCGAGGTTTCCGTGCTCCACAAGACGGTGCACGGACCCAGCGACGGCGCGCCTCAAAAGGGCGCGTCGATCACCTTTGGCCCGGTTGCCGCGACGATTACCGCGGTCGGTTCCAGCGCCTGGAGCAAGGTGCTGGAAATGGGCCATGTCGTCATCTCGTTCAACGGCGCTGCCGAGGCCGAGAGGCCCGGCGAGATCTGCGCCTCGCAGGTCGATGCGCAAGCGCTCGTGGCTGCGCTCACGACCGGCGCGATCATCACCATCGCCGCCTGACAGTATTTGCGCCGCGGCCTATGTTGGCGCACAGAACCTGAGTATTTGCCATGGAACGCTCGACCATCGTCAGAGTGCATGAAGGTTTGCACGCCCGTCCCGCGACGCGGTTCGTCAAGCTCGCCAAGGGTTTCGAATCGGATGTCGAGCTGGTCAAGGACGGCAAGGCGGTCAGCGCCAAGAGCTCGGTCAAGCTGATGCTGCTGGCGGTCAAGGAAAACCAAGAAGTCACCGTGCGGGCGAACGGCGCCGATGCCATCGAGGCCATCGAGGCGCTGATCGGCTATCTCGAAAATCCCAAGGCGGGCCTTGATGACGAGGACTCGCCGCTGGCCGGCAATACGGGTCAGGACGCCGCTGCCGCGTTGGACTCTGTGCCTGCTGTTGCCGGCGCAACCACCGGCTTGCGCGGCGTGGCCGCAAGCGAAGGTTTTGCCATCGGGCCGGCCTTCGCGCATTTCCCGCCTGATATCGCCGGACAAGGCCGCAGGTTGCAGGTCGAGGAGGTCGCCGGCGAGATCGACAGGTTCCGCGCCGCCGTCGCTGCTGTCCAGGCGCGCATGGACCGGGCACTGGAGCAGGACAGTCTGTCGGCCGGCGACCGTGGCATCATCGCCGCGCTCAGGGACATCGCTGCCGACGACAGCCTGACCGGTGAGGCGGAGGGCCTGATCAAGGGCGGCAACGATGCGGTTTCAGCCGTCATCACCGCCGCCTCCACCATCGCCGCCGATTTCAGCGCGGTCGAGGATCACTATCTCAACGCAAGGGCGGATGACGTCCATGCGGTCGGGCGGCAGATCTGTCTCGTGCTGCTCGGGCAGGACGACATCAGCCTCGAAAACATCGCCGAAGGCGCCATCCTCATCGCCGACGATATTGGCGCCTGGGACCTGGCGCGCGCGCCGCTGAAGCGCATGGGCGGGGTGGTGTGCGGCCATGGCGGCGCCACCTCGCATATCGCCATCATCGCCCGCTCGCATGGCATTCCCGCGGTGCTCGGCCTCGGCGACCAGATCAATGCCTTGCGCACGGCGCGCGAAGTGGCCCTCGACGGCAACAGCGGCCGCGTGATCGTCGATCCCGATGCGGCGACCCGCGCCGAATTCGCCGGCCGTGTCGAAGTGGCGGCAAAAGAACGCGCCGGGCTGACCATCTTCAAGACGGTGACGCCGAAGCGGGCCGATGGCAAGGTCATCGAGGTCGCGGCCAATATCGGCTCGCTGGAGGAAATCGAAGCGGCGCAGGAGGCCGGCGCGATGGGCGTCGGCCTGTTCCGCACCGAGCTTCTGTTCATGCGCCATATGCACCTTCCCTCGGAAGACATGCAGGCCGAGACCTATGCGGCGCTGGCCAAGGCCTTCGCACCGTACCCGGTCATCGTGCGCACGCTGGACATCGGCGGCGACAAGCCGATCGCTGGCATCGAGTTTCCGGACGAGGAAAACCCCTTTCTGGGCTGGCGCGGCATCCGCATGTGCCTCGACCGGCCCGACATCTTCAAGCGCCAGCTCAGGGCGCTGCTGCGGGCGGCCGTGCATGGCAACGTCAAGGTGATGCTGCCGATGGTGGCCGACATCGGCGAGGTCAGGCAGACGCGGGTTCTGGTCGCGGAATGCGCGGCCGAGCTGAAAGCCGAAAGCGTGCCGCATGCGGCGTTTGATCTCGGCGTGATGATCGAGACCCCGGCCGCCGTCCTGATCGCCCCGGCGCTGGCTAAGGAGGTGGCGTTCTTCTCGATCGGTACCAACGACCTGACCCAGTACATCATGGCCGCCGACCGGCTGAACCCGACAGTGGCCAAGCTCAACGATGTTACCAATCCAGCCGTCATGTCGGCGATCGAAATGACGGCCAAAGCCGGCGTCGCCGCCGGCATCATGGTCGGCATGTGCGGCGAAGCGGCAGGCCGGCCCGATCTCATTGCAACGTTCGTCAAAATGGGGCTGACCGAGCTCTCGATGAGCCCGGCCTCGATCCATCGTGCCAAGAAGGCGATCATGGCCATGGCGGCTGAAGGTGCCGCCTAGCCGAGTTCTGGGCCGTTACGGCAAATGGGCAAGCAAGGTGGCGAAGACGGGTGTCAGTTCATCGACCGGGCTCGCCTTGGCGCAGGCCTGAACGATGCGGTCATGGCGGATATCGGCTGCCAGGATCGCAATCTCCAGCATATCCGGCTCAGGCGAGCTGTCCCTGCCGGTGCTTGCCAGGCCGCAGGCCAGAACGAGCGGCGACAGGCAGCTGATGTCGAGCGACCGATCACCAATCGCCGGCGTTTCCGGCGCGGTTTCGGTAAAGTGGACAGGGCGCTGGTTGAGACACTCGACCAGCAGCGCCGAACAGGTGGCCGCGATCGCCGGCAGTCCAGCACCTGGCGCGACCAAAGCGGCCAGCAGATCGCCATGCCGCTTGCGCATCGTCGCATGGACGGCGGCGAAATCGGCTTCGTGGATGCGGGCATTGTCGATGTTCAGGCCGGCCAGCACCGCCTTGGTCAGATAATACATGTCGCGCCGGAACAGGCGCTCCGCGCTCAACTGGCGCTCTTCGTTCCCGGCCGGGAAATAGGTGGCGAGGCCCTTTACGGTAGTGCCGTCCACCTTGATCGGGCGCTCATGCGGGACAAAGGATTCGGCGATCGACAGCGCTTCGTCGAAGGCACTTGCGGCGTGGCTGAGCAGGCCTTCGATGCCTTTGCCTGGAAATGGCGGCAGATGGCTGGTTGCTTCGCGCACGACACTGGCGTCGCCGCTGCCGTCATGGCGGCTTTGGCGAATGATTTCACGGACTTCCCGCAACCGGTCTTTCAGATTGACGCGGACATCTTCGGAGATTTGTCGGAGCATTGCCAATCGCCTCGAATTGCTGCGGATGGCCGCCAACAGGAGGCAGCCGCCACTTCTAGATTGTTCCTATCGATTGGTAGATCAATAGGCGATACTAGGCCAGCATGCAGAATCGGCGACGGCGCGCTCGTCCATTGCCGTGGGGGAGGGACGAATTTGGGCAGGCGACGACAGAGCGAAACCGACGATCGTCGAGGTGGAAGCGAGACGCCCGAGCAGGTCGCCAGCGAAAGCCGGACGGATCGCCTCAGGATTCGCGCCGCCTGGATGTATTTCGTCGAGCAGATGACGCAGAACGAGATCGCCGACGTGCTTGGCGTCGGCCGCGTCACCATCGTGCGCATGCTGGCGGACGCCCGCTCGCGCAATGAGGTGAAGATCAGCATCGAAAGCGAATTGTCGGAAATCGTGCGGCTGGAGCGCGCGCTGGAAAAGACCTTCGGGCTGCAACAGGCGCTGGTGGCGCCGCTTTCAGCCCCCAATGCCGACCCGACCCCGGCGATCAGCGCCAAGACCGGCAGCTTCCTGTCCGACACGATGAAGTCCGGCATGCGCGTCGGCGTCGGCTGGGGCAGGACGCTGTTCTCAAGCCTGCCCTTCATCAGCGCCAAGTCGCTCACCGACTTCAAGGTCATTTCGCTGCTCGGCGGTGTCGGCGTCGTGCGTCGCTTCAACCCGGCCGAGTTCGCCTGGCGCTTCGCCCAAATCTTCCAGGGCGACGGCTATCTGATCCCGACGCCGGCCGTCGTCGACAGCGTCGAGACCAAGATCGCGCTGGTCGAGCGCTGCGGCCTGCAGGAGGTTTTTGAAATGGCCAACGTGCTCGATGCCGTTCTGCTGAGCGTCGGCGGCATCGCCTCGGCCACCACCTTCTCTCGCGGCGGCTTTCTCAAGGAAGCGGATCGGGAGGCCCTGCTTGCGCGTGGCGCCGTTGGCGACCTTCTGTTCCATTTTTTCGACCGCAATGGCGAACTGGTCGACCATCCCGTCAACAGCCACGTGATGTCGGTGGATGTCGACCGTCTGCGCAGGGCGCCGATCCGCATCCTCACCTCCGGCGGTGAGGAGAAGATCGAAGCCTTGCTTGGCGCCATGACCCTGATCGCCCCGACGATCCTGATCACCGACGAGGAAAGCGCGCGGCGCATGCTCGAGGCGCATGCGGCGCAAGCTTCATAGTGATGTCGGCCGGAAGTTGCCGGCCGGTTGCCGGCGTCAGGAGCATCCGCTATCTCACCGTCCAGGCAACTGACGCCTGAGCAATCAAACGGAGCCTGAGCCATGACACGCGAGACAATCCTCAAATTCGGCGCTGTCGAAAAGGCCGACGCCGGCGATCTGGCCGGATGGATCGTGGTCGAAGGCAAGCCGACCATGCAAACCGCCGTCCAGCACACGACCGAGGACGGCAAGGTGATCTCGGGTACATGGCGGGCGACGCCGGGCACCTATCACGCGACCTACACCGACTACGAGTTCGTGCACATGATCGCCGGCCGCATCATCATCACCCCCGATAGCGGCGCACCGGTCGAGGTGGGCCCCGGCGACGCTTTCGTGGTAGAAGCCGATTTCAAGGGAACCTGGAAGATCATCGAACCGGTAACGAAGCATTTTGTCGTCAGGGTCGGCTGAGCCCGCTCGCATAGGCCGTTGATGGTCGACGTCCCTGGCATATCCAGTGCGAGCGACGACAGGCATGCCGGCGCGCCATCCAGCTTTGATTGTATCGTTACTTGACGAGCGTTGGGGTGGCCTCGCTCTTCTTCGTGCGTGCGGAGCGCCGTTCCTCCAATCGTTGCAGGATGACGAAAAAGGATGGCACAAAAAGAATGGCCAGGCAGGTCGAAGCGAGCATGCCGGAAAAGACCGTGATGCCGATCGACTTTCGCGCGCTCGCACCGGCGCCGGTGGCGAACACCAGCGGCGCCACGCCGAGGATGAAGGCAAACGATGTCATTAGAATGGGCCGGAAGCGGGCACGTGCGGCGTCGATCGCCGATTCGACGATAGGTGTGCCGGCGGCACGCAGTTCGCGTGCGACCTCGACGATCAGAATCGCATTCTTGGCTGACAGCGCTATGAGCAGGATAAGGCCGATCTGGACATAGAGATTGTTGTCGATGCCAAGGCCATTGAGCACCAAGACAGGCCCCACCAGAGACAGCGGCGCGGCGAGCAGGATTGAGATCGGAGCGAGCCAGCTCTCGTATTGGCCGGCAAGGACTAGGTAGACAAGCAGCAGCGCCATTCCGAACACCAGGTAAACCTGATTGGTAACGAGCTTCTCTTGGAAAGACAGCGCAGTCCAATCGAAGCCAGTACCGGGCGGAAGGGTATCCGCGGCAATCTCCTCCATCAGCTTGATTGAGTCACCGGACGAAAAGCCTGCAGCGGGCACGCCTACGATCGACGCGGCGGGATAGAGATTGTACAGGCTTATCAGCGATGGACCGACGCTGGGTTCAATCGTCAACACGGTTCCGAGCGGGATCATGTCTCCGTTGTTGTTGCGGACGGTTAGGCGGCCGATCTCCTCCGGCGTCAACCGAAACTGGGCGTCAGCCTGCACATAGATCTGGAAGACACGCCCGAACTTGTTGAACTGGCTCACGTAGCTGGAGCCGAGATAACCGGCGAGCGTCTGGAATACCTGGTCTGTGGTCAGGCCGAGGGCCTGCACCTTGTCGCGATCGATCTCGGCCTTGTACTGCGGGACGTTGGCGCGAAACGATGACGAGACGCGCTGGATGCCCGACTGTGTCTCGGCCTTGTTGACGATCGCACTGACGGAGCCTTGCAGCTTCGAGAGGTCGAAACTGCCGTCGCGGAGTTCGACTTGCAGCGTGAAGCCGGCGGCGTTGCCGATGCCCTGGATTGGTGGCGGAGGAAGCACCAGAACAAGCCCGTCGGCCATGGCCGACAGATTCTTGTTGAGTGTGGCGTAGAGCGAAGGCAGGTCTTCGCTCTTGCCGCGCAGATCCCAGTCCTTGAGAATGATGTAAGCGACGCCTGCGTTGGCTAGCGTTGAATTGTTGTCGAGGGCTGAAAGCCCGGCGATGGTGACCACCGTCTCCACCCCAGGTGTTGCCTTGGCGATCTTCGAAACCTGCTGCAGCGTTTCCTGGGTGCGACCAAGCGAGGCGCCGTCAGGCAGTTGAACCGCCGCGAGCAGATAACCCTGGTCTTCGATTGGGATGAAACCGGTAGCGACGCGCGACATGCCGTAGCCGGCCGCGCCGATGATCATGAGTGCGACCACACCCGTTACGGCGCTATGACGCACCATCCCTCCGATCAACCGGACGTAGGCATTCTCGGCACGCTGGTAGGCCGCATTGAAGCCCCGCGCGAAGACATTGCGCTGATCCGGTGGTACGGGACGCCTAAGCCATGTCGCGCATTGCGTTGGCTTCAATGTCGCTGCGTTGACGGCGCTGATCAGCGCGGTCGCCGCGATCACCAGCGCGAATTGCGCGTACATCCGGCCCGTAAGGCCGGGAAGGAAGGCCGCCGGCAGGAACACCGCCAGCAGCACGAGCGTGATGCCGATGATAGGCGCGAACAATGTCTTCATGGCGGCAATGGCGGCGTCGTGGCTCGACATGCCGCGTTCCATGTTGTGGGCGGCCCCCTCGACCACGACTATGGCGTCATCGACGACGATGCCTATGGCGAGCACGATGGCGAACAAGGTGGAAAGGTTGACAGAGAAGCCAAGCGCCGCCATCGCCGCGAACGCGCCAATGATGGTGACCGGTACGGTCGTGGCCGGCACTAGCATCGCCCGCCAATCCTGCAGGAAGACGAGGATGACGATCAGAACCAGCACCGCCGCCTCAAACAGCGTCTTGTAGACCTCGTTGATCGCCTGGCTGACGAAATTCGTCGTGTTGAACGGTATCGCGTAAGTTATGCCTTGCGGGAAGGCACGGGCCAGTTCCTCCATCCTGGACGCGACCCTCTTGGCCACATCGAGCGCGTTCGCGCCGGGTGCCAGGAAGATGGCCATGCCGGCGGCCTGCTGACCGTCGAGGTTGAAGAACTGTCCGTAGGTCTGAGCACCGAGTTCAACCCGCCCGACATCGCGAACACGCGTCATATCGCCATTGGCGCCCGTCTTGACCACAACGGCGCCGAACTGGTCGGGATCGTCAAGGCGGCTGGACACTTCGATCGAATATTGGAAGGACTGGTCGTCCGGCGCCGGCGGGGCGCCGATCTGACCTGCCGTGACCTGTTCGCTCTGCTGTTGAAGTGCTTGAACGACATCTTGCGTGGTCAAGCCGCGCGCCAGCATCTTTTCGGGATCAAGCCAGACCCGCATGGAATATTGACCAGCGCCGAACACGCTGACATTGCCGACGCCAGGCAACCGCGAGATTTCGTCCTTAAGGCTGATAGTCGCGTAGTTGCTGAGATAGAGGCTGCCGTATTTTCCGTCAGGCGAAGTCAACGTCACGATCTCGAGGATGGAGGTCGACTTCTTCTGCACGTTGACGCCCTGCACCTGCACTGATTGGGGCAACCCGGCCATGGCGGCAGAGACCCGGTTCTGAACAAGCACCTGGGCCAGGTCCAGATCTGTACCGATGGCAAAAGTGACGGTCAGGTTGTAGCTGCCGTCCGAGGCAGCGAAGGACTGCATGTAGAGCATGTTCTCGACGCCATTGACTTGCTGCTCGATCGGCAGAGCGACGGTGTCGATGACCGTGCGCGCGCTGGCGCCCGGATAACGGGTGGTTACCGAAACGGTCGGTGGAACCACATCGGGATACTGCGCTACCGGCAACGCAAAGAGCGAGACGATGCCAACGACGACGATAAGGACGGCAATGACATTCGCCAAGACGGGTCGTTCGATGAAGAATTTGGAGATCATTGGCCAGCACCATTGGCCGGAGTTTGCTGGAGGGTCTTCACCGTCGGTTCGATCTTCTGGCCGGGCAGGGCTGTCAGCAAGCCAGATATGACGACGCGGTCTTCCGCTGTCAGGCCGGAGGTAATGACGCGCAACTCGCCGACCTGTTGGCCAATCTCGACGCCGCGTTGCTCGATTGTGTCGTCCTTTCCGGCGACAAGCACATAGCGGCCGCTCTGATCGCTGCTGATTGCACGATCCGGTACGAGCAGCATGTCCGGCTGTTCGCCGAGCGGGATGCGCAGTCGGACGAAATAACCGGGCAGCAGCGCTTTGTCCTTGTTTTCCAAAACGGCGCGAACCAGTAGCGTGCCCGTTGAGGAAGATACCTGCGGCGCCGCATAGTCGAGCGTTCCTTTGTGCGGATATTCGGTCTCGGTCTGCAGGCCGACATCCACCGGTATCTTCTTCAGATTCTGCATCGTCAGACCGCGCCTGGCCATTTCAGCCCGGATCCGCTGCACATCCTGCTCGCTGACGTTGAAATTGATGTATATCGGATCCATCTGGACGATCGTTGCGAGGTCGGAAGAGCTGGCAGTGCCTACGAACTGGCCGACCGATACCTGGCGGGCGGTGACGATGCCGTCGAAGGGTGCCTTGACTTCGGTGTAGCTCAGGTTGAGCTGGGCCTGCTTGACGTCAACGGCGTTCTGCTGCTGCTTGGCCACGTCGACCGCAGCGGCAGCGGCAGACTGGTCCAACGTGGACGCCGAAATTACCTTCTGCGCGAGCAAATCTTGTTGCCGCTTCAGATCGGCGCTGGACTGTTTGACTGAGGCATCTGCCGAAGTCTGTCCAGCCTGGGCCTGTTCAAGTGCCAACTGGTAAGGTTCAGGCTCGATAAGGAACAGTCGGCTGCCCGCTTTGACGCTGTCGCCGTCCTTGTAGTCTATTTCCTGTATGAAGCCCGCTACCCGGGCAACCAATGGCGTCGAATTGACGGCGGCCGTGTTCCCCGTCGCATTGAGATAGGGTGTTACCGTCTGCTTGAGCGGCAGCGCCACATCAACCTTGGGCGGGGGCGGCGGAACATAGGCATTTTGCTTGTTGCAAGCTGAAAGCAATGCCGTCGCCGTAAGCAAGGTTACGGCCAGCGCAATGCGCGATACCAAAAGCATTTGACCCCCCTCAACACTTCACGGTATTTTGATTGAATGTTAGCCATTTTGGAGGGGTTTGTCATGCGAATTGCCTTGAGCGTGGTTTTCCTAGCCGTTCAGATGCTTGCGGCTCAGGCGCAGACAGCGGCCGAACGTGAGGCTTGCCAAGCGAACTTCGAAAAGTTCTGCAAAGGCGTGGAGCCAGGCGGCGGCCGCGTCATTCAATGTCTGACGGAGCATTTCAGCGAGCTGACCCCGGAATGCCAGAAGGTCGTCAAGGCGAATACACCTGGTTAGGATCGCG
Organism: Mesorhizobium sp. CNPSo 4670; assembly: GCF_057784235.1. Taxonomy (NCBI): domain Bacteria; kingdom Pseudomonadati; phylum Pseudomonadota; class Alphaproteobacteria; order Hyphomicrobiales; family Phyllobacteriaceae; genus Mesorhizobium; species Mesorhizobium sp. CNPSo 4670. The sequence continues at coordinate 10,800 of NZ_JBWJFQ010000005.1, read as the reverse complement.
CAGTGCTCTCCGCCCAGCTGTCAGGGTAGGCTGGGGCCGGAGCCGCGCATGTATCAATGCCACATCCCCGAGCATCAGCAACTCGGCATGATGGCATTGTCGACGTGCAGGCATAGGGTAAGGTGGCGGCGCTCTATGGCGCGCTTTTCGTCAGCGCGTTCCTTGCCGCAACCATCCTGCCGGTCTCGTCGGAAGTGGGGCTCGCCGGCTTGGGCGTCCCGGGTCGCGGTGATCCGCCGCTGCTCGTCGCGGTCGCCACGATCGGCAACACGCCCGGTTCCGTGGTGATCTGGATTCTGGGGCGTGGCATCAACTCGTACCGGCGCTTTGGCGAATGGATGCGGCCCTTTGTCTGGCAGTGAGACGTCGGATACCGCCAGATTCATCAGCCTATGTCACCGCGACGACCTGTCCCGCCGCGTCGAGGCGACATCCGACCCGCGCCTGCCGAACTTCGATGCCGCCTTGTCTTGCATAGTCTATGCGCACCTCGATCGGTGCGGTGAGGGCACCGCGACGGTGCCGGCGCAGGGTACCTGCGCTGGCTGCGTGCACACGCACAGCACCAAGTGGCTTCGCAGCTGACATGATCGCCTGACGGCAGACGCGAACCATGGCCGCCGGGGTGCCAGGTATCGTCTTTAACGGCACCTGAGGCCGTAAGGGATAACCTGTGGTGCTCTGCCTGTCGCGACCACCTTTGGAAGGCCAGAGGCTGCGTGGCAGGGCTACTGCGTGTCGCACGCCCCTGGTCACGACCATGGCGGCCGCCTTCTTGCCGACACCGACACTTGCTGGCCCTGTGGGAGCCTCCGACGCCGCGCTTGCTCGACTATTTGCCGTACTGCCCGGAGCGGCGCCAGCACCGGTGGATTCGTCTCCCGCACTGGGGCTTGCCGAAAGGCCACCTAAGCCGCCGGGGCTGGTACCGGCTCCAACGTTGGCGCCAAGCGATCCGTTGCTCGTGCCGACAGAGCCTCCAACATTGGCTCCCCCGATTCCGTCGACGCTCGCGTCGACACCGACGGAGGCGCCGTTCGAATCGACGCCTACACCGGCGCCGGCCCCAATGCCACCGACGTTGCCTCCAAGGCCCGCCGATCCTTGGCTCGCGCCAACCGACCCTCCAAAGTTTGCTCCTCCGATTCCGTCGACGCTCGCGCCAACACCGACAGAGGCGCCGTTCGAGCCAACGCCCACACCGGCGCCGACCCCGATACCACCGACTTTGCCCCCAAGGCCATCAGCAAGAGCCGAAGCAGGCCCGATCGCAACTGCGATCGCCAATACGGCAGCTGGATACTTGCGCATCACCATAATCCTTGTGCCGTGCGCAATGGCGCCCGCGTCGGGAGCAACGCGGCGGGAAGGCCAATCGTCGTCAGCCGAACAGGTTGCGGCGACTTGCGGACCGCCACTTTGCGGATTTCTCGCCCCCCGGGCTCATGGGCTGATCGAGCCCGTTTCCCTGCAAGCGCACTGGTACGTGGGCCTGCGCGATCACCGGCAGGCGCTTTGGGAGCGGGCTCGATGCGCTGATCGCGAGGCGTATTGCGAGCTTTCAGGATGTCGGTTTCGTTGCGCGCCGCAACGAGGTCGCGGGTCAGGCCAACGGCCCTTTCGCGCTGTTGCTCCAACGCTGCAGAGAGCCGGGCGACTTCCTCTTTTGCCGCGTCGCGATCCTGGCGAGCAGCATCGAGATCGCGCTCGAGAGCATCTGCTCTCCCACGTTCCAATGCGAGCGCTTCGCCGGCTCGCTTTGCAGCGGCCTCAGCAGCCTGGCGGTCCTGAATAGCTGCCATTTGTGCAGCGGCAGCCAGTTTTCCGTTGGCCTCAAGAGCGTCGAGAGATTGTTGCGTCGCGGCAAGATCGCGTTCGAGCCGTTCAATCGTCTGCCGCCCCTCGTCAAGCGCGCGTCTCGCTCCAGACAGGGAAGCTTCCGCAGCCTGGTGTGCTCCGAGTGCGGCGGCCTTTTCGCGGATCGCGAGAGCGGCTTTGACTTGCAAGCTTTCGACTTCGCGCTGCGCCATCGCCAGATCCTGCGCGAGCCGCTCGGCTCTTTGCTTCTGGTCTTCAAGGGCTTGCCCTTGAAGAGTCGTCGCCTCTGCGACCGCACGCGCACGCACGCCTGCGTCGGCTGTGACGCGCCGCATCTCATCAAGTTCGTCTCGTGCCGCTTCCAGTTCGCTGCGAAGAACCCGCTCAACCCTGTCTGCAGACTGACGATCTGCAGACGCTTGCTGGCGAGCCGCCTCAAGCTCCTCGCGAACGGCCGATAGGTCATGCAGTGACGCATCCGTCTTGGATCGTTCCCGTCCTGGCCCGGTCGCGGCAGCCTCTACTAATGGGCGAGAACCGCTCACGTCTTGTGGCGCCCTAGCCGGGTGCCCCTCGACTTTGGCGCCGCCCGAAGACGCTGCCGATTGCGTGCGCTGGACGGTCATGACGGGACGCGTGTCGAAGCCACTTCTGGCTTGTAAGCGATCGGTAATCAGCCTTGCCAATTCACTCTCGCGCAGACCCGCAGCCGGAATGTGCCCAATGCCCGGAAGATCCAGCGTCCCGGTTGTACCGATCGTAAAAGCACCGTTGAGCTCCACGCCCTCCGTAATGCCGCCGCGCAAGGCATCCCACCCCGAGACCTTCAGCTCGACAGTGTCTTGAGGGGCGAGCCTGTCGTCAGTCTCCGATTGACCCTTTGCTGGGGCGCCAAACAAAACAATCAGGCAGAACGGGATGAGGCTTATCGCAGCGCCGCGTGACCTCTTGCGGATGTCAGGAAACAACGCCGCCGTGGCCGAGAATCGTCGGATACCACCGGGGAGTGCAGGGCTGTGGCAATCCGCATTGGACGTCTGGATATGATCCATGACTGGACCTCCATGACTCTCACTGACCACGCGCCGCACAAAGCTCACAGCTCACAGCGCGCAGCACAAAGCTCACGGCGTGAGCCTACCAAAGTCGATCAGCAGTGGTGAGTACCAAATAGAGCGTAAGCTGCATCGCCCAATTGAGTAAGCGGCGCGTCTGTACCAGGTTCGACAGCCAACTGTCCTGCGATTCGACCTTCGATATCGCGTTCAACGACCGCTGCATTTCGCCAAAGACACCAGGAAGGCCCCCTTTATTCGCTCGTCACGGTTTACGGCGGCCGATACCGCGCGATCGGCTGCGGCGTTCCCGCTCACCAACCCGGTGAGGCGTCGCCATCGCAAAGATAGCTGCGACTCGACGTCGCCTTGGTGATGGACAGGAGATCTGGCCAATTCGCGCCTTGGTGAACGCCAATCCTGCTTTCGGCCCGAGGCGTCGCAGTGCTGGCAGGGCCTATTGCGCCCTCTGTTTCTTGGCTTGTACGGCGATAGCGCAGAGGAAAGCCAATGCGGCAGCGTCGCACGCCGTCCGCGACGGTCCTTTGGCGAAAAGCATGGCGTCCGCAATTGGGATCGTTAGGCCGTACTTTTGGGCGAAAGAGGTGATTTCGTACGGCTGATCGTCAGATGGATGGCGGATGTCGAATTCGAAATCCATGCCTACTTCCTCCCAGTTCGCGACCCTTCCACTCCTTGGCTGGATGAAAAAAATTAAACTACCGATGCATCGCGCGAGTCCAGCAATTGGAAATTGTGTAAAACGATACATTTTGCGGTCGAGCCAACATCTCGTTGTGGCCGTCCGCTGGCCACTTCCGCTTTCGCTCCGTTCGCAGTCTTCCCGGCTTGCCAGCGCAATCGAGATCAGGGTGCGCCAGCACCGTGATCATTGCGCTCGAATACCCGCTGTGTGACGATGTTGTGGCTGCACTTTCACCGTCATCGGCCGGGAAGCCGGTGGTTTTTGCGCGAAGCCCGTACACCGCGAGAGCGGGCCCTTAGGGCCGGCGAAACAAGGACTTCAGTCTTAATTGCGCGACCTCTAATATAATATAGACTTATCAGCGCGGGGGATTTTCCCGCTATTACAGTGGCCGGTGCGGCGCGCTTCACCCAAGCATCCACCGCACCGGCCATTTCCGAAGGCCGGAAGGATGACCGACAAGCCGGTGCCGACCTATGTTGTGAGCGTGTTCGAGAAACCTCACTGGCGCACAGTCCTGTCAACGAAGGACAAGGAGAAGGCCTTCGCTTTGGCCAAGGAAATCGGGGACAAGGTGCGGATTGAAGAGATTGCGCCGAAGGTCAAGAAGGGGCGCTGACGGTCTACCCAAGGCCATCCTGATGGAAGCCCGAAAACCTAGTGCCGATCGATGAAAAGCCCGCCACGGGAGCGACCCGCGGCGGGCTTTCGGAGTGGCTACATCCCTAAGGAATCGACCGCTTGTAGTTGTATTGTGTACTGCATAATCGCGTTAGCCTATGGTGTGATCGCGGAAGCCTTGGGCTTAAGCGTTCCCGCGTCCAATGTCGCGCGGACCTGCCGAAAGTGTTTGGAACCCACCGGTAGCCGCTTCAACGTGACGTGACATGATCCCGCCAGCGGGCGGGCGCTGCAGCAAGGTCGCCGGGCTGCCCTAAGGCTGTCGCCGACCTATTCGTGCCATCCACCAAGGCGACGTGATGAAGCCGCTCGAGGAAATAATCGGTCTCAACGGTTGCCTTCAGCAACCGCTTGACGCGCTCCGGACCGCGCCTGCGTCCCGCTAGGAGAATACGATCCGATGAAGGAGGCGACAATGTCGCGAAGCGACACCTCGATCGCATCGAGGCGAGGGAACAAGCCGAAGAGTCGGAACAACAAACCTCCAAGCAGTGCGCCGACGAGGCCCACACCTAGATTCCGCAGAAACCCGTACCCGCTCGCTGCCTCGTGACCAGCAGTCCGGCCAGACTGCCTCCGAGCAGGCCAATGACGAGCCATACAATGAACTGAGTAATTGACGGCATTACTGTCCTCCCAGACCTGTCGGGTTCCCAGCGTGGGCTAGGTGCCGCAAATTCACAAGCGAGAGTTTAGCGGAAAGGTGACTGAAAAAGCCGCGTGCGAGCAGATGGAGCTGGTCAATCCGCCGAAGCAAGCGCACAACGACCGAACTGTTCGACCAACTCGGCGCGCCATGCCACTCCTGCGCTACCGGTTCATATAGTCGGGGCGACATGCTTGGTGTCCGTGAAGCCGGCACGATTTTCATGCGGATTACCGGGCGCAGGGCAGAAGAGCATCGGCAAGTTCCGTTGGCTAGTCGAGCCAATTAGGTCGGGAGGGCGATCTAGTTTTCAAGTCGAAGATGCTGCCGCTGCTACCGTTGCGGCAAGGCGATCCTGAGTTGACCACGGCCGATGCCGGGTCGGAGACCGGTGCTCCGGGATTTCGCAGCAAGCGGCGGCAGGCCGTTCACTTAATGGTTGTGGGACTGCTGGAAGCCAGCCACGTCGTATTGTCCTTCGCTCGTCCGATGTCTGGATCGCTTCGGCGAGCAGCTTTCGGGCGATCGTCTCGATCAGTGGGTATATCCATGCGCGGACGGCATGAATGTTCTCACGCAGATCTTGCGCGACCATCTGTCGGTTCGGATCACGCGACAGATGTCGCAGGATACCGTTCACGGCCGCGTCGAGGCTGGACCGCTGGTCCCGAAACCACGTCAAAGCCTGAATCACGCGCACGGTCGGCCGGCCAGCCCAAAACGCCGTCTTGGCGGAGATGCGCTTCAAGTCAAGCTTATAGATCACTGGCTTAGTCACCTTCGGATCGCCTGTGAGGCCGAGGTCGTTCGCGGCCGTCATGCCGTCGACCAGCACGCGCAACTTGTCGCGCCGGGCAATGGCGTCGATGAAAGACGCACGTGGCGGAAACACCATCGTGCCTGTCAGCTTGCTGATCCCAGGCTTGTCATAGAGACTGCGATATCATCGTGTTCTGATCGGCGAATTGCGGCGGAACAAGTTGGCAGCGACGACGGTGAATATCGCCAGTAAAATCGCCGTCAGAAATCAAGCTGCACGATGTGCTGCTCGCGTTTGGCATCGCCCCGGCGCTGGCCGGATGTGCTCTCGAACGCCCTCCAACGCCATGATAGAAAAACCCGGCGGCTGCCCGCCGGGCGTCACTTCAATCAGGCACCACTGGCTAGAACGAGCGCTGGAAGCGGAGCATGCCGCCGACGCTGTCTTCCTTGTCGGCAGGCGTAAACGCGGGGTTGACCAGGTCGGCATCGCCAAACCGGCCAGCATGGAGGTAGTCGACTTCGGCAGTGACCGTTAAGCCGGGAACAACGTGGTAAGCGACGTTCGCCGCAACGCCAACGTTCTTCCAGTCGTCAGCAGACACCTGGAGGTTGAACGCGGTCTTCTCGTTGAACTTGTAGGTGCCGCCGCCCCACACCGCCCAGTTGCCGCCCCACTGCTTGTAGAAGCCGCGGCCGTGCGCGTCGATGGCGTTGGTCGGATCGGTGAGGTTGTCGTCCGTGCCGTAGCCGGCCATGATCCACAGCGTCAGAGCGTCAGACGCCTTCACATCCAAGCGCACCTTGCCGGCCACTTCTTCGTAGTTGCTGTCATAGGCGATGACGCCAGTGATCGCACCCCAGCCCTGCGTCCACTTCGCACCACCGACGACATGCGGAACGTAGCTGTCGATCGTGCCAATCTCACCGGAGCCTTCTTCGAGAGAGACAACCGCCGAAAAGCCATTGCCCGCGTCGAAGTAGTACTGCACGACGTTGGTGTCGAATGTGCCGTAGGGAACCAGCGTATCCTGAATGACTTCGCCGGCGTAGCCGACGAACGTATCGAAGGCCGATTCGTCCTTACCGACGCGCAGACCACCAAGCTGAATCCAGGCGAAGTTCAGCTCGGTGCCCTTGTTGTGGGCATCATTGCCGAATTCGTCGCCGAAGCCGTTGGAATTACCGAATTGGAAGCGGGTTTCGGTGTAGGTCTTCAAGGTACCGAGCTCGGTTTCCTGGCCGGTCCAGGTCTTCAGCGCGAAGCGCAAGTTCTTGTAATATGTGTTGTTCTCATCTCCATCCTGATGATCCGCGGATTTCGCACCGTCGAACGAGCCGATGTCGCCGACGCCGATGTCGTAGCGGACATAGCCGCCGATACGCAGGCAGGTTTCGGTGCCGGGGATGTAGAAATAGCCGACGCCGTAGACGTCGCAGATCTTGACGTATTCAGCGGGTTCCGGCTCGGCGACGACAACGGCGTCGGCGGCGCGCGCACCGGAAACTGCGAGCAGAGCCGCAGCGGAGCCGAGGAGAAGGCTTTTGATGTTCATTTTCTGACCTCCAGTTTCAAAAGTGGGCGCCGTGAATCTACCGGCCTCTGAAAAAAGATGAGTGACCACCCTTGTCCAACTCATGTGTGAGTTCCTGACCTTCCTTGATTAACCAAAGGCCGTTCGCGGGACGGTCTTTTCCATCGGATCGATGCTCTATTAAGACCCTGAGCCTGATGAGGCGTACCAAAGACGGGCATTTCAATGCCAATCTGATCGGCGATATCAATCTGTCGGACACCATTGCCCAAACGGGCCATGGAAATCAAAGGCGAGGGTGTCGCCTCCGAGATGCTACGTGCCCCGAGCACTCGCCCGGCAGAGCGACGCCATCTCCTTCCGGCAAGGACAATACCTGTAGTGATAGTTGGTTGGATCTTTGGTTTGGTAGCCATGGAATTAGATACCATCGAATCAGCGCATAAACAAACGACATCTATATCGGGTTGTGCGCGTTTATATCGGGGTGTGTGCGTCAAGTTCTGCAGAAAGAGGGCGGCCATGGCACTGGTCATGCGGCTTGGCGTAGAGCGAGCTTCTTATGCTCGCGCAGGTCGTCCATGTTGATCTAGCGGTTTGCCTCCATCCAGTTTTCGTTGGTCTCGACGGCGAGCGCTCTGACGAGGCGCAGTCAGTGAGTTTGGGAAGATGCGCAAGACATAGGTGCGCCAGGGGATTTCCTCGTTGAGGCCACGAAAAAGTCAATGGAACCAAAGCTCCCTGTTACATCCTCCTGGCCCATCAAAAATAACCTATAACTATTTGGTTTTATTGTACTTTTTCAAGAGACCCACAACGTGAACGCGACCACCCCCGCTGAGAACAATCAGCGTGTCAATAATGGACGTGACTCCACGGCGGTCAGTCCGCAACGTTGAAGCCGGCTTTCCTCAGTGAACGTATGAAAACTTCAACGTCTTGCGAACGGGCTAGGCGCATCGTAACCACCTGGCGCATGTTCTTCGCCCAAGCTGGTTGATTTTGCTCCAGCCAGGCGCGCTCGCGATCAGCCTCGATCTTGTAACCTCCTTCGCTCAGAATGGCGGCCGCAACAATATGATAGATCGGATTCGATCGAACCGGTGATTTCTTCATCCACATAACCGCTTGCGGATAATCGCCGCTGAAATAAGAGCAAAGAGCCAAATCCACCTCATAGTAGCCCAACGACCGCGGATTTTTTTGGCGCGCCTCCGTTATCAACGCGCAGCCGTCATGCCAATTTCCGGAGACCGCCAGGCGCTGTCCGTATTCGCCCATGAACTCGGTATCGTTGGGGTTGATGGCCAAACCCCGTTTGCCCACTCCCAGTGCCAGATTGATTTCCTTGCTGAAATAGAGCGCAAGCATTTCTCCCTGAAGCCCTCTTACATTGAGAGGGTCGACTTCCACCGCCTGCCTTGCGGCGGCCAGCGCGCGCTCAAGCACGGCGGCGGACAATGTGGCGTCGTTTGGAAATTCGAACCGATAGTCATCGATGTAGACAAGTGAAAGAAGACCCCAGGCGGTGGCGTAGTTCGGGAAGCGCTGCACGGCCTTCTCGAGGCACGTACGAACGGATGCACGGGTTTCCGGGCTGAGCTCGACGCGATATGCATAGAAGGACAAGGTGCACGAATATGCCACCCAATCGTCGGGCGGATTGTCGACATGGAGATTGGCATCCGCCTGGAAGATGACGCCATAAACTTGAGCCAAGCTCGTCGATACATTCCGCGCGATGTCCGACTGGGCCTCGACAAGTTCCGCGACTTTCATCCGGCCATCATAGCTGTCTGCCCACAGAACCGAACCGTTGGCTCGGTTGATCAACCTGACCCGAAGCAGAAAGGTATCGACCGACAGGTTGACGCTTCCGGCAAGGACAAATCGAGGTGGCCCGGTCGACGTATCGCCGTCCTCAGGCGCCGATTCCATGACTACAATGTCCCGGAATTTCGAAAGTTGGCTGACAATTTCCTGCTGCAATCCGCTCGCAATGGCTGCCGCCGCGGCAGTGCCGGTCAGATCGTCAAACGGCTCAACAAGCACGTGGGGCGTTTCTGGCGCGCTTGACCTGACGGACGTCCACGACCACGCCAATATCGACGCTCCAGCCGCGAGAATGGCTACAAGTATCGCCGGCAGTAGGAACGCAATCCATCGGACCGGAGAGTGGGTGATTGTTGGAGAAACAACGGCCACCTGCGGTAGCGGCGACAAAGGCTGTGAACGAAGCAGGAAGACAGGGATATACCCTCCCTTTGGAATCGTGATCAGGATTGGGTCTGTGTGTCCGGCGGTCAGATAATAGCGCTCCAGCGCACGCCTGAGGTGGCCAGCCTCGATGCGAACGATCGGATCCGTTTGCGGGTCGAACGACTCGCCGCGACCAAACACTTCGACTGCGATCGAATAGGCCTTGATGCGGTCGCCTCGTCCCGACAATGCCTCTTCCACCACATGGCTGAGGAAGCGGCGCTCGCGGCCGGTGGCACCGAAGTCCGTACTGTTGAGGATAAGGGCAAGTTGGGCGCGACAAGCCTCGATGGGGAGCTCATGCTCCCCCGGTGCGGGCGTTTCCGCCTGGATCGCCATGTCCTCCCTTGATCCCTTGCAACCGCGTTCTTGTTGTTGTGCGGTTACATACTTATCCACGTAACTTACCTTCTGCGGCCCTCCCTTTGCAATATGATTGCGTCAGGTCGATGAACTGGCGTCATGAGCACAAAAGACGGATCGTCTGACAGACACCGAGCGGTCTCGGCGGCAGTGCGCCGATACCCGCAGTTTGAATTGACGATCCATCGGCTGATGGACCGAAGTGAGAGCTTTCGCGACATCTGCGAGGAACTCGCCGATGCGGAGTTTGCGCTTTCGAAGGTCGACGAGGCCCCGCCGGCATTGCGCGAAGCCAGACGAGCCGAATGGCAGGAACTGGTGGATCGCCTGGTTGGAGAGCTAGGAGCAGCAGTGCTGAACACTGAGGCCGCCCGGAAATCGGGTATCAACCCGTGGCCGCGACGGTGAACAGCCATGAGTGGCGGGCCGACGCCGAGGGAAACATGCCAACGGGCGGGTTTTCGCACCGTCGCCCACTCCCCAAGCAACAAAGGTCGCAAGGCGGCCAAACTCAGCGGGGAGCCCCGACATGATGACTTTGTATCGGACACAAGCCCTGGGTTGCGTCGCTCTTGCCTTCCTTTGCCTTACCCATCCCGCTGGAGCCGCGGATGCAGTCTCACCAGTGACGCCGGACCTGAAGCCGGTGGTCACCGAACAAGGGTGGACGTTCTCCGTCGCGCCGTATTTCTGGGCGGCCGGGATGTCGGGGGACGTGGCGCAGTTTGGTCTGCCCACTGTTGAGGTCGACTCGAGTTTCAGCGACATCCTGAAGAATCTCGACTTCGCGGCCATGGCCGTCGCCGAGGCTCGCTACGACCGCTACAGCATTTTCGGCGACCTCATGTACGTAAAACTGTCGGGAGAAAGCGGCACACCAAGAGGCGTCGTCGCCAACAGTGTCGAGGTCTCGTCGCAGACATTTTCAGGGCTGGTCGGAGCGGGCTATTCGATCCTCCAGAGTGACGCCGGACGTCT
>NZ_JBWJFQ010000040.1:0-10855 GCF_057784235.1 Mesorhizobium sp. CNPSo 4670 | reverse complement strand
TGGAATGGCTGGGCGACGAGCATGTCCTGAGGGACTACCAGCTCCTGACGCAAGAGTTGCGGGGGAACAATCCGGGTCTCGCCGCCCGGTCGCGGTTCGTGGATCCCCTCATAACCCTTGGCAGCCTGCGCTTGGGCACCGAGAGCGACATGCTAGGCGCATTCCAGCGCATCGTTCATGATCACAATGGCGACGACACGGCCGACTTCCTGTTCCTGCCAGTGAACGATGCCAGTGCCAATCGCCGCGGCAGCCATTGGTCGCTGCTGTTCGTCGATCGCCGCGAGCGGGAACGGCCGGTTGCCTATCACTACGACTCGAACGGGAGATACAACGAGGCGCCCGCAGGACAACTCGCAGCAAGGCTGGGCGCGCGCTTGGAGTCGCCTCGCATCCCCCAACAGCGAAACGGTCATGATTGCGGCGTCTTTGTGGTGGACGGCACGCGCGAGCTGGTTAGGCGATTGGCGCAACCAGGGCAGCCAGTCCAGCTGGACCTCGACGGGCTCCGTGCCGATCGGCAGGCACTGCAAAACCGACTGAGGGGCTGAAGTTCGCCATGGCGGGATAGCTTAAATTTAGACTGGAGCACCTCACGCCTACGGCCTGGGGCTCGGGTCCGATAGGTGGGAGGCGCACGCCCTGCGAAGGAGCATTCCCACCGACCTGAAAAAGCAGCTGACTCATTTCTTGTAAATGCCTTTGGCCAGAAAATTCCGACGCAGGGGACCATCAAAAAATGCCCGCAAAAAGCGTCTTCGTTGGCTCGTTCAGCATCGCCGAAATCTGCGAGCGCGATGGCGCACCCCACCAGTCGCACAAATTGAGATAGCCGAGATCGCTTGTACTGTCGCCGAATCCGATCGCTGGCCTATCTTCAGACTCCGACCGGAGTTTCTTCAGGAGGAACTCTACTGCCCGGCGCTTTGAAACAGGCGGGGGAATGAGCGTGAAGTTGTTTCCGTTGTGATGCCGTATCCAACCCGCATCGTCGAACTCAAATTTCAGTTCCGCCAGCCTCTTACCATCACCATTATTTTCTTTGAAAACGACATATGTGGCCATCCCCTTTTCTTCTACGATCCACGAACGAAGAGACATTTTGCCAGCTGCGGCTACTTGCCGACCAATTTCAAGTACCTTATCCAGTGCCTTCCTGTGAGGGATCAGCTCCTTAGAAATGACATCGTGCCATTCCTTCAGATACGCGCCGTCCGGCTGAAGGATGACAGCGCCGTTTGCAACAATTGCATAGCTGTTGAACGCGATCTTGACGTTCCCGTAGGCCGTCGTGCCACGTGCCGTGACGGGAATGACTTGTGACGTACCCAGCAGCCAATCGATCATCGCGACCTGGCGTGGCGTCATCATGGAATGATGTCCGTTCAAGGAGACCGCAGCTAGCGCCAGTTTATGCTGGCGGCCTTTCGGGCACTTTGCACGTGTTTGGAACAACGTGTCATCCAGATCAGCAAAGACGATTGGCTGCACGGCGTGATCTGCGGATTTGATGGGTTGATCAGGCAAGGCACTCGATCCGTCATCCATGTTTGGAATCCGTTTTCGTCACTCGGAAAGGTCCCGGGCAGATGAATTTGGTGTTGCGTTCACACTTATGCCAACGCTTCCCTCAAACGGTGGCCAGCCCTTTTATAATCACGAAAATGACGTCCTGTCCGCTAACAACCAGCAAGCCGAAATCGAAATGCCTGCCACACGCTCGGTCTTGTTGAGCGGTTCCGGAGTTTGGACCAAGATGCAATATAATCAAATTTCTAAACCTTCTTTATCAAAGTAATGGCGCGATATGGATGAATATTTTCCGGAACCACTTGGAAGGGAACGTCCCTCTTCCGGATCAAATGCCGTAGCGCTGCCAGGTCAGGGTCCTCAACGGAAGAGAGGAGTGCAACTTGAGGCTTGCGGCGTAGAATTGCTCGCGTGGCTTCCGCAATTCCTGGCTTGATCCGATTAATATTCTCAACAGCAAACTGTGCAGCAACCCGATTAATTGCCTCCCGCGATCGTCTCTGATGTCTTGAGCGGTCGTTGTCTGTCCACTGCGCGAGATCATTATTTTGGTCTAGCGCGGTGACAGCATGTGCCCACACATTATCCACGAAAGCAGCTGAGATATCATGGGACACTAAGTGATTCCATAGGATTGTACCGTGAAAATCTTCCGGACCTGTGACGTCCTCGTTCAGTATCGAACGGCTGATCAGCCCGGACACGGTGCTCCCGAGTATTCCCGATGGAATGAGCCAGTCCTCGGCCGACGCCGCAAGCCACGCCCGGCCACAGGGGTCAGACAAAACCACCAGCTTTGGCGGCTGTGCAGAAAACGAAGGGAAGCTCCGTTCCAGCTCAGTGGAGATGGCGCCTTTGCCCGTCCAGCCATCAATAAACAGCAGACCTTCAATGGGGCGCCGCTCAATGATGTGGCGCATTGCATTACTGTCAATTCCGCGGTCCCGTATGATCGAAATGCCAAAGTGTTGCACGTCCTTTCCCATGCGCGACAACGCTCGCTTGAGGAGGACACCTAAAGGCACCCCGGCCCGAACGAGGCTCGCCAACGTGATGGGGCCTTTAATTTGATTTGAGATAGACCGCGCGAGAGCTGCTACTTCGCGTCCCATTCTCGCAGCACCAACTGACATCGCGTCGTAGAATATCGTCATGTAGTCGGCTTCGGGGACGCTTTCGAAAGAAATCATTTCCGAATAATGACGTAGGCCGGATTGTATCGCCCATTCCTTTGAAGCGTCGCCGATTGGCTCCAGAATTACGGGCTTCAATAGAAACGTGATGTCCGTACTACGATAAGCTCCGGAAAATATCTTCCCTTTCGTCGCCGACAATGTGACTCCTCTGCCTCCAACTAGCGTAACGTCAAGACTTGGAGCGCGATTGAGCGTATTGAATTTTTTGGGTGATGATAATCATCAAATAGCAATTACCCTCTTGGGAATTACGACCGATGCGCGCTCCAAGAAGTGCATGAGTATATGGCTTATATACGCTTCACTTGTCTCGGAGCACAAAAGGATTTTGGCATATTCGGATGGAACGACATTGTACAGATAGTTGAATACATTCCCGCCGTAATTATCTTCAAACGCTATTTTCGATAAAATGGCGTGACCCACTGAAATCGGTGATCGGGTAATCGATGAGTAGTGTACGTCAGCTCCTTCCAGCTCCAATTTTTCCGCAAGCAGGAACGGCTGCCAAATGTTTTCTCCTGTACCAAGGACCAGCGTAGCGCCCGAAGACGCCGCCTCACCATCCAGTTGAAGATGGTGCCGGGAGACACCCAGCCGCGCCCAGTTGATATCCGGCGAAATGACATTACCCCTTTTTTTTCCAACAGATGGAACTTCCGGAGCGTCGATGTTCAAACCGTTTGCATCCCAGCGGTACCGCCCGGAAAGGATTGACGCGCGCTTCACGTTGGCTGCGATTATCTGTTCGACAGCACCATCTGACCAATCCGTAAGCGTAACGAGAATCGTATTTCGAAGGTTCGACCTAATGCTGGCAGGCAGAGCTGCGAACAGATTGCCGAATGTTTTTCCGGTCGACGCTTCATCGTCAATTAACACAAGCGTCCGGGCGTTCTTGACCATCGAGACCAGGACTGGATCGAGCGGCCAGTGTACGACATGTCCTGGGGCGTGACTGTGCTCCTCCTGGAATTGACAGATCAGGGGCAAACCTAGTCCGTGTCTGGTGGTGCAAATGTAAACAGTGTCGTCTCGTTCATATCGTTCTGAATATTGCTGGTGCACGCCCGCTCCCAGCCCGACAGCAGTTTCGGCCACGCCTATGAACAGGATTGGCCCTTCGAGATCGGGTGAAATTTGGTCGGCCAGAAGTGTGTACGTCTTTCGCATCAGCGAAGGCCGAACGGGACTGTGACGGCCAAGCAGCTTGGAAGCGAACAGGAAAGACCGTTTGGGATTGATGCGCTCCGCGAACCCGAACGTTGCCTCGGGGGGAAGTAGGCTGCGATCGATCTCAACCGATATGGTTCCGCGGGCGAGTTCGGCAGAAAGATACTTTTTATATGCGTTGTCCAAATGTCCTACCCGGGCTTTTGATTTGGGGGTGTCACGGGTAACTTCTCGTGCAGAGGTGAGTAGACGCAGATTCATGCACACCAGCTACAAACGCCAGCGCTCTACCGCCAATGTCCCTCCTTTGGTCCCTTTGGGCCTACGCCGGGTCGACGAAATTGTGGAGCGCGAGATCACCGTCTCAGTCCCCCGCTGAAGCAAGAAGTTTGGCCCAGTACGTTCAACGACTGCGTACGAAGCGGCCGGCTCCGATGAAGTTTGGCACCTGGGCGAAGTCCTCATCAA
Organism: Mesorhizobium sp. CNPSo 4670; assembly: GCF_057784235.1. Lineage (NCBI taxonomy): Bacteria > Pseudomonadati > Pseudomonadota > Alphaproteobacteria > Hyphomicrobiales > Phyllobacteriaceae > Mesorhizobium > Mesorhizobium sp. CNPSo 4670. Next base: position 6,488 of record NZ_JBWJFQ010000040.1, on the reverse strand, counting down.
CCTCCCCCGGGCAGAACTTGGTAGCGCCGGACTGTCGATCAGGAGAGACACGTTCTCGGCGATCTTCCAGAGCCACCGCAAAATTCCGCCAGGTCTGATAACCATCTGCAAGAGGATCTGAAACCAGAGCATCATCACCGACAACCAGCCATCAACAACAGAGCCGAGAATTCTTACGAGCCGCTGCGAAAGGTAATTCCGTACTTCTGGGCCAATCGCCATGTCATCTCCGTTGGTTGAGGCAAAACTGTTGGCAGCGGCTTCCCAAGGTTGATGTGCAAGTGAGGTGCCATCCTGCGGGCGCAGCTGCGCGCTGATACGCAAGTTGGGCCGGCGCACCTTCACGTCGCACGCTTCCTTCTTTTTGCGTCGAGGGCTGCGTATGAAATGCAACACATTTCGCTATGGTGCGCCTGTTCGATAGTCGACAGTTTTGGGTCAATAGCGACAGGCCAGCGTCGGCGGAAACAATCGACGGTGCCGGAACCGTTAGACGCTGCATGCTGTGGCTGGTGGCTTTCCAACGGACGGTTGCCACTGGCTGCGCCGAATTGGGTGGTACTGTTGCGCTGGCCGATCAGGCAAGCTCGGATTTTGGGGCGAGAAGAAAATCGGGAACGGGCTCAGGCTGGCCGGTTTTTTTGGATTCCGCAAGGTAGTCGAGGAAGCTACTGCCGCTTCGGCATGTTGTGCGAGCGCGTCAGGCGTCCTTAATGACCCGGCGGCCTCAGATCATCGATATGCGCAATCGGCTCTCGGCAAAGATTTCTGCACGCGACAAGGAGGGTATATCCGAAGATGTCGTCGATATGGACAATGCCTTACGGATCATGCTGGACGATAGATCGGGAACCCCGAGCGCCGGATCGCAAGCACCATTGCTTAGGATGACAGTCTGGACGAAAGCGCGGCTGCTGCGATCCATCCCAGGAACTGGTCTGGTCTCTGTGGCCATGCTCATCACCGAATGCCGGAACTCGGTCGGATGACCGCCGGCGAGGCCGCCGCCATGACAGGCCTTTGCTCCGATGCCACTCGACAGTGGAACAATGCGCGGCAGAGAAGGATCTCGGTGGACGGCGGGCGTCGCGTTATATGCTGTTCCTGGCCGCACTCGCCGCAGCATGTCTCACTCAGGCGCTGAAACCCCTCGCTAAACGTCTCAAAGAACATGGCAGCCCCACAAGCTCATCATAATCGCAATCGCACGCAGGCTCGTAGCAATCGCAAACGCAGTGCTGAAAACCGCCACTCCACGCGATCAAATCCAATCACCTAGACACAGGTTGCTAGCCCACCAATTGCCATCGGCAGGGCGAGAAAATCCTGCTGGCGGCAGCGGGTGCGCGTCTCAGCGCGACACCTCGTGATTGGAATTTACCCAAGCGGACGCCACTCGCAGCTGACATCGAGGACGCGCGAGAATCGCATGGCCGGTCGGATGTGCTTGCCATAGCAACGCCCTGCCCGTTCAACCAGGCTTCTGCCAGTCGCACATCCGATCACCGCGAAAGCTAGCCGCCCACCTCACAATGAGAAGCAGTATTTGTCTCTGAATCTTCGATCTATCGAGTCTTGACCGCGAAGCGCGCGGGCACATGCACCACGCTCGAGGCGCGTTGTCGTGATCAGGTTGTCGTCAGCTTCCCGATTTAACATAACAGACAGGGTTGGTCGCACTGGACGAACATCGGCTGCCGATGCTCACGGATGCCTGCCGAGGGCTGTTAAAGGGTAGTTTGTTCCTGATTTCCGGCACGTCAATCCAGCCCAGCCTCGAAGGCCTATTTTTTGAAGGGAGGGACGGATGGATTTCGCCTCGACGAATTGGGTGCGTGTAAAGTCGGACAGCGCGGGCCGGCGAGCGAGTTCACCCGCGGTGCCGTCCGCAGATGCGGCGACCTTTGAGCGGCAGCTGAGCGAGGTCGCCAATTTAGGTGGAGGTGGTGGAGCAATGCCGGCGGCCTCGACGTTGCAGCCGGTCCAGTCAGCTGGGGTTTTAATAGGGCACAGCAACGAGCCTCTCTATTCCGAGGATGCTCGCCTTATTTCGGTGCTTGAGAAGGGCCTCCGCCACGGCAATGCCGCCAATCACACCGCCAACGGCTATGTATACTCTCTTCGCAGCTTCAGCCGCCGGCTCTTCGCAAATAAAAGAGATCCGATTGCTGCTCGGCTCGACGACCAGTCGCTTACCGATGATGCCCGCGAAGCCGTCGAAAAGGGTCATAATAGACGACTCCTCTCGGCAATAGACCATCTCCGGACCTTCCAGTCGACGGGCGGATTCGTGCCGATCAAAGGTTGCGGTAATCTAAATCCTCACCCCCAGGACGGGGTCCTCATCGAAGAGTACAAAAACCAAGCAGTGACACCGACCCGCAACGTGTATGCAGCTGTTCTTCGCAATTTCAGTGACTACCTGCGTGAGAACAACAAGCCGGGCATTGCTGGTCGGCTTTCCGGCATGTCGTTGGACGGCGATGTCAAGAGCTATAGGAAGGACGGCGGTGATCGGAATATCGGTCCCGCACTGGCTGATCTGCGAAAATCGCAGGCAGGCGCTAAAGTGATGGAAATCGAGCGCCAAATTCCCCTCGTTCCCGCTGCCGAAAACGCGGTCCGGATGGGGCCGATGCCCGTCGGCAGCACCGCTGCGCAGCACAGCGCGTCGCAGGGCGCGAGCAGATGGCCAGATGAGCTGCCTCCCGTAGAAAGCTACGATCAGGATTTGCTTTGGGAGATGATGGACAAACCCGGCCCGTCGTCGTCTCTCGAGCCAGCCGCACGCCATGACCAGTCATCGGATCCCCGAGAGTCCATTCGTCACTTGAACTGGGGCTACGACCACCAGCAGTTCCCGGACGAGCCGATGGGTGGATTTGCCAGCAGCAACCTTTTGCCAAGCGGGGAAGTCGTCATCAACGATGAGCGTGTCGCCAATTCAGGTGGAGGTAGTGGAGCAATGCCGGCCTCCTCGGCGCTGCAGCCGGCTCAGTCAGCTGGAGTTTCGAAAGGGAACAGGAAGCAGCCTCTTTATTTCGAGGACGCTCGCCTCATCTCGGAACTCGCCCTCAGCAAGGGCAACGCCAACGCCTATGTATCTTCTCTTCGCAGATTCGGGCGCTGGCTCTTCGCAAATAACAAAGATCCGATTGCTGCCCGCCTCGACGATCAGTCGCTGACAGATGATGCCCGCGAGGCCATCGATAAGGGTCATCACAGACGACTCCTTCCGGCGATGGACCATCTCCGGACCTTGTCTATGGGCGGAGTCGTGCCGATCGAAGGTCGCCCTGAGCTAAATCCTCACCCCCAGGATCTGGCTCTCATCAAAGAGTACAAAAACGAAGCAGGGACATCGACCGGCAGCCGGTACGCAGCTCTTCTTCGCAGTTTCAGTGACTACCTGCGTGAGAACAACAAGCCGGCCATTGCTGCTCGGCTTTCCAGCACGTCATTGGACGGCGATGTGAAGAGCTATAGGAAGGACGCCGCGGGTGATCGAAATATCGGTGCCGCACTGGCTGATCTGCGAAAATCGCAGGCAGGCGTTAAAGCGATGGAGCTCGAGCGCCATATTCTCCCCGTTCCTGATTCCGAAAAAGCGGTCCGGATGGAGCCGAAGCCCGTCAGCGCCGCCGCAGCGCAGCAGGAAGCGGACAGGTGGCCAGAGGAGCTGCCTCCTGTGGAAAGCTACGATCAGGATTTGCTTTGGGAGATGATGGACAAACCCGGCCCGTCGTCATCTCTCGAGCCAGCCGCGCGCCGGTTCTCCGACAACCCGATCGGTGCATTTGCCAGCAGCAACCTCCTGCCCAGCGAGGAGGTCCTCATCAACGATGAGCGTGACACAGCTGGGTTGCGGCCAGCGAAGAGGCCGAGGCCCCTGGACAATCTACACGGCCTTGCCATTGAGCGGCAGCTGAGCGAGATCGCCAATTCAGGTGGAGCAATACCGGCGACCTCGACACTGCGGCCGGCTCAGTCAGCTGGAGTTCGGATAGGGCGGCGCAAGCAGCCTCTTTATTCCGAGGACGCTCACCTTATTTCGGGACTTGAGAAGGCACTTCTCGGGGGCAATGCCATCAATGCCACTGCTTCCGCCTATGTATCTTCTCTTCGCGGCTTCGGGCGGTGGCTCTTCGCAAATAACAAAGATCCGATTGCCGCCCGGCTCAACGAGCAATCGCTGACCGATGATATGCGCGAGGCCATCGAAACGGGTTATAACGTGAGACTCCGTCCGGCAATGGACCATCTCCGGATCTTCCAGTCGACAGGCAACGTGCCGATCGCAAGCCGCGCTGAGCTAAATCCTCACCCCAAGGACGTGGCTCTCATCAAAGAGTACAAAAACGAAGCAGCGCCAGGGACCGGCAGCAAGTATGCAGCTGTTCTTCGCAGTTTCAGTGACTACCTGCGTGAGAACAACAAGCTTGGCATTGCTGCTCGGCTTTCCGGCACGTCATTGAACGGCGATTTAGAGCGCTATAGGAAAGACGCCGCGGGTGATCGGAATATCGGTGCCGCACTGGCTGATCTGCGAAAATCGCAGGCAGGCGCTAAAGCGATGGGGCTCGAGCGCCATATCCTCCCCGTTCCTGCACCCGCAAAAGCGGTCCGGATGGAGCCGATGCCCGTCGGCCGCGCCGCTGCGCAGCACAGCGTGTCGCAGGGTGCGGGCAGGTGGCCAGCGGAGCTGCCTCCTGTGGAAGGCTACGATCAGGATTTGCTTTGGGAGATGATGGACGAACCCGGCCCGTCGTCATCTCTCCAGCCAGCCAAGCGCCTTCAGTCAACTGGAGTTTTGATAGGGCGAAGCAAGCAGCCTCTTTATTCCGAGGACGCTGGCCTCATTTCGGGGCTTGAGAAGGCCCTCTTCGAGGGGAATGCCGCCGATGGCACTGCCGACGCCTATGTATCTTCTCTTCGCAGCTTCGGGCGCTGGCTCTTCGCAAAGAACAAAGATCCGATTGCTGCTCGGCTCGACGACCGGTCGCTGACCGATGATGTGCGCGAGGCCATCGAAACGGGTCATAATGGGAGACTCCGTCCGGCAATGGACCATCTGCGGAACTTCCAATCGACGGGCGGAGTGGTGCCGATCACAGGCCGCCCTGAGCTAAATCCTCACCCCCAGGACGTGGCTCTCATCAAAGAATACAAAAGCGAAGCAGCGACCGGGACCCGCAGCCGGTATGCAGTTCTTCTTCGCAATTTCAGCGACTATCTGCGTGAGAGCAACAAGCCGGGCATTGCTGCTCGGCTTTCCGGCACGTCGTTGGACGGCGATGTCGAGCGCTATAGGAAGGACGGCGGGGGCAATCGGAATGTCGGTGCCGCACTGGCTGATCTGCGAAAATCGCAGGCAGGCGCTAAAGCGATGGAGCTCGAACGCCATAACCTTCCCGTTCCTGATCCCGAAAACGCGCCGCGGATGGAGCCGATGCCCGTCAGCGGCGCCGCTGCGCAGCACAGCGCGTGGCAGGAAGCGGACAGGTGGCCAGAGGAGCTGCCTCCCGTAGAAGGCTACGATCAGGATTTGCTTTGGGAGATGATGGACGAACCCGGCCCGTCGTTATCTCTCGAGCCAGCCGCGCGCCATGACCAGTCATCGGATCCCCGAGAGTCCGTTCGTCACTTGAACTGGGGCCACGACCCCCAGCAGTTCCCCGACAAGCCGATGGGTGCATTTGCCAGCAGCCACCTCCCGCCAAGCGAGGAGGTCCTCATCAACGATGAGCGTGACACAGCTGGGTTGCGGCCAGCGAAGAGGCCGAGGATCCTGGACAATCCAGACGGCCTTGCCATTGAGCGGCAGCTGAGCGAGATCGCCAATTCAGGCGGTCGCCTGCTGACGTCGGCGGACCCCATCCATCAACTGGGTGCATTGCCATCGCAGGCGCAGGACATCGTCCAGGCCGGACGGCAAGAACCTGCCCGGTTCGCTTCAACCTGGTCGCCGCAGATGCCGCTCAACTTTGATTGGAGTATGTGGCCGACCCTGGAAGCAGCGTCAGCGCCCGCTGCCAGCGCCCGCCCAGACACCTACCGGGATTTTCCATTGGTTGATCTGACTGCGGCCACGCCGTCTGAATCACGCGACGATGATAATTCCGTGCCGGCGTTTGCAAGCAAATCCGCCGATGCTCAGGTCGGGGCTTTGGGTCCGACCGCCCCGTCTCACGGCCGCGGGCTGGTGCTCCAGGATATGGAATGGCTGGGCGACGAGCATGTCCTGAGGGACTACCAGCTCCTGACGCAAGAGTTGCGGGGGAACAATCCGGGTCTCGCCGCCCGGTCGCGGTTCGTGGATCCCCTCATAACCCTTGGCAGCCTGCGCTTGGGCACCGAGAGCGACATGCTAGGCGCATTCCAGCGCATCGTTCATGATCACAATGGCGACGACACGGCCGACTTCCTGTTCCTGCCAGTGAACGATGCCAGTGCCAATCGCCGCGGCAGCCATTGGTCGCTGCTGTTCG
>NZ_JBWJFQ010000039.1:0-23252 GCF_057784235.1 Mesorhizobium sp. CNPSo 4670 | reverse complement strand
GCCAAGCCGGGCACGGTGAAGCCGCACAAGAAGTTCGTGGCCGAAGCCTACATCCTGACCAAGGACGAAGGTGGCCGTCACACGCCGTTCTTCACCAACTACCGTCCGCAGTTCTATTTCCGCACGACGGACGTGACCGGTATCGTGTCGCTGCCGGAAGGCACCGAGATGGTGATGCCGGGCGACAACATCACGGTCGATGTCGAGCTGATCGTGCCGATCGCCATGGAAGAGAAGCTGCGCTTCGCTATCCGTGAAGGCGGCCGCACCGTCGGTGCCGGCATCGTCGTCACCATCAAGGAATAACTGACCCCGGAATCCGCCGGGTCAGGTTCGAGACGGAAAGGGCGGTCCTTGGGGCCGCCCTTTTTTCGTTTGCCCGGCGGTCGTCCGGTGTTGTCGGCCGAACCCTGTTGCAAGCCTCTGGACCTCGTCTAGGATAGCTTGCATGGCGGGGCTTTTCCAAATGGTTCCAGGGCGCCTTTTACATCGTCGGGCTTTGTGGTCGCTGCGGCTGATCTGCCTGCTGGCGTCGCTTGTCGTGGGGCATGCCGCCTTTGCGGCGGATACGGCGCCGGATCTCGGTCCGACGATGCGCTTCGTCGTCGTCCGCAGCAACGCACCGGGCTGCGAGCCGATCTGCCCGGAATGGATCTCCGCCGAAGGCTCGATAGAAGCCCGGACGCCGGTTCTGTTCAAACGCATGCTCAAAACGCTTGGCGGCCGAAATCTGCCGATCGTCGTCGATTCTCCCGGCGGCAATGTCGAGGCGGCGCTCACGCTTGGCCGGCTGATCCGCAAGAACAAGCTCGATATCGCTGTCGGCAAGACCCTGTTCGACGGCTGTCTGCCTGATGCGAAGGATTGCGCGCAAAACGAAGGCAGGGGCGCCCGCTATTTCGGCGATGCCTACGCCAGCGGCGCCATGTGCAATTCCGCCTGTCCGCTGATGTTTGCCGGCGGTATCAGGCGGTTGGTCGGTGAATCGGCCTATCTCGGCGTCCATCAGATCACCACGACCTATATCCGCACGAAACTGCAATATCGCACCACCTATCGCATTGTGGGCGGCAAGAAGAAGGTACTCAGCACAAGGATCGTCAGCCGAAAGAGTGCCGGCAGCTACAAGACCTACGAAATGAGCAAGGCGGTGGAGAAAAGGCTGGCGGTCTATCTCAGCGGGATGGGCGTCGGGCCGGGCGTGCTCGAAACGATGAAGGACACCCCGGCCAGCGCAATCCACCAACTGGAAGTGCAAAACATGCTTCGGATGAAGATGGTCACCAGCCTGGATTCCGTCGACATGCTGACCGCGGGAACCATCTGCCGCTCCACTCCATTGCCCGGAAATTGCCGGGAAGTGCCGGCTCCGGCAGACAAGGCCACGCGGCCGGCCGCTGCCGAGGCGGCAAAAGTAGAGCCCGCCGCCGCCGCGCCGACCGAGCCCGAAACCGTCCAGCAGGACAATGTCGCCGACATGCGCTTCGTTCTGGTGCGCGGCAAGAGTTTCCTCTGCGATCCCGATTGTCCGGAGTGGATCGCAGCGGAAGGCAGGATTACCGCCAAGACGCCACAGAAGCTGCGCGAACTGCTTGGCACCCTGGGGGATCGGCGGCTACCCGTCGTGATCAACTCGCCGGGAGGTGACCTTTCCGGTGCTCTTGCCGCCGGGAGGTTGATCCGCGAACGCAGACTTGACGTGGCGGTCGCACGCACCGAGTTCATGGAATGCGAGCCGGAGAAGCCGGGCTGCACGGCCCAAGACGGCGTCTATGTCGGGCTCACGAGTGATGCGTTGGGTGAATGCGACGAAGCCTGTCCGATCATGCTTGCGGGCGGTGTCAGACGTCTGGTCGGCTCCCATGCGCGCTTGAGCCTGCGGTCGCTGGACCTGGACCAGCAGGTCAAGAAATACCTCGAAGAGATGGCGGTTGGGCCTGACTTGTTTGCTGCGACAAAGCTCCATTCGAGCCAACGGCAGCTCGACCCCAGGAAGATGCTCAAAGTCGGGCTGACGACAGGGCCTCAATCGGCGGATGAACTGACCGGCGCTTCCATCTGCAAATCGGCACCGAAGCCGGGCAATTGCCGCCTGGTATCGGCGCCCAGGATGCAGGCCAACGCGCCCACCAAGTCATAGTTTCGGCAGTACGTCGGGCGGACTGGCCGTCGAGGCAGGTTGAGCCATCCCCGATAGTTCCGCTATCGTCATCTCCGGCATCGCCGTCTCGGGCATTGCTTGGGGGCCGGTGGAGGAAACAAATGAGCCAGGACGTCCCGACATTGTACGAATGGGCCGGCGGCGCCGAGGCGCTGAACCGCTTGACGGAAACCTTCTACGACAAGGTGCTTCGCGACCCGGTCGTCGGGCCTGTGTTCAGGACCATGTCGCCGGACCATCCCGCCCATGTTGCGGCGTTCATCGGCGAGGTTTTCGGCGGACCGAAAACCTACAGCGAAAAGTTCGGCGGCCACCGCGAGATGGTCATGCACCATCTGGGCAAGCATCTGACGGAGGAGCAGCGCCGCCGCTGGATCAATCTCCTGGCTGATGCCGCCGACGCGGTCGGCCTGCCCGACGATCCTGAATTCCGCTCGGCCTTCATGGGCTACGTCGAATGGGGTTCGCGGCTGGCCAAGATGAACTCCAATCTCGGCGAGACCTGCGATCCCGAGACGGAGCCGATGCCGGCCTGGGGCTGGGGGGTGCCGGGCGGGCCGTACAGACCGCCGGAAACAAAGTAGCCTCCACCCGCAGGGAGGGGACCGGGCCGATGCTGGAAGATATGAAGATCGTGCGCTGGCATGAGTGGGATGGGCCCGGGCTCGAACACCTACTGCTGCAGGAGCGGGCAGGGGTGGTTTCGGCTGACTCCGTCGTGATCTGTTCCGGGCAGACGCCTTTTGCCGTGCGCTACCGCATCGCCTGCAACGAGAACTGGCACGCCAGGAGTGTCATGGTCGACGTGATCGGCAGTGGCCAGACACTTGTCCTTGCTGCCGACGGCAATGGTCGCTGGACCGGGGACGGCCTGCCGATGCCCGAGCTCGACGGCGTTGTCGACCCCGATCTCACCGTCACGCCGTTCACCAACACGCTGCCGATCCGGCGCTTGCGGCTTTCGACAGGACAAAGTGCCGAGATCACCACGGCCTTCATCGATTTCCCGGCCCTCACCGTCGTCGCCAACCCGCAGCGCTACACATGCCTCGAAGAGGGCAAGCGATATCTCTACGAATCCCGCGCCAGCGACTTCAAGCGGGAGCTAGAGATCGACCGAGACGGGCTGGTCGTCAGCTATCCCGATTTCTGGCGCAGGGGTTAAGGCGCGTTTGCTTGCAAACCACTCTTTACAGAGCGTGCGGAAGCTTTTAGGAAGCGCCTGCTGCGCCGACATGCGCGCACGATACGGGCATAGCTCAGTTGGTAGAGCGGCGGTCTCCAAAACCGCAGGTCGTAGGTTCGAGCCCTGCTGCCCGTGCCATTTCTCGAAATGGCACTCAACGCGATATTTCGCCATTTCTCGAAATGGTCCTCAAAACGATATTTCGCGGCCGGCCTTTGAAAATCGGCGACCCGCTTGCCATATTAGAGCGATTGGGGCATAAGGGCGCCATAGCCGGGACGGAACGACTGGATGGTTCCGAGGCGGCGTTTGGTCATAAAGCGGACACTTGCCACTTGCGTGGATCAAGAATCGGTTTTATGTAGACGAAACAGACACGCGACGCGTGGAGCTGGGAAGCCGGCTTTACGCGTCTGATTTGCATGGGCGAAATGATTGCGCTGATTCGGCGCGAAAACAGGCTCAGGCGGCACGTCCCGGCCAGCGGGATCATCCAGGGGACCCGGCCAACGGGTCTTGAAGACAGAGCGGCATATGGCTTCGAAAACCACAAATCCTTTCGTCTTTCTCCAGCAGGTTCGCGCGGAGACCGCCAAGGTGACTTGGCCGTCGCGGCGCGAAACGATGATCTCGACAGTCATGGTCCTCGCTTTCGCTGTGATCGCGATGATCTTTTTCTTCACCGCCGATCAGCTCATGGGCCTCGCGGTCGAGCAGATTCTTGGCATCGGACGCTAAGTCCGGCGATTACGGAGAAGTCTTGAAATGACTGCGCGGTGGTACATCGTCCACGCCTATTCGAACTTTGAAAAAAAGGTCGCCGAGGACATCGAGAACAAGGCCAAGCAGAAGGGCCTGTCCGCCGATATCGAGCAGATCGTGGTGCCGACCGAGAAGGTCGTCGAGGTTCGTCGTGGCCGCAAGGTCGATGCCGAGCGCAAGTTCTTCCCGGGCTATGTGCTCCTGAAGGCCAATCTGACCGACGCGGTGTTCTCGCTGGTCAAGAACACGCCCAAGGTCACCGGCTTCCTGGGCGACTCCAAGCCGGTGCCGATCACCGAGGCGGAAGCGCAGCGCATCCTGAACCAGGTGCAGGAAGGCGTCGAGCGGCCGAAGCCTTCGGTCACGTTCGAGATCGGCGAGGCAATCCGCGTTTCGGATGGTCCCTTCGCGTCGTTCAACGGTTTCGTTCAGGAAGTGGACGAGGAGCGGGCGCGGCTCAAGGTGGAAGTTTCGATCTTCGGGCGCGCTGTGCCTGTCGATCTGGAATTCGGACAGGTCGAAAAGGGCTGAGCCGAAATCCCGCCGCCAAGCGCGGCAGGGAAGGGCGGCGCGGAGATCGCGCTGCTTTGAGAACGGTGGGAGACGAGTGCGGCTTAGCCGGCGGCACGGATCGCACCACCAGACTGCAACCGCCGGTTTTTCCCTGATGATGGGGGCCGGCATAGACAAAGGCAGGAAAAGAGATGGCTAAGAAAATTGCAGGCCAGCTCAAGCTCCAGGTCAAAGCGGGATCGGCCACGCCGTCTCCCCCGATCGGCCCGGCGCTTGGTCAGCGTGGCATCAACATCATGGAGTTCTGCAAGGCGTTCAACGCGCAGACCCAGGAAATGGAAAAGGGATCGCCGATTCCGGTCGTCATCACCTACTACCAGGACAAGTCCTTCACCTTCGTCATGAAGACGCCGCCGGTGAGCTACTTCCTGAAGAAGGCGGCGAACCTGACGTCGGGTTCTAAGGAGCCGGGCAAGATCAAGGCCGGCACGATCGGCCGCGACAAGGTTCGCGCCATCGCCGAGCAGAAGATGAAGGATCTGAACGCAAACGACGTCGAAGCGGCCATGCGCATGGTCGAGGGTTCCGCCCGCTCGATGGGTCTGGAAGTGGTGGGCTAAGATCATGGCAAAGATTGCAAAGCGTGTATCGAAGACCCGCGAAGGCATCGATCCCAACAAGGCTTACGCCCTGGGTGAAGCGCTGAAGCTGCTCAAGGACCGTTCCTCGGTCAAGTTCGACGAGACCGTCGAAGTCGCCATGAACCTCGGCGTCGACCCGCGCCATGCCGACCAGATGGTCCGCGGCGTGGTCAACCTGCCGAACGGCACCGGCCGCTCGGTTCGCGTTGCCGTGTTCGCCCGTGGCGACAAGGCTGACGAAGCTCGCGCCGCTGGCGCCGACATCGTCGGTGCCGAGGATCTGGTCGACATCGTCCAGAAGGGCACGATCGACTTCGATCGCTGCATCGCCACGCCGGACATGATGCCGCTGGTCGGCCGTCTCGGCAAGGTGCTCGGCCCGCGCGGCATGATGCCGAACCCGAAGGTTGGCACCGTCACCACCGACGTTGCCGCCGCCGTCAAGGCATCGAAGGGTGGCGCCGTCGAGTTCCGCGTCGAGAAGGCCGGCATCGTTCATGCCGGTGTCGGCAAGGTCTCGTTCGAGGTCAAGGCCCTGGAAGAGAACATCCGCGCCTTCGCTGACGCGGTGACCAAGGCAAAGCCGACGGGCGCCAAGGGCAACTACGTCAAGAAGGTGTCGGTCACCTCGACGATGGGCCCGGGCCTCAAGCTCGACGTCTCGACGCTCGCGGCGTCCTGATAAGTTTATCTGGGATCGGCCGTTAAAGGGCTGATCCGCAAAAGAATTCCGGGCCTCCGATTTAGGTTGGCGGCCCGGTGCCGGAAGTCGAAAGGCTTCCGGACATCCTGTCCGAGATTGCAGGCGGCCCGAGCCTTAGGTTGAAAAGGGGGGCCTTAATTCATGTGGGCCTGCATGAGACGGGTGAAGACCGGACAACGGAGCGACTGCTCCAATGAAAGGTTCGAACCGTGTTTGCCTTTTGTCTGCGCATCGTCGGCCTGGCCGTCGATGTGGCGAAAGGGGGCAGGATCCTCGAGCGTCGTTCGGGAGATCCGTTACTGGATGGCCCGGCCGACAAAAGGCAACCCGACGCCTGTCCTCGTGAATGGGAATGTTCCCGTTAACAGGATGGGGGTCAACTGGAGATAGGCAGTGGACAGAGCGGAAAAACGCGAACTCGTCACGGGCCTGAACGGTGCGTTCTCGAACGCAGGTTCAGTGGTCGTGGCCCACTACGCCGGTATCACCGTCGCGCAAATGAACGACCTTCGGTCGAAAATGCGCGCCGCCGGTGGCACCGTCAAAGTCGCGAAGAACCGTCTCGCCAAAATCGCTCTTCAGGGCACGGACTCCGCATCGATCATCGACCTGTTCAAGGGACAGACGCTGATTGCTTATTCGGAGGATCCGATTGCGGCGCCGAAGGTCGCGTCCGATTTCGCCAAGGGAAATGACAAGCTCGTCATTCTCGGCGGCGCAATGGGCACCACCTCGCTCAACGCCGACGGTGTGAAGGCACTCGCCACACTTCCGTCGCTCGATGAGCTGCGCGCCAGGCTGGTTGGCATGATCGCCACGCCGGCAACCCGGATCGCCCAGATCGTCAATGCGCCAGCGGCTTCGGTCGCGCGCGTCATCGGCGCTTACGCCCGGAAGGACGAGGCGGCATGAGGCCGTTCCTCGCTATCACAAACACACGTTCGAACCTTATGAAGGAATACAACAATGGCTGATCTCGCAAAGATCGTAGACGACCTTTCGAAGCTGACCGTCCTCGAGGCGGCCGAGCTGTCGAAGCTTCTGGAAGAAAAGTGGGGCGTCTCCGCCGCTGCTCCGGTGGCTGTTGCCGCCGCTGGCGGTGGTGCGGCTGCTGCTGCTCCGGCCGAGGAAAAGACGGAATTCGACGTCGTCCTCACCGAGGCAGGCGCTCAGAAGATCAACGTCATCAAGGAAGTCCGCGCCATCACCGGTCTTGGCCTCAAGGAAGCCAAGGATCTGGTCGAAGCGGCTCCGAAGCCGGTCAAGGAAGGCGTTTCCAAGGCCGACGCTGACAAGTTCAAGGCCCAGCTGGAAGCAGCCGGCGCCAAGGTCGACCTGAAGTAAGCGTAAAAGCGGCGGACGGCCTCGCGCCGTCCGCCACTCCCTTCGGCTGGAGGGAGCACGCGTAGCGCGAGACGTACGAGAACCTCTTTCCTGAGGGCCGCAATCCGGCCTTCAGGAAACGGGTTTTCTCCCGTTTTAGCCGGCCGCCGACAGGCGCCGGGAAAACAGACAAAGGGTCGCCGCCCAGGTGGCCCAGAATGCAAGGCGAGCCGCGGCGAGGTTCGTCCCGAGTTTAGAGCTAAGGAGCGACGATGGCCCAGACCCAGACTTTCAATGGCCGCAGACGCGTACGCAAGTTCTTCGGAAAGATCCCGGAAGTTGCGGAGATGCCGAACCTGATCGAGGTTCAGAAGGCATCCTATGACCAGTTCCTGATGGTGGCGGAGCCCAAGGGTGGGCGTCCGGACGAGGGACTGCAGGCCGTCTTCAAGTCGGTCTTCCCGATTCAGGACTTTTCCGGCTCCTCGATGCTGGAGTTCGTGAAGTACGAGTTCGAAGGACCGAAATTCGACGTTGACGAATGCCGTCAGCGCGACCTCACCTATGCCGCGCCGCTGAAGGTGACGCTGCGCCTCATCGTGTTCGATATCGACGAGGATACCGGCGCCAAGTCGATCAAGGACATCAAGGAGCAGGACGTCTACATGGGCGACATGCCGCTCATGACCTTGAACGGCACCTTCATCGTCAACGGCACCGAGCGCGTCATCGTCTCGCAGATGCACCGCTCGCCGGGCGTCTTCTTCGACCATGACAAGGGCAAGTCGCACTCGTCGGGCAAGCTTCTGTTTGCCGCGCGCGTCATCCCCTATCGCGGCTCATGGCTCGACATCGAGTTCGATTCCAAGGACGTCGTGCACGCCCGCATCGACCGTCGCCGCAAGATTCCGGTGACGTCGCTGCTGATGGCGCTCGGCATGGACGGCGAAGAGATCCTGTCGACCTTCTACAACAAGATCACCTACAAGCGCGCCGGCGACCACTGGCGCATTCCGTTCAACGTCGAGCGTTTCCGCGGCCTCAAGGCCGTCGGCGACCTGGTCGACGCCGATACGGGCGAAGTTGTTGTCGAAGCCGGCAAGAAGATCACTGCCCGCCAGGCCCGGGCGCTTGGCGAGAAGGGTCTCAAGGCGATCAAGTCGACCGACGAGGATCTGCTCGGCAACTACCTGGCCGAGGACATCGTCAACTACGCCACCGGCGAGATATTCCTCGAAGCCGGCGACGAGATCGACGAAAAGACGCTGAAGGTGCTGCTTGGCACCGGTGAAAACGAGATCAAGGTTCTCGACATCGACCACGTCAATGTCGGCGCCTATATCCGCAACACGCTCAACGTCGACAAGAACGAGAGCCGCCAGGACGCGCTGTTCGACATCTATCGTGTCATGCGCCCCGGCGAGCCGCCGACACTCGAGACCGCCGAAGCCATGTTCAACTCGCTGTTCTTCGACAGCGAGCGCTACGATCTGTCGGCCGTTGGCCGCGTCAAGATGAACATGCGCCTCGAGCTCAAGGCCGAGGACACCGTGCGCGTGCTGCGCAAGGACGACATCCTGGCCGTGGTCAAGACGCTGGTCGAACTGCGTGACGGCAAGGGCGAGATCGACGACATCGACAATCTCGGCAACCGCCGCGTGCGGTCGGTCGGCGAGCTGATGGAAAACCAGTACCGCGTCGGCCTGCTGCGCATGGAGCGCGCGATCAAGGAGCGTATGTCCTCGATCGAGATCGACACGGTGATGCCGCAGGACCTGATCAACGCCAAGCCGGCGGCCGCCGCCGTGCGCGAGTTCTTCGGTTCCTCGCAGCTGTCGCAGTTCATGGACCAGACCAACCCTCTGTCGGAGATTACTCACAAGCGCCGCCTCTCGGCGCTTGGACCGGGCGGTCTGACCCGCGAGCGCGCCGGCTTCGAAGTGCGCGACGTGCACCCGACGCACTACGGCCGCATCTGCCCGATCGAGACGCCGGAAGGCCCGAATATCGGTCTGATCAACTCGCTGGCCACCTTCGCACGCGTCAACAAGTACGGCTTCATCGAGAGCCCGTACCGCAAGATCGTCGACGGCAAGCTGACCAATGACGTCGTCTATCTCTCGGCGATGGAAGAAGCCAAGCACCACGTCGCGCAGGCCAACGCCGAGCTCGACAAGAGTGGTGGATTCGTCGACGAGTTCGTCATTTGCCGCAGCGCCGGCGAAGTGATGATGGCGCCGCGCGAAAACGTCGACCTGATGGACGTGTCGCCCAAGCAGATGGTTTCGGTGGCCGCGGCCCTGATCCCGTTCCTCGAGAACGACGACGCCAACCGCGCTCTGATGGGCTCGAACATGCAGCGTCAGGCCGTGCCGCTGGTGCGCGCCGAGGCGCCGTTCGTCGGCACCGGCATGGAGCCGATCGTCGCCCGTGACTCGGGCGCCGCCATCGGCGCCCGCCGCGGTGGCATCGTCGACCAGGTGGACGCGACGCGTATCGTTATCCGCGCCACCGAAGATCTCGATCCGGGCAAGTCCGGCGTCGATATCTACCGGCTGATGAAGTTCCAGCGTTCGAACCAGAACACCTGCATCAACCAGCGTCCGCTGGTCCGCATGGGCGACCGGGTCAACAAGGGCGACATCATCGCCGACGGTCCGTCGACCGAGCTCGGCGATCTGGCGCTCGGCCGCAACGTGCTGGTCGCGTTCATGCCGTGGAACGGCTACAACTACGAGGACTCGATCCTCCTGTCCGAGCGCATCGTCGCCGACGACGTCTTCACCTCGATCCATATCGAGGAGTTCGAGGTCATGGCGCGCGACACCAAGCTCGGTCCGGAGGAAATCACGCGCGATATTCCGAACGTCTCGGAAGAAGCGCTGAAGAACCTCGACGAAGCCGGCATCGTCTATATCGGTGCCGAAGTTCAGCCGGGCGATATCCTGGTCGGCAAGATCACGCCGAAGGGCGAAAGCCCGATGACGCCGGAAGAGAAGCTTCTGCGCGCCATCTTCGGCGAAAAGGCATCGGACGTGCGCGACACCTCGATGCGCATGCCTCCAGGCACCTTCGGCACCGTCGTCGAGGTGCGCGTCTTCAATCGCCATGGTGTGGAGAAGGACGAGCGCGCCATGGCGATCGAGCGCGAGGAGATCGAACGCCTCGCCAAGGACCGTGACGACGAGCAGGCCATTCTGGATCGCAACGTTTACGCGCGTCTTTCCGACGTGCTCGTCGGCAAGGAAGCGATCGCTGGACCGAAGGGCTTCAAGAAGGGCTCGACGCTGTCCAAGGACACGCTCGACGAGTATCCGCGTTCGCAGTGGTGGCAGTTTGCGGTGGAGAACGAAAAGCTCCAGAGCGAACTGGAAGCCCTGCGTGGCCAGTACGACGATTCCAAGAAGGCGCTTGAACAGCGCTTCATGGACAAGGTCGAGAAGGTCCAGCGCGGCGACGAAATGCCTCCGGGCGTCATGAAGATGGTCAAGGTCTTCGTGGCCGTGAAGCGCAAGATGCAGCCCGGCGACAAGATGGCAGGCCGTCACGGCAACAAGGGTGTCGTGTCGCGGATCGTTCCGGTCGAGGACATGCCTTTCCTCGAGGACGGCACGCATGCCGATATCGTGCTCAACCCGCTGGGTGTGCCGAGCCGCATGAATGTCGGCCAGATCCTGGAAACGCATCTGGGCTGGGCTTGTGCGGGCATGGGCAAGAAGATCGGCGAGCTGATCGACACGTACAAGGCAGCGGGCGACATCAAGCCGCTGCGCAAGACGCTCGAGAGCTTCATGCCGGCCAACGACCGCAACGAGCCGGTCCGCGAATATGACGACGAGAGCATCGTTCGCCTCAGCGAGCAGATGCGCCGCGGCGTCTCGATCGCGACCCCGGTGTTCGACGGCGCGCACGAGGCTGACATCAACATCATGCTGGAGCAGGCGGGCCTGCACACCAGCGGTCAGTCGCAGCTCTATGACGGACGCACGGGCGAGCCGTTCGATCGCAAGGTGACGATGGGCTACATCTACATGCTCAAGCTTCACCATCTCGTGGACGACAAGATCCACGCGCGTTCGATCGGTCCGTACTCGCTCGTCACCCAGCAGCCGCTGGGCGGCAAGGCGCAGTTCGGTGGCCAGCGCTTCGGCGAAATGGAGGTCTGGGCGCTCGAAGCATACGGCGCCGCCTACACGCTGCAGGAAATGCTGACGGTGAAGTCGGACGACGTCGCCGGCCGCACCAAGGTCTACGAGGCGATCGTCCGTGGCGACGACACTTTCGAGGCCGGCATTCCCGAGAGCTTCAACGTTCTCGTCAAGGAAATGCGGTCTCTCGGCCTGAATGTCGAGCTGGAGAACACCAAGCTCGACGACAACCCGGTCCGGCTGCCCGACGCGGCCGAGTAAGGCAATGGCGCGCCGCGGAAAGCCGCGGCGCGCCTATCGAATTCGACGGCCAGTGGCCGACAAAGACGGCGGGCGTTTGGCTCGCGACTAGATGCAAGGGGTTTTCGAGGACCCCGAAAAGGAGAACGGCATGAACCAAGAGGTCATGAATCTCTTCAATCCCCAGGCGCCGGCACAGGTGTTCGATTCCATCCGGATATCGCTCGCCAGCCCTGAGAAGATTCTGTCCTGGTCGTTCGGCGAGATCAAGAAGCCGGAGACCATCAACTACCGCACCTTCAAGCCGGAGCGTGACGGTCTGTTCTGCGCGCGCATTTTTGGCCCAATCAAGGACTATGAGTGCCTGTGCGGCAAGTACAAGCGCATGAAGTACAAGGGCGTCATCTGCGAGAAGTGCGGCGTCGAAGTCACGCTGTCGCGCGTCCGCCGCGAGCGCATGGGCCATATCGAGCTCGCAGCGCCCGTCGCCCACATCTGGTTCCTGAAGTCGCTGCCGTCGCGCATCGGCACGCTGCTCGACATGACCCTGAAGGACATCGAGCGCGTCCTCTACTTCGAGAACTACATCGTCACCGAGCCTGGCCTCACCGCGCTGAAGGAGCACCAGCTGCTCAGCGAGGAAGAGTACATGATCGCCGTCGACGAGTATGGCGAGGACAGCTTCACCGCCATGATCGGCGCCGAGGCCATCCATGACCTTCTGGCCGGCATGGACCTGGAGAAGATCGCCGGCGACCTGCGTACGGAACTGGCTTCGACCACCTCCGAGCTGAAGCAGAAGAAGTATCTGAAGCGGCTCAAGGTCGTCGAGAACTTCATGGAGTCCGGCAACCGTCCGGAATGGATGATCATGAAAGTGGTTCCGGTGATCCCGCCGGACCTGCGTCCGCTGGTTCCTCTGGATGGTGGCCGTTTCGCCACCTCGGATCTGAACGATCTCTATCGCCGCGTCATCAACCGCAACAACCGTCTGAAGCGGCTGATCGAGCTGCGCGCCCCCGGCATCATCGTGCGCAATGAAAAGCGCATGCTGCAGGAAGCCGTCGATGCGCTGTTCGACAACGGCCGTCGCGGCCGCGTCATCACCGGCGCCAACAAGCGCCCGCTGAAGTCGCTGTCCGACATGCTCAAGGGCAAGCAGGGCCGGTTCCGTCAGAACCTGCTCGGCAAGCGCGTCGACTATTCCGGCCGCTCGGTCATCGTGACCGGTCCGGAGCTCAAGCTGCACCAGTGCGGCCTGCCGAAGAAGATGGCGCTCGAACTGTTCAAGCCCTTCATCTACGCCCGTCTCGACGCCAAGGGTTACTCCTCGACCGTCAAGCAGGCCAAGAAGCTGGTCGAGAAGGAACGTCCGGAAGTCTGGGATATCCTCGACGAGGTCATCCGCGAGCATCCGGTGCTCCTGAACCGCGCGCCGACGCTGCACCGTCTCGGCATCCAGGCGTTCGAGCCGATCCTGATCGAAGGCAAGGCGATCCAGCTTCACCCGCTGGTCTGCACAGCCTTCAACGCCGACTTCGACGGTGACCAGATGGCCGTTCACGTGCCGCTGTCGCTGGAAGCGCAGCTTGAAGCCCGCGTGCTGATGATGTCGACCAACAACATCCTGCACCCGGCTTCCGGCGCGCCGATCATCGTGCCGTCGCAGGACATGGTTCTGGGTCTCTACTATCTCTCGATCGTCAACCAGAACGAGCCGGGCGAGGGCATGGTGTTTGCCGACATGGGCGAACTCCAGCATGCGCTCGAGACCAAGGCGGTGACGCTGCACTCCAAGATCCGCGGTCGTTTCCGCTCGGTCGATGCCGATGGCAAGGTCGTGTCGAAGATCTACGACACCACCCCTGGTCGCATGATCATCGGCGAGCTTCTGCCGAAGAACGTCAACGTGCCTTACGAGACCGCCAACCAGGAGATGACCAAGAAGAACATCTCCAAGATGATCGACACCGTCTACCGCCACTGCGGTCAGAAGGAGACGGTCATTTTCTGCGATCGCATCATGGCGCTCGGCTTCAGCCATGCCTGCCGTGCCGGCATTTCGTTCGGTAAGGACGACATGCTGATCCCGGACGCCAAGATAAAGCTCGTCTCCGACACCGAGGCTTTGGCCAAGGAATACGAGCAGCAGTACAATGACGGCCTGATCACGCAGGGCGAGAAGTACAACAAGGTCGTCGACGCTTGGGCCAAGTGCTCGGAAAAGGTCGCCGACGAAATGATGGCCCGCATCAAGGCGGTCGAGTTCGAGGACAATGGCCGTCAGAAGCCGATGAACTCGATCTACATGATGTCGCACTCCGGTGCGCGTGGCTCGCCCACCCAGATGCGCCAGCTTGCCGGCATGCGCGGCCTGATGGCCAAGCCGTCGGGTGAAATCATCGAGACGCCGATCATCTCGAACTTCAAGGAAGGCCTTACCGTGCTCGAGTACTTCAACTCGACCCACGGCGCCCGCAAGGGTCTGGCCGACACCGCCTTGAAGACGGCGAACTCGGGTTACCTCACCCGTCGTCTGGTCGACGTGGCGCAGGACTGCATCGTCAACTCCGTCGACTGCGGCACCGACAAGGGCCTCACCATGCAGCCGATCGTCGATGCCGGCCAGGTCGTCGCTTCCGTCGGCCAGCGCGTGCTGGGCCGTACGTCGCTCGACGACATCACCCATCCGGTGTCGGGCGAGGTTCTGGTCAAGGCCGGCACGCTGATGGACGAACGCGACGTGGAAAAGATCGAAAAGGCCGGCGTCCAGTCGGTCCGCATCCGCTCGGCACTGACCTGCGAGGTCAGGGTTGGCGTGTGCGCGGTCTGCTACGGACGCGATCTTGCCCGCGGCACCCCGGTCAACCAGGGCGAAGCCGTCGGCGTCATCGCGGCGCAGTCGATCGGCGAGCCGGGCACCCAGCTCACCATGCGTACCTTCCACATGGGCGGTACGGCGCAGGTGGTGGACTCCTCGTTCCTTGAAGCCTCCTACGAGGGCAAGGTCGAGATCCGCAACCGCAACGTGGTGCGCAACTCGGACGGCCAGCAGATGGTCATGGGCCGCAACATGGCCGTGCTGATCCTCGACGAAACCGGCAAGGAGCGCGCCACGCACCGTCTCACCTATGGTTCGCGTATCTTCGTGGACGATGGCGACAAGGTGAAGCGCGGCCAGCGTATCGCCGAGTGGGATCCCTATACCCGCCCGGTCCTCACCGAAATCGAGGGCAGGGTGTCGTACGAGGATCTGGTCGACGGCATTTCCGTTCAGGAAACGGCCGACGAGTCGACCGGCATCACCAAGCGTGAGGTCATCGACTGGCGCTCGACGCCACGCGGCAACGACCTCAAGCCGGCGATTGCCATCCAGGACGCCAAGGGCAAGGTCGGCAAGCTGTCGAAGGGCGGCGACGCCCGCTTCCTGCTCTCGGTCGAGGCCATTCTTTCGGTCGAGCCGGGTGCGCAGGTTCGCCCCGGCGACGTGCTGGCGCGTATCCCGATGGAAAGCGCCAAGACCAAGGACATCACCGGCGGTCTGCCGCGTGTTGCCGAACTGTTCGAGGCACGCCGTCCGAAGGATCACGCCATCATCGCCGAGATCGATGGCACGATCCGCTTCGGCCGCGACTACAAGAACAAGCGTCGCATCATCATCGAACCGCATGACTCGACGCTTGAGCCGGTCGAATACCTGATCCCGAAGGGCAAGCCGTTCCATCTCCAGGACGGCGACGTCATCGAGAAGGGCGACTACATCCTCGACGGCAATCCTGCGCCGCACGACATCCTGGCGATCAAGGGCGTGGAGGCACTTGCTTCCTACCTCGTCAACGAGATCCAGGAAGTCTACCGTCTGCAGGGCGTGTCGATCAACGACAAGCACATCGAGGTGATCGTCCGCCAGATGCTGCAGAAGGTCGAGATCACCACGCAGGGCGACTCGACCTACATTCCGGGCGACCACGTCGACGTGATCGAGCTGGAAGAGGTCAACGAGCGTCTGATCGAGGACGGCAAGAAGCCGGCCGAAGGTCAGCCGGTGCTGCTCGGCATCACCAAGGCATCGCTGCAGACGCCGTCCTTCATCTCGGCCGCCTCCTTCCAGGAGACGACCAGGGTGCTGACGGAAGCTGCGGTTGCCGGCAAGACCGACATGCTGCAGGGGCTGAAGGAAAACGTCATCGTCGGCCGGCTTATCCCGGCCGGTACCGGCGGCACGATGAGCCAGATCCGGCGCATCGCCACCTCGCGCGACGAACTGATCATCGACGAGCGCCGCAAGGCCTCCGGTGTGGAAGTCGCCGAGCCGATGCTGGCCGACATGACAACCGCCGCGCAGTAGGCGCGGCGGCCAGACAAAGAATATAGAGCGGTTCATTGTTTCGGTGAACCGCTCAAGGAATCTCAGGCAACAGGGCCGTCGGGGCAACCCGGCGGCTTTTTTGTTTGTGCGAGACTTTTGTGCTTTGAATTGGATCGGAGAAGAAAACGATGAGCAGAAAGATCTGGGCTTCTGTCGACGGCTACATCGTCGACGCTCTGTTCGAGGCGGATCCGGCGCTCGATGCAGTTCTGGCCACCAACCACGACCAAGGCTTGCCGGCGATCGACGTGTCGCCGGCACAAGGCAAGCTGCTTTCGCTGCTGGCGCGCATTCAGGGCGCGAAGAGGATCCTCGAAATCGGCACGCTGGGCGGTTATTCGACCATCTGGCTGGCGCGGGGCCTGCCCGCCGACGGCAAGATCGTGACGCTTGAACTTGATCCGCACCACGCCAGGGTCGCGCGCTCGAATTTTGAGCGGGCAGGGGTGTCGGAACGGGTGGACCTACGGGTCGGGCCGGCCTTGGAATCGCTTGCCGCGCTGAGCGCCGAGAACGCCGGTCCGTTTGATCTCATCTTCATCGACGCTGACAAGCCGAACAACCCGAACTACCTGTCCTTTGCCGTGCGCCTGTCGAGGCCGGGAACGGTCATCGTCTGCGACAACGTCATCCGTGACGGCGCGGTACTCGATGACGACGGCCACGACGCCAACGTCGAAGGCGCACGGGCGGCGTTCTCCTTCATCGGGAGCGACAAACGGTTGGACGGCACCGCCATCCAGACTGTCGGCGCCAAGGGCTATGACGGCTTTGCGATCGCTATCGTGGATTGACGGTTCTCAGTCGAAAAACGCCTCGACCACATTGCGCTTGCCGAGCATGAAGGCGTCGGCGACATGCTGGAGCGGTGCCAGATCGACGTCGGAGCTGCCGGCGTCCACGATCTCAGCGAAGCGCTTGTAGAGCATCGGGTATTCCGCTTCCGGTTCATCATGGACGACGCGGCCGTCGATGGCGAGCTTCGAGCCGCCGCCTGAAAGCACCATCGCGCCCTGGTCGGTGTCGGCGACGATGTCCCAGCTTTGTGGACCTGTCTGGAGCCAGTCGAGTTCCATTGTCACCGGCAATCCATGCGAGGTGCGGAAGCTGACGTGTGCAGCGACCGGCGCGGCGCGGTTTTCGGGAAAATCGAGCACGGCCGAGGTGATGAACATCGGCGGCAGGATGTGGGTCACGATCGACAGCGCGTTGATGCCGGGATCGAAGACGCCGAACCCGCCGGGAGCCCAGATCCATTCCTGGTTCGGGTGCCAGCGACGCACGTCCTCCTTCCAGTTGATGGCGGCGGACTTGATCTTGGCCGAGCTCAGGAAGGCACGCGCGGCCTCGACTGCCGGCGCATAACGCGAATGCCAGCTGGCAAACAGCGAGACGCCGTTCTTCACCGCCAATGCCTTGAGGTTCTCGACCTCGCTGACAGTGGCGCCGGGCGGCTTTTCCAGGAAGACGTGTTTCCTGGCTTCCAGTGCAGTGCGCGCCGCGTCGTAGCGAAACTGCGGCGGCATGCAGAGCGATACCGCCTCGAGTTCCGGCACCGCCTCGAGCATGGCTTCGATATCGGGAAAATTCGGAATGCCGTCGACCTTGCCGTGCCGGCTGGCGGCGGCGATGAGGCGATAGTCCTGGTCCTTCGCCAGGGCCGGCAGGTGCTGGTCGCGGACGATCTTGCCGACGCCGACGATGCCAATCTTCATGGGCTGGGACACGGCCGCTCCGTCTGTTGAATGATGGTGGTGGCTTCTTAGAGCAATTCCAGGAAAAGTGTGAAGCGGTTTTCCGTCCGGAATTGCGATAAAACAGAGAGCTAGAGCGGTTCGCAGTGTCCGTGAAACGGCGAACCGCTCTAGCAGAACACTTGCCCCCGACAAGCCGAAGCGAGCAGACGCGGAAAAGTCAGCCCCAGCTTTCCTCGAACGGCAAGGTCAGTTTTCCACCCGCCAGGAACGCCTCGATCGCCGGTTCGAAGGGCGAGGGGTCGAGGCTGTTCGCAGCCAGCCATTCGTCGGAATAATAGGTGTTGGCATAGCGATCACCGGAATCGCAGATCAGCGTCACCAACGAACCAGCCCTTCCTTCGTCGATCATGCGCGCCGCCTGAAAGCACATGGCGACGAAGTTGGTGCCGGTCGAGCCGCCGACGCGGCGGCCGAGCCGGTGCGACAACACCCGCATCGCCGCCAATGAGACCGCGTCCGGCACCCGCAGCATATGATCGATGACGCCTGGCACGAAGGACGGCTCCATGCGCGGCCGGCCGATCCCCTCGATCCGCGACGGCTGTTCGCAGCGGCAATTGCGATCATGCGTGGCAAAACCGTCGAAGAAGGCCGAGCGCTCGACGTCGGCAACCGACAACCGCGTCGCATGCTGCTTGTAGCGCAGGAAGCGGCCGATCGTGGCGGTGGTGCCGCCGGTGCCGGCGCTCATCACGATCCAGGCCGGAACCGGATGCCGCTCCTCGCGCATCTGCCCGAAGATCGATTCGGCGATGTTGTTGTTGCCGCGCCAGTCGGTGGCGCGCTCGGCGTGGGTGAACTGGTCCATGAAATGGCCGCCCAGTTTCGCCGCGAGTTCGGCCGACTCGGCATAGATGCGCCTGCCGTCGTCGATGAAATGGCAGTTGCCGCCATAGTGCTCGATCGCGGCGATCTTTTCGCGCGAGGTCGATCGCGGCATCACCGCATAGAACGGCACGCCGATCATGCGGGCAAAGTATGCTTCCGACACCGCGGTCGAACCCGACGACGCTTCGATCACCGGCGCGCCTTCGCGGATCAGGCCATTGCACAGCGCATAAAGAAACAGCGAGCGCGCCAGCCGGTGCTTGAGGCTGCCGGTCGGATGGGTCGATTCGTCCTTGAGATAGAAATCGATGCCGGCCAGTGCCGGCAGATCGAGCTTCCACAGATGCGTGTCGGCCGAGCGGCGCTGATCGGCCTCGATCGCCGCGACGGCCCGGTCGGCCCAGGTCCGAGACGCAGGTCCAACCGCTTTTGCTCCGGCCATCCTCGGCGCGCCCCGGTTTCAGATCGGCACGTCGAACGTGACGATCGACACTTCGCCTTCGAGCGCGCCCTGGAAGGCGGAAAGATGCGGCTCGTCGTCGGGCACGCCATCCATGTCGCCGATCTGGTCGAGTTCGGCCTCGGCGTAACCTTCCGCCGCAAGCGATTCGAGCGCCCGGCGTACCGCCGAATCGTCATCGGGGGCGACCAGCATCACGTGCACGCCTTCCGGCTTGCCGCCCTTTTTCTTCCACACCCGGCCGGTGATGATGGTGACCGGGCGCTCTTCATTGTCGTTCACGGGCCGATTCCTCTTGGCAGATTGCGGGCGGGCGAGGGGAGTTTGACTGCTCATGCGGCCTTTTCGCATGAAGCAGGGCCGCGCAACAGCGCAAAGCCGGTCACTTTATTCCTCGCCCTTGCAAAATTGCGAAACAAAATTACATGCGTTTTTCGCATGGCTGCCGAGCCTTGGTTGGCGCGCAATATTTGGCGCTCCGGGCTTGACGGTTCGCGGTCTTACGAGTAGAAGCCGCCCAGTCAGAACCGATGTGAGGCTCTCCCTTCCGAAGCGACACGCTTTGGAGTTTGCCTCAAACAGGGTTCGTTTTACGAGCGAAAAGACATTTCCGGCGTGCACGAAGCGGGTCCGCTTCCTCTGCCATTTGTTCGGGCAAAGACCGCGAGGCGCGGTTTGTGGCCCGAATTTGCGTATGGAAATGACGCTTTGAGCGGCCCTGACCGGGCGAGACACGGAATTGAGAGACAAGAGGGTTTAATGCCTACCGTCAACCAGCTGATCCGCAAGCCGCGCATTGCGCCGGTGAAGCGCAACAAGGTCCCGGCCATGCAGCAGAACCCGCAGAAGCGGGGCGTCTGCACGCGCGTCTATACAACGACGCCGAAGAAGCCGAACTCGGCGCTGCGCAAGGTGGCCAAGATCCGCCTGACCAATGGTTTTGAAGTGATCGGGTACATCCCCGGCGAAGGTCACAACCTTCAGGAACACTCCGTGGTCATGATCCGCGGCGGCCGCGTCAAGGATCTTCCGGGCGTTCGCTACCACATCATCCGCGGCGTGCTCGACACGCAGGGTGTGAAGAACCGCAAGCAGCGCCGTTCGAAGTACGGCGCCAAGCGTCCGAAGTGACCGAGCGTAGCGAAGGTCATCCTGGGCGAGTATCCGGGATCGAGGCCACCACGCATAATTGAGGCAGAGAAAAAATGTCGCGTCGTCACAGTGCAGAAAAGCGTGAGATCAATCCGGACCCGAAGTTCGGCGATCTGATCGTCACCAAGTTCATGAACGCCGTCATGTATGACGGCAAGAAGTCGGTTGCCGAGACCATCGTCTACGGCGCGCTCGACCAGGTTCAGTCGAAGACCAAGCAGGAGCCGGTCACCGTCTTCCATCAGGCGCTCGACAATGTCGCGCCGCATGTGGAAGTGCGTTCGCGTCGTGTTGGCGGCGCCACCTACCAGGTTCCGGTCGATGTGCGCCCCGAGCGCCGCCAGGCGCTGGCCATTCGCTGGCTGATCGCCGCGGCCCGCAACCGCAACGAGACGACCATGGTCGATCGCCTCTCCGGCGAGCTGATGGACGCGGCCAACAACCGCGGCACCGCCGTCAAGAAGCGTGAAGACACCCACAAGATGGCTGAAGCCAACCGCGCTTTCGCGCACTACCGCTGGTAAAGCGCGTACGAGACTGAGAGGCAGCTACGATGGCCCGCGAATATAAAATCGAAGACTACCGCAATTTCGGTATCATGGCGCATATTGACGCCGGCAAGACGACGACCACCGAGCGCGTCCTCTATTACACGGGCAAGTCGCACAAGATCGGCGAAGTCCACGACGGCGCTGCCACCATGGATTGGATGGAGCAGGAGCAGGAGCGCGGCATCACCATCACGTCCGCCGCGACCACGACCTTCTGGAAGGGTCGCAGCGGCAAGATGTACCGCTTCAACATCATCGATACCCCCGGACACGTCGACTTCACCATCGAAGTCGAGCGTTCGCTGCGCGTGCTCGACGGCGCCATTGCGCTGCTCGACGCCAACGCCGGTGTCGAGCCGCAGACGGAAACCGTCTGGCGCCAGGCCGACAAGTATCGCGTTCCGCGCATGATCTTCTGCAACAAGATGGACAAGATCGGCGCCGACTTCTATCGCTCGGTCGAGATGATCGGTTCGCGCCTCGGTGCGCATGCCGTCGTCATGCAGCTGCCGATTGGCGCCGAGACCGAGTTCAAGGGCGTTGTCGACCTCGTCGAGATGAACGCGCTGGTCTGGCGCGACGAGACGCTGGGCGCCGCCTGGGACGTCGTCGAGATTCCGGCCGACCTCAAGGCTCGTGCCGAGGAATACCGCGAGAAGATGATCGAAGCCGCCGTCGAAATGGACGAGACGGCACTCGAGAACTACCTCGAAGGTAAGATGCCTTCGAATGACGAGATCCGCGCGCTGATCCGCAAGGGCACCATCGCGGTGAAGTTCTACCCGATGTTCTGCGGCTCGGCCTTCAAGAACAAGGGCGTGCAGCCGCTCCTCGACGCCGTCGTCGAATATCTGCCGTCGCCGGCTGATGTTCCGGCCATCAAGGGCGTCGATGCCAAGACCGACGCCGAGATCGAGCGTCACGCCGACGACAACGAACCGCTGTCGATGCTCGCCTTCAAGATCATGAACGACCCGTTCGTCGGTTCGCTCACCTTTGCCCGCATCTATTCGGGCAAGCTCACCAAGGGCATCTCGGTCGACAACACCGTGAAGGGTAAGAAAGAGCGCATCGGCCGCATGCTGCAGATGCATGCCAACTCGCGCGCCGACGTCGAAGAGGCTTTTGCCGGCGACATCGTCGCTCTGGCTGGCCTCAAGGATACGACCACCGGCGATACGCTGAGCGATCCGCTGCATCCGGTCATCCTCGAGCGCATGGAATTCCCCGATCCGGTCATCCAGATCGCGATCGAGCCGAAGACCAAGAACGACCAGGAAAAGATGGGCCTCGCCCTTCATCGCCTGGCCGCCGAGGATCCGTCCTTCCGCGTCAAGACCGACGAGGAAAGCGGCCAGACGATCATTTCCGGCATGGGCGAGCTTCACCTCGACATCATCGTCGACCGCATGCGTCGCGAGTTCAAGGTCGAGGCCAATGTCGGTGCGCCGCAGGTGGCCTATCGCGAGACGATCACCCGCAGGCACGAGCAGGACTACACGCACAAGAAGCAGACCGGCGGTACCGGTCAGTTCGCCCGCGTCAAGATCGTCTTCGAGCCGAATCCCGACAGCAGCGAATTCGAGTTCGAAACCAAGATCGTCGGCGGTGCGGTTCCGAAGGAATACATCCCCGGTGTCGAAAAGGGCATCAACAGCGTCATGACCTCGGGTCCGTTCGCGGGCTTCCCGATGATCGGCGTCAAGGCGACGCTGATCGACGGCGCTTACCACGATGTTGACTCCAGCGTTCTGGCCTTCGAAATCGCCGGCCGCGCCTGCTTCCGTGAAGCTGCACCCAAGCTTGGTGTGCAGTTGCTCGAGCCGATCATGAAGGTCGAAGTGGTGACGCCGGAAGATTACGTCGGCAGTGTCATCGGCGATCTGAACGGCCGTCGCGGCCAAATCCAGGGCCAGGAAGCACGTGGCGTGGCAGTGGTCATCAACGCGATGGTGCCGCTCGCCAACATGTTCAAGTACGTCGACAACCTGCGCTCGATGAGCCAGGGCCGCGCGGCCTACACGATGCAGTTCGACCACTACGAGCCTGTGCCGACCGCGGTCGCCCAGGAAGTTCAGAAGAAATATGCGTAACTCGAACGGGTTGCAGCGGTAACTTAATTCAAGGCCCCCACGGGCGAGCAGGATTGGAGACATCACATGGCAAAAGGTAAATTCGAGCGTAACAAGCCTCATGTGAACATCGGCACGATTGGTCACGTTGACCATGGCAAGACGTCGCTGACGGCGGCGATCACGAAGTATTTTGGCGAATACAAGCGCTATGACCAGATCGACGCGGCCCCTGAGGAGAAGGCGCGCGGCATCACGATCTCGACGGCGCATGTCGAATACGAGACGGCCAACCGCCACTACGCTCACGTCGACTGCCCCGGCCACGCCGACTATGTGAAGAACATGATCACCGGTGCGGCGCAGATGGACGGCGCGATCCTGGT
>NZ_JBWJFQ010000038.1:0-24336 GCF_057784235.1 Mesorhizobium sp. CNPSo 4670 | reverse complement strand
CTGACGATCGAGGCGACAGCCGCCGCGAAGGATTCATTCCTGGCGGAAATGGTTCGCCTGATGGAGGCCGCCGAGGGCGGCCGGGCGCATTATCGCCGGATCGCCGACCGCGTTTCGGCGCTCTATGCTCCTGTGGTTCACCTAACCGCCTTCGTGACGTTCCTTGGCTGGATGG
The DNA here is from genome assembly GCF_057784235.1 of Mesorhizobium sp. CNPSo 4670. Classification (NCBI taxonomy): domain Bacteria; kingdom Pseudomonadati; phylum Pseudomonadota; class Alphaproteobacteria; order Hyphomicrobiales; family Phyllobacteriaceae; genus Mesorhizobium; species Mesorhizobium sp. CNPSo 4670. Next base: position 24,161 of record NZ_JBWJFQ010000038.1, on the reverse strand, counting down.
CGGCAACCGGCGACTGGCATAGGGCGATCACCATCGCCATTGCTGTTCTCATCATCACATGCCCGTGCGCGCTCGGCCTTGCCGTGCCGATCGTTCAGGTGGTCGCCGCGCGGCGCCTGTTCGAGAACGGCATCATGGTCAAGGACGGTTCAGCCATGGAGCGCCTGGCGACGATCGATACAGCGGTGTTCGACAAGACCGGAACGCTCACGCTTGGACAGCCCCGGCTCGTCAATGCGTCGTCGATCGACCCGGCCATGCTGGCAATCGCCGCAGACATGGCCGTGCATTCGCGTCATCCGTTTTCGAAGGCCATCGCCGGATTTGCCTCTCCTGGCAGGCAACAAAAATTCGATGCCGTCACCGAGCATCCCGGGTTTGGGATCGAAGCTGCCGACGCGGGAGCTATCTGGCGGCTGGGCCGACGCGGATGGGCCGGATGGAAGGCCCGGACCGGCGGCGAAGGCAAGCATGGCTATGGCGGAACGGTGCTGACGAAAGACGGCATCATCGTCGCCGCCTTCGATTTCGAGGATGCGCTGCGTGCCGACGCCAGGGCGGCAGTCGAGCGATTGAACGATGTCGGGGTGTCGGTGCAAATGCTGTCTGGCGATACTGCAGGCGCCTGCGCCGAAGTCTCGAAAATTCTGGGTGTCGGCGACTTCGTTGCGTGCCTGCTGCCGTCCGGCAAGGTAGAATGCATCGAGACCCTGGCGAAAGACGGACACAAGGTCCTGATGGTGGGCGATGGCCTCAACGACACGCCGGCGCTGGGCGCCGCGCACGTCTCGATGGCTCCGGCGACCGCGGCCGACATTGGCCGCCAGGCCGCGGATTTTGTCTTCCTGCGCGAAAGCCTGCTGGCAGTGCCGCTCGCCCGGGATGTATCGCGCAAGGCCGGCCGACTCATCCGACAGAACATCACGATCGCGATCATCTACAACGCATTCGCCGTTCCCATCGCCATCCTGGGTCATGTGACGCCGCTCATCGCGGCGATCGCAATGAGCGCTTCCTCGCTGATTGTGATCGCAAATACGTTGCGGCTTCAGGCGACTGCGAAGGCGGTCCCTGCGACGGGACCTGCCAGGGGCCGCGCCGACGTCATCGAAGCGGCCCATCCATGACCACGCTCGTCTATCTTATTCCGGTAGCGCTGTTCCTGGGGGCGCTCGGTTTGTCGGGCTTCCTATGGGCATGGAGGAGTGGTCAATACGAGGATCTTCAGGGGGCCGCTGTGCGCATCCTTCTCGACCGGGACGACAAGCCCTAATCCTGACCCAGATCACTGTGCCGACGATTGTGCCGGTGGTCAGCCGAGCCGGCGCGGTGTGGAACAACCTGCTGAGGCTGGCCGCACCGAAAGGTAACGAGCTACCTCAAAATAACTGGACCGGACCGACGCAAGATCTCGGGCGAGCGACCAGCCGACCGTAAACCCGCAGTTGCCGGCTTTGTCATGTCTGGCTGATCCAGATCAAGGCTATCTTCTCATCGGCGTGGTTTGGTCGCCGACCTTTCAAGGGAGAACGCCATGTCTAACAGACAGTTTGGTCGTCAGCATCAGCGAACCGTCGACTTGCGAATGTCATTTGTTGGCTGCCGATCTCCCTGGCTGGACGTATCCAAGGGCCGGTTCTATCAGCCATGTTCCCGGCTGCCCGGCGTAATCGGTCCCCAGTATCCAACGCAGATGGCTGACGCGATGGCGGCGCGCTGATGGCCGGCTGCGTCGACAGTTTCGACATCATTGTGGCCGGAGCCGGGCCGATCGGACTTTCTTTCGCCGCATCGTTGGCAAAGAGCGATCTCAAAGTGGCAGTGGTCGAACAGCAGGCCCTGGAAAGGCTGGCGAATCCGCCTTTCGATGGTCGCGAGATCGCGCTGACCTACGCCTCGATCAGGATCCTTCAAGAGCTCGGCGCCTGGGATGCGATCTCCGCTTCGCACAAATCCCCCGTGCAAGGCGCCCGCGTGCTCAACGGATCGAGCCCTTTCGCTCTGTGTTTCAATCCTCCAAGAGGGTCTGCAGAACCACTCGGATTTCTCGTCCCGAATTGTCGGATCCGCGATGCCCTGTTCAAGATCATCCGCCTGCACGATCATGCCCAGCTGCTATGCGGCCACTCGGTCGTCGGTGTAACAAACAGCCACAAAGGTGCGGTCGTACAGCTTTCTGACGGGAGGCGGTTGACGGCTCGGCTTCTGGTTGCGGCGGATTCGCGTCTGTCGCGCACGCGCGACCTGCTCGGCATCGCCGCCGACATCAATCGGCTAGGCAGCTCGATGCTGATCTGCCGGGTGAGGCACGAGCGTGCCCATAACCAGGTCGCAATCGAATGGTTCGATCACCATCAGACGATAGCGATGTTGCCGCTGATGAAAGGCTTGTCCTCGCTGCTTCTCACATTGCCCTCAAATGAGGCCGATAGACTTGTTGCTTTCGACGACGATCTGTTCGTGACGGAATTGACGGACCGCTGTCGAGGGCGCCTCGGAAAAATGACCCTGGCCAGCACACGCCATTGCTATCCGCTGGTCACGACGTGGGCGCACAGGTTTTGGGCTCACAGCGCTGCACTCATCGGCGACGCTGCCATTGGCATGCACCCGGTGACTGCGCATGGCTTCAACATTGGCCTCGGCGGCCAAAAGCAACTCGCCCGTAGAATCCTGGCAGCCCGTCACGACCGACGTGACATTGGCGATCCCGGCATGCTCCACAGATATGAAAGCTGCCTACGCCTCTCGGCTACACCGCTCTATCATGCTACCAATCTTCTCGTCGGACTGTACTCGGGCGAGCACGCGGCAGCACGGCTTGCAAGACATGCCGGCCTTCGCCTTGCCCAGTATTTTCCCTTTGTGCGCCACGGCATTTCGGCCATGCTGAGGCGGTGAAACAGAGGCGTGGGAATGGTAAGGCCTCTCCAAACGCTGCCGAAAATACGCCATCTGCGCCGCCCTTGAAGGGCTGAAACCTAAAGCAAAAATCTACAAGGCTGCTGACCGTGAATGGCATGTACGTCCGCGTCATGCCCCGTGGCGCGATCTCGCGCGCAGTTCGACCCGGCCGCAGTCTGTCTCGAGGGTCTGGTGGGCCCGTTGAACCCCGTTCATCACAATTACTCTAAATAAATCAATACCTTAATCTATTTTGTAGACCCGATGTTGGAACCGTCGGAACAATCTTTGCAACGTGTTGCACCTCTAAGCAACTTATCTGCCTCAGATGCGCGAGCGTGAGCACGGCAGCTGGATCTGCCTCGCCTCTTCATCGCAATCTCGGCTTCTAGCGTAGCGAAGATCGGCGCGTAGATAGCGTCTCCCACCAGAACCTTCGCCACCGTTTCAAGGGCGGCCTTGAACGGGCTCAGCGCGAGCAGCAGGAAGGATTTACATCGCCTAAATGTTAGAGGCACCCGACAGGAGCGCTTTTGCGATGGTATTCGTTGTTCGGAGATCACCATCTTGTTCACAGAATAACCAATTCCCTGAGACGTTAGCCTCTAAAAAAGTGAAGACCCCATCGGCACTGAGGATAAGGTCGCACGCGGCGAAGCGAAGCTGCATTGCCGACACGAGGTTGACCAAGCCTTGAGTCACATCGTTCGGAAGCTCTATGGGCTGGACCCGAGAAATCTCATTTAACCGAAAGTCGATATTCACAGCGTCGCCTTGAAGAAGCGCGTAGGCGAGAACGTTCGTGTCCACAACAATGGCACGGACATCGAAAACCTTTTCAACTTTAGCCTGAATAAGGCTCGGAGTGTCGTCCAACTTGAGCGTAGGCAACGTTTCGAGTCGTAGCTCCTGGGTATATGGTGCCAAAAAATTGGATGAGGGGATTGGACGTTCAAAGTAAAACTCATTCCCTATCAACGCGAGACTAGCATCCGAAATTGACTTGATCACCAATGACGGATGGCGTTTAGCAAACTCAATTATATCCTGCACTGATCCCGAAACTATCTGCTCCGGCGTTTGCAATCCAAGCCGTGCGGCAATGTGCGTTTGGTAAAGCTTGCAATCGGCTCGGGCTTCATGCCACGGATCGTTTATCCAAATCCGACTGTCTAAACATCGGAAGGCCGAAAGTGCCGCTTGAAGACGTTCGGTCAGTGCAAATCGCTCAATGTCCGGTAGTTCCCTACTAACAGTCAGCCTGTCCAACGCATAGCGACAAAAAACTGATCGCACCTGATGTGTGGAAAGTACCCGACCATCGGGCCATTCCAAAACAGCACGTTCCGGACTTAGCCACCTGAGTGTAGGCACGCCATCGTCTTCACTTGGATCGAAGAAGAAGGTCGGAACACCTAGTTCGCCCAACCTCGTGCACACCGCTGTGACATGCGCGTCTTCCGTCAAACCAATGAGGAGAACCGTATCGAGATCACTTCCCAGCACGCTTGTCCATCTTAGCAGGGATGTACTTGGATGGCAGATATTTGCCATTACTGTTGTACCCGCCCGGACGCGTTTTACCTGGCGTCATCGTCGAAGTCGGGGGAGTTCTGGACAGAGCCGCGAATAGCGTGCGAGGATCGGACTCTGCGCCATCGTTCTGCGAGTGTGGAAGGTCCATTTCCGGATAGAGATTATCTGGGTACGCTGACAAGAAAAAGGTAACCAATGGACGTTTTTCGTGAGCATTCAATTGTGACATGACTTCCCCCTCCCACGAACATAGCAATATCGTCGCCGCCAAGTTTGTCAATCGACCCATGACTTAAAAAGACGAACAAGGCGGCTCCTCGCGACGTCTATGCCGGCGCTCGCTTGGCAAGCCTCGCCAGCGTTGAACGGGAACACCCTGTGGCAGAGACTACGGTGTTCCAACTTTGCCCGCCTTTGAGCAGCGGCCGACATCTTCAGCCCGTTCGACTACCCTCGGCGATATTCGTGGCCGAGCATGCTCATTGGATCGAGCTTGGGGCGCCACCGATGAAATCCGCGGCGGATAGCGTCCGCGCCGCATCTCTCGGCAGACCCGATCTTCTAACCCGATCTTCTAAAAAGAGGCCATTTTGGTGCGGCAATCCTTCAATGAATCATGCTGCACATCTCGTAGCTGCGACATCGTGGTCGCCCTTAGAAGCCGGCCTGACTTCCCGACCGACGGGTCGATAACGATGATCGCCTCTGGAGAATAGTTCTCGTTGTCGAGCGCGGCGGTCTCCACAGACTTGCCGTGCTCTGCCCTTTGCCAATGGCCGGCGCGCGGCCGGGCGATCTCAAACGCATCGCAGGCCCGCGCTACATGCTGGTCCCTGACGCCATACAGCCTTGCAATCTCGGTCATCGGCTTCGACCAGACCAGTTCATGAAGCTCGGCGCGTGTCATTCTCAGCACGTGTCTCTCGTATCAAACATCAGTAATGCCAGCCTGCCTCCCGCATGTTTACAGGCTCCCGGGCCGTACCTGCACGACGTGAAGATTTTGTGGATACGCTCGGCTGGCGCCATCCCCCTAGTCTAACGCCCCACTATGGCGCGGCTCTTGTAGCCGCACAAGTCGTCGAAGCATTTGAGGTTCGGCATTTCCTCTGTGTCGTAGATTTTGCAATCCGAATTGCGGATGACGTTTGTACGGTGGGCACTTGCCGCCCTCAGGTCGGCAAACAACTGCCGCAAAGGGCGCGGGCCTCCCGCTCGATGAAGCTCGGCATGCATTGCTTGCAAGAGATGGGCGGGTGGGCGCCCGCGCGCCTGAAGGCGCGCACCGGGTGCTCGTAAACCGAGCCCCACTTTTCTTCGGGTACCTCAGGCGGTCTCGGCCATTAAGGCTTCGCCCCCTGGCGCGGACAGCCCTTGCGGGCTGGGACGGTCGCCGCCCTTTGGGCGGCGCTGTCTTTTGGGTTGGCCTTCCCGAAGGCGCGGTATGGGCGGCTCTCCCTTCTAGGCCGGGGAAGGGCGCAGCGAGATTGGCGAGCGGAGAAAAGTCATGCGCAGAGACGGCAAACGCAGCGCTAGCGGAGAAGTGCTGGCCAGGAAGGGCGAGGCCCCGAGGGCCAGCCTCTACTCGGAAATCACTGACCGCATCATCGCCGATCTGGAGCGCGGTTCGGTGCCTTGGGTGAAGCCTTGGGACAAGGTGAAAGCCTTCCTTGGATTGCCGAAGAATGCCGCCACAGGGCGGACCTATTCCGGCATCAACATCCTGATCCTGTGGGGCGCGGTGATCGAGCGCGGCTATCCCGGCCAGAACTGCTCACCTTCCGGCAGGCGCTTTCGCTTGGCGGCAATGTTCGCAAGGGCGAACACGGCACCACCATCGTTCACGCCGATCGCTTCATCCCGAAGACCGAGAAGGAGCGCGCGAGGGAAGAAGACACCGAACCGCAGGCGGTGCCCTTCCTCAAACGCTTCACCGTCTTCAATGTCGCGCAATGCGAGGCCCTGCGCATGAAAAGCAGGACGGGATCGTCTATCGCGCCAACATGATTTCGATCCTGCGCCAGCGCGAGCTGAACCGTGTCGCCGGCCGGCTGTCGGATTAGCTCGGTCTCCCGTATTCCGAAGCGCGGTCTGGAGATCAAATACAAGGCACGCTGCGCCGATCCGTCGAGCTCGCCAGCGGCAAGTACGCTGTCATCGAGAAGTCGCGAGAATTCACACTGGTGTCATGGCGACCAGTGCTCGAGCGGCACATGGGCAAGGAACGTCACCGGTGTCGTGCGCAGCGAGTGAGTTTAATGGACGATCGGACGGCAAAGGAGCGGACCAAGCGTGTCATAGAAGCGCCCAGCATTGTCGTCGTCGAAACCGTGCCGCTGAGATGCCGAGGTCGTGCCAAGACATAGCGCTGCAGATTTGAGAGTTCGATCGGTTCGTGATCGATTACATGCGGGCGACCCAAGAGACCGGATAGCCTCGCCATGGCCTATCGCGCCCAGCCCAACGAGGTGCGTTTCGCCAAGATCGACAGCGAAGTCAATCAGGGCGGCATCGCCGGCTTGGTTGTAGCTGTACAACGAGAGGTCGATGTCCTCATCCAACTCTGCGCCGGTCAACTGGGCGGCGATGGTTCGAAAAACGTTGGCGGCGGCAAAGCAGCCTGCGGCGCCAGCTCCATAGGCGAGCAAACCAAGACGCGGCGCAAGCCGGGGCAAGATCGAGATAGGGGGTGGCGACCATGCACTCTGCTGTACGTCAGCTTGTTGTCAGATCGCTCGCTTACCCTGCTAGTAAGCTTAAGTAGACCGATATTGACTACAGTGCTGATCTGTCGATAGGAGAGCGAGTCGCATGTATAGCAGAATCACTGGTTCATCCAGCCAACCTACAAGCGCAGGGCATCCCGACGAGTCGGAGCAGGCAGCAGATCATCAAAGATTTGCGGAATCGCTTGCAGACGCGGGGACTAGTTCGTCTTCGGCGACACGGCCGTATTCCCTCACCCCCGAACCTCCTATCTACGACATGGACAGTGATGAGTTCAGGCAAGAGTTGAAGGACTTCTATGGCGTCGATGTCAAGCACATAGCAGACAATCCTCAAGAGTACTCAGACTTCGTGTCCTCAAAAGCGGAGCGCACCGCAATTGTCGCTAGAGTCGGTGCGACCATAGATGACGAGCCCGGTTCGAAGTACTTCAGCTACCAGTTGGGCGATAAGAGCGTGGGGCTCCTAAGGACGGACCCAGGATTCCGCATCAAAGGGGAAGAGTGGCAGAAGAAATACTTTCCGGACCGAAAAAATATTTCATCGGTCGTGGCTCTTCGAGTTTCGCACCCGCTCGTTGAGAACGCGGGAGATGTTCTGCTCGAACATCAACTTCGGCTCGACGGCAAGAAGCCTTTGATCATGTCACGTCCTGCTAACGATGCGGCGAAGCCCCGTCTGGAGCAGATGGGCTTTGTTGACGTGGGGGAGAACCAATTCGTACTTGACCCTAGACGGTCCGATAAGTGGACAATGAACAACGAGGGGAAATGGCAGCGGGCAGACAAGCCCAGGCTGTATCTTCAAGCCGAGAGCGAGGATCCCGTTGAACGAAGTAGCGATGAAGACGAAGGATATGTCGAGACAGACTCGTCCGGCGATGATCCTTCTTGGTTCTTGGAGCGGGCGCTCAATTTCCGCGGACCACCGGCCGACTGAGTCTCGATGGACTAAAGGGAATGTGCATGAAGGCTATCATGTTTCTTCTCCCGCGTGCCGGGCGCGAAAGTACCCCCGGCCGCTCCAATTCGTTAGCTTCACGGTGTCGCCTGGGCTCCTCTGTAGGGGAGTTGAAATTTCATCAGCATAAAGGAGATCGTTTGTGGGAATTTGTTGTTCAAAGCCTTCAGTAGGAGGCTCGCCTTATCATAGTTCAAGCGCCGACGGCGCCGGGCACTCAACGCCCCACAGCGTCAGCGGCGACAGCCATCGCGAGTGGTCCGCGCTAATTTCGACGGCATCGGGACCGGCCGCGATGGCTCCCCGAGTCGCTCTGGGAACGTCGCCGAACACGTTGCAACAACGACGCGGTGAGTCACTACAGCGACATGAGATACAGCAACTCGCCTACCTCGTTGCGGCCATGATGACTGGCGATCCGGTCAGAAGCCCCGCTCGGATCACCGCCGCCGGTCAGACAGTGCACGACGTTCGCCTCCTCCTCAGGCACGGACGCGGCAACGTTCATGTGGATGGCGAGCCGTCCCACGGGCACAACGTCGTAGCCGCAGGTGTGGCCTACCGCGGCCTCGATCGCGCCAACCAGATGGCATTGGCGGGCGCGCTGGGCGGAGGCTTTTGCGATCATTTCGCACGCCTCGCTGCAGTCTCGCACGCGCCGCATTTGCGCGACGGTGAATCGGTCGTGAATGCAGGCGGCAAGGTGGAAATTATGGAATTGAGCGCCGATCACACCATCTCGGCCACGCGAACTGGACACGCATGGAACGAGCTACGCCGCGGCAACGGACGCGATGGAGACACGACCATCGTGCAGGACGGCTGGTCGAACGGCCCGGCGGTGCGGCTGAAAGACAGCGCGTGGGCGAAGGTCCAGGTGGAGAAAGAGGAGCTGAGTCTCGACAAGGACGATGCCCTGTGGTTGAAAGATCGCGTCGAACAGCTGATACCTCTCGTCCACCCAAACGAAGACGAATACACAGCAACGCAGCTGGAGCAGTTGCGCCGAAATCCGACCCAACAAGATCGCTTTTTGGAAACCCAGGTAGTGTCGGCCGAGTTCGCCACAAGAGCGCGGGAAGCCCGAGAGCAGATTCCGCAGGAACAGCAGGAGCAGTTGGTCTCGATGGCGGCGCAGGAATTCTATGGGCTGTCTCCCCACGAGGCGGGCGCCCCGCAGTTTATTCACTCGGTGCTCGAACAGGTTGGGCTCCTAGACCATCAGGATCGTCCGCCGGTGGTGCCGCCGGAATATTGACGACGACGCCGTGTCGTCTCGATGGGCACTGCGTGTTGCGGCACACGCTGCGCTTGGCGTGGGCCCGCGTGAGATCTGCGCCTAGTGGGCGGACAAGGCCCTGGCGGTTTCAGATACACTTCGAGATCAAGCCACTGATTCCAAAGCGTTTCTGCCACCGCCGGAGCCGACAATGCGCCAAGAACGCACCGTCCAATCCAGTGTATTTGATTCTTTTCGCCGGACGTGAAATCGGCTGTGAATTGACAGCCATGTCGCAATGGCTGGACGAGCATCGTGAGCTTTTGAGCCTGGTGACGCGGAATCTGTGCTGCGCTGCGCGCTGCTCTGAGCTATCGCCGCATGTTAGCGTTCGGGACGTGGGTGCCTCAATGTAATCGACGCAGTACCTTAAATCAGGGCTGCCTCCCCATCTACGAGGTCACCGACGCCATCGTCCCGGCAGGGACATAACACCGCCAAAAAGGCGGATGGTTGCTATGGCTTAGCTGGTGATCACGCGGTCGCCCCCCCTCCTTCGACCAGCGGAATTCGCTGCCGTCGACCCAGATCCGATGCATGATCACTGCCAGTTTGCGGGCGACGGCCACACGGGCTTTCTTGCTGCCTATCCGGCGCGCCAGGCGCGCGCCCCACGCTTTCAACGCAGACCATGTGGCGACCCGTGCCAGGAGAGTGCCCGCGGCCTCGAAGAGATAGGTGCGCGTGAGCGTGTCACCGCATTTCGAGACCGACCCGTCACGATCGACTTCTCCCGATTGATACCGTCTCGGCGTCAGGCCGAAGTAGACACCGACACCCGATGAGCGGACAAAGCGCGCCGGATCCGCCGTGATGAAGCTGACGGCCTTCAAGACGCCAATGCAGGGCACGGTGACCAACCGGCGACACGGATCGCTGTGTTTGGCGAACGGGCCGATTTTGGGCCTGACGCCGGTGCTCCATGAGTCGCGCGAAAGCCGCCGTGTCGGTCGCATCTCGCTGTGCGGTGATGGGATGATGCGAACGCTGCTTTATGAAGCCGCGAAGACCCTGCTGACCAGCGTGAAAAAATGGTCATGGCTAGAAGCCTGGGCGGTGAACGTCGCCAAGCGACGCGGTCAGCAGAAAGCCATTGTCTCTATCGCCCGCCGGCTGGCTGTGATCATGACATCGCCTCTGGAGTGATGGCACGCAGTTCGCTGGACCAGGAAGGAAATCATGCCGGTCGCTGTCTGACCGGCCCCCATTTAGTTCGCACGGAGGCAACAAGGTTCCACTCGCTGGTGGAAGGATGTCCTTCGCGGGACGAGGGCGAGGTGAGTTCGCCAGGCTGCTTGTTCCGATCGCATCATCGTGATCAGGACGCGCGACAGATTGTTCCACCTCGTTCTATGGATTCCCATACTGGGAGGGCCCAAGGCGCCGATCCCGAAGAGAAGCAAGAGCCCCGAGACGGGTGAAGCACTACCGCGAGCTGCTCAGGATCACACGCACCACCGTGGGCTATTTCCAGCAGGCGGCTGAGCAATCGACCTGATGGCGAGCCCGGCCTTTGAACTGTGGCAGGCCCAAGTCCGCCATTACCGGCCGCTGATCGAGCGGATCATCGCTGAGCACGACCATCTGATAGAGGTGCTGCAGGCATATGGCCGCTCTGTGGTCTGCGCCTTTAAGGCGGCCGGGAACTATCACCGGCCGATAGCATGGCGCCTGGCTGAAGTTTGCCACAGAACCTCTGCATCCTCCCAAGATTACGTTCAATTGTGGCGCAGGGCACGATGCGCTACGCCATCGCAATGAGCGTCATCCCGAACCGAGACGGGGTCATACGCTCAGCCGGAACCGCCTCACATCGATCGCCGCGTTCATCAGCGTCTGCGTGTAGGCGGCCTGCGGATTGCTGAATATCTCTTCAGTCGGTCCCTCCTCGACGATCTTGCCCTGCTTCATGACGACGGTGTAGTCGGCCATGGCGCGCACCACGGCGAGATCGTGGCTGATGAAGAGATAGGACAGTTCGTGGTCGGCCTGCAGCTTGCGCAGCAGTTCGACGATCTGTTTCTGCACCGAGCGATCGAGCGCCGAGGTCGGCTCGTCCAGCACGACCATTTTAGGCTTCAGGATTATGGCGCGGGCGATGGCGATGCGCTGCCGCTGGCCGCCGGAGAATTCATGCGGGTAGCGGTTGCGGGCGTTGGGATCGAGGCCGACCTCAAGCAGGGCCTCGACCGCGCGCTGGTCGCGTTGCTTGCCCGAAAGGTTCGGCTCATGCACCAAGAGCCCTTCGGTGATGACCTGGCCGACGGTCATGCGCGGCGACAGCGAGCCGAACGGATCCTGGAACACGAGTTGCATCTGGCGCCGCAGCGGCCGCATCTGCTGACGGTCGGCGGTGGAAATGTCGCGATCACCGAAACGAATCAAGCCGTCGCTCGGCAGCAGTCGCAGCAGAGCGCGGCCGAGCGTCGATTTACCCGATCCGGATTCGCCGACAATGCCGATGGTCTGGTTGCGCTGCAGCCGGATCGAGATGTCATCGACCGCACGCAGCATCAGCGGCTCGCCGGCCAGAAATCCGCCGCCAATCTTGAACGTGACTTCGACATTCCTGCCTTCGAGCACCACGGGCGCATTGGCGGGCGGCGGCGCCTTGGTGCCTGTCGGCTCGGCCGCCAGCAGCATCTTGGTATAGCCGTGCTGCGGGTTGGCGAAGATCGCTTCGGCCTCGCCCTCCTCGACGACCTCGCCCTGGCGCATGACATAGACCCGGTCGGCAAAGCGCCGGACGATGCCGAGATCATGGGTGATGAAGACGATGGCCATGGCAAGCTTGCGCTGCAGTTCGGCGAGCAGCATCAGGATCTGCGCCTGGATGGTGACGTCGAGCGCCGTCGTCGGCTCGTCGGCGATCAGGATGTCGGGGTCGTTGGCGAGCGCCATGGCGATCATCACGCGCTGGCGTTGGCCGCCCGACATTTCGTGCGGGTAGGATTTCATCCGCCGCTCGGGATCGGGAATGTGCACCAGCCGCAAGAGCTTGAGCGCCTCTTCGCGCGCTTCGCCGTCATTCAGGCCGCGATGCCTGCGGATCGGTTCGATCAGCTGATTGCCGATCGAATAGAGCGGATCGAGCGAGGTCATCGGCTCCTGGAAGATCATGCTGATCTTGGCGCCACGCACCTTGTTCAGGTCGGATTTGCTCAGCGTCAGCAGGTTGCGCCCGCGATAGTCGACGCTGCCCGTGGCCTCGCCGTTCGAGGCGAGCAGGCTCATCGCCGCCATCATGGTCTGGCTCTTGCCGGAGCCGGACTCACCAACCACGGCGACGGTTTCGCCCGAATTGACGTGGATGTTGATGCCCTTCACCGCTTCGACCGCGCCGTCTAGCGTGCGGAAGCGGACGCGCAGGTCCTTGACGCTGAGGATCGTTTCGGGAGTGGCCATGTCAGCGGTCCCCATCTTATCGATCCCTTGGGTCAAGTGCGTCGCGCAGGCCGTCGCCGACGAAATTCAAGGCGAACAGCGTCGAGACGAGGAAGAAGGCGGGGAACAGGAGCAGCCAGTTGGCGGTGCCGATGTTCTTGGCGCCGACCGAGATCAGCACGCCCCAACTGGTCATCGGCTCCTGCACGCCGAGACCGAGGAACGACAGAAAACTCTCCAGGATGATAACCTGCGGCACCAGCAAGGTCATGTAGATCACCACCGGACCGAGCAAATTGGGGATGACATGGCGCAACAGGATGCCGCGCTGGCCGACGCCCATGGCCTCCGCCGCCTGGACATATTCCTGGCGGCGGATCGACAGCGCCTGGCCGCGCACGATGCGCGCCATGTCGAGCCACAGCACCGCGCCTACGGCCAGGAACATCAGCACGAAGTTGCGACCGAAGAACACCACCAGCATGATGACGAAGAAGATGAACGGCAAGGAGTAGAGCACGTCGACGATGCGCATCATCACCTCGTCGATCTTGCCGCCGGAGAAACCCGCGGCGGCGCCATAGATCACCCCGATCACCACCGCCACGACGCCGGCGAGCAGGCCGATAGCCAGTGATATGCGCCCGGCCATCAGCGTGCGCGAGAGAAGATCGCGGCCGGTGTTGTCGGTGCCGAACAGAAAATATTGCTGCTTGACCGATGTGCTCATCGTCACCTCGAGCCCGTCGGGTGACTTGCTCTCGATCTTGGTGTCGTCAAAGGCATCGGAGCGGTCGAGGTAGCGGATGTTGCGATCATCGATCGGTTTGGTCGAGGTGACGGTGACCGTGACGCGGCTGCCTTCCTGATGCCACTCCTTGAGGTCGACCCGCATGCGCTTGATGGCGTCCGTGAGTGCCCCCTGGATCATCTCCGGCTTCGGATAGGCCGACAGGCTTGGCGGCATGCGCACATAGTCGGCATAGATGGTCGTGTATTGATGCGGCACGAACCAGGGGCCGAACACGCTGACGAGCCCGATCAAGGCGAGATAGTAGAGGCTGAACATGGCGGCGCGGTTGGCCTTGAGGCGCGCCCAGGCATCGCCCCATAGCGAGCGGCCAACGATAGCGGGAGCAGTGGCTGCGATGTCAGTCATAGCGCACCCTCGGGTCGACGACTGCGTACATGACGTCGACGATCAGATTGAACACGATGGTGAAGATGGCGATCACCACCACAGTTCCCATCACCAGCGTGTAGTCGCGGTTGAGCGCGGCATCGACGAAATAGCGGCCGACGCCGGGAATGGAGAAGATCGTCTCGACGATGACCGAGCCGGTCAGCAAGGCCGCCGCCGCCGGGCCGGTGAAAGAGACGATCGGCAGGATGGCGCCGCGCAGTGCGTGCTTCACCACCACCGACCAGTCGGAAAGGCCGAGCGCGCGCGCCGTGCGGATATGGTGGGAGCGCAGCGATTCGATCATCGAGCCGCGCATCAGGCGGGCGACGATGGCGATCTGCGGCAAGGCAAGGGTGAGCACCGGGCCGACCTTGTTGATGAAGGCGCCGTCGCCCCAGCCGCCGATCGGCAGCAGCTTCCAGGTCAACCCGAACAGCAGCTGGATCACCGGGGCGATGACGAAGGTCGGGATCGTGCTGCCGGCCGTCGCCAGCGCAATCACCGTATAGTCGCCAAGCTTGTTCTGGTTGAGCGCGGCAATGGTGCCGAGCACGCTGCCGAGCAGCAGCGCCAGGATCAGCGCCGAGGCACCGAGCTGGACGGAAATGGGCAGGCCCTTGGCAAACAGTTCGGTAACGGTGAAATCCGGCATGTTGTAGCTCGGGCCGAAATTACCGCGCAAGAGATTGCCGAGATAGTGGACATATTGCAGCCAGAGCGGATCGTTGAGGCCGAACTGGGCTTCAAGGTTGGCCTTGATCTCGGGGCTCAGCCCCCGCTCCTGGTTGAATGGCCCGCCTGGCGCGACGCGCATCAGGAAGAACGCCATCGTCACGATGACGAACAGCGTCGGTATGGCGGTCAAAAGCCGCCGGAGAATATATCGCAGCATCAGCGCCCCGTTTGACCCATCTCGTCGAGCCTATGGCCATCTTGGTCGATAGCGCGCCACAACGAGTATTTCCTGCCGGCCATGGTGATGACGACCTCGTCCAGGTCCAGCCTTCTTTTCGGAGGCGCAAGCGGCGAGCGTGACACGCACCGAATTTCATGCCCACGCGCGTTTGTCTCAGACGAAACCCGCAAACCACGCTTCCGCATTCCCGGCAGCATTTCCTCGAGCAAACGCAGGCTCAAGGGAACCCTGTAGAGCCGGACTGCATGAGCGATGATCTGCGGCAGGAATGATGGCCCTTGTAGCTGATGGTCGCGGTGTTGCGAGGGTTACTTTGATAACGCCTTGGCATGTCTTCTCCTGTGTGTGTCTGCCAGGCGAGCGGGCGGGTACGGAAGTGGTCGCGCTATTGTTGCGGACATACTTGTCGAACCTGACAAAAATCTGACTTATGCCCAGACAAACGGATGCGCTGGGCGTTGCTGCTGATCGTTGGCACGCATGCCGTGCTGCGATAGGCCGACGCAGCAATGGTATGCAGACCGCGTCGCGTGCTGCGCTGATCGAACACTCCGGCAAACCACCGCCTGACCGAGGCCGAACTTCAGCGTTCATAGCTTGCGAGTGTGAGATTGAAGTGATGGGAAAAAGGTCATCGACCTCGGAACGAGGCAAACCCGACTGCCTCGCGGGGCCTTTCGAGCCCGTATGATCGGTTGGGGACCGATCCGCGGATGCCGATCAGGGCCAGCAGCTGTGGCTACATCAAGAGGCCGGATACATGGTGCACGCGACCCACGTCCCAAAACTGCAAATCCACCCCTTGCCGGCTAAGGGGCGTCCACATCCGGCTTTCATGGCTCCCCGGTCTGGCAATGGGACGGCGACGATGCGTGATACGGTCGGCTTGCTGATATTATAAAGCCTTGCCGTATCGGCGCCGGAATTGTGCCCGACAAGACGTTTCAGCGCATTCCAGGCGTTTCTTTGCATCGAGTTTCTTGCGGCGGCTGCCGATCCGCCGCTCCTCGACAAACAGACGTTCCAGAAGATTCGTGGTCTCGATGGCGCGGCGGTGAGTGATCGGCATTGTCAGATGCGCGTCTCCGGGACCAGGCGCTGTAGAGGAAATCCGACGGAGCCCGAGTAACGTTGTCGCATTGCGGTATATAATTTGTGCATCGCAATATAAGCGCGCCGATCATTAAGAGTCTGGTGTCGGGCATCTACCCCCCCTCAAATGAGGTGCCGACGCGGAATGCGGCGTGTCTTGCGCTGCATCTCGAGCCCGCTGCCACCCCCTCCCGGCAGCGGGCCTTTCGAACGATGGGACCTAGGGTGCCTTTCGTTGTTGCGGCTGCGGCGTGTGTGGTCGCCCCTGCCCAAGGAACGGGAGACGGACGCGCCGCGGCCAACGTGTGGACCCTCGATACCGGACAGGGTGACCGCGGCGGCGTGTCGATTTAAAACCAGCGTCGGCCGAGCCAGCGCTTGATGCGCCGATGCTCCTGCTCGCGATCCGATTGTTCAAATACTGGCTCCGGCGCATGCCGATCGGCTTCAGCCCGCGCCCGGAACGATCCTGCAGGCGATTTGTGGTGTCGCAGGATCGCCTCCGGCGAAACGGGCACGGCGGCGGCACCGTACCGGCCGCAATCCCCAGTTCAACATGAAGGCCAAGCCTGAAACCATGGCCGAGTTTGTCGCCATAGCCGACGTCCAGAGCTGGGTGTTCGGCGAAGCGCTGGAGAAGGCGGTCGACCTCCTGCGCGCGAAGTTAGCCACAAAATAAGGTTCGTGCGCCACCGGGTGGGAAGGGCAGGGGCAAATCGCCCCCAGGCTGGTCAATTCCCGGTCAGTCGCGCCAGCGGCGCCTATTGCCCCTTTTCCGTGGTCGGTCAACTCGGTCGTGAGCACCAAGACGAACGTTGAGGCTGTCGAGGAACTTGCGTTTCCTAACGAGCTCTAGCGTCAGCCGTTGCGCCGTTTGTCCGGTTGCGCAAAAGAACCAAAAGGTACGCGAGCTTACATTCACCTGATCAGCGCAAGTAGGACAGCTGCTCATGGCCCGGGCGCCACCGGAGGTCCTGAAGCTCAGCATGGGACTTGCGGAAATGCACCGTTCATCGTGTTCGACGATGCCGACATAGACGCGGCTGTCCAGGCTGCGATCCTGGTCCAAGGATCGCAACGCAGGTCGAACCCAGCGTTTGTTGTGCCAACCGGCTATATGTGCAGGCCAGCCCATATGTGACGCCGAACACAAGGTTGAGGGAGCCGACGCCCCTTCTGCAGAACTGCGCTGCCGCTACCAGCGGCGACGGCAGCAATGCGCCGCACCTGCGCCATGATCGGCCCCCCAGCAGGTGATGAATTGTTCCGCCGTTGGACGGCCAAGTTAGAGACCGCATGCAATCTGCAGCGACGGCGGGGCGCCGCGGCGGGGCTCGTCAGCTTCTCGAAAGCTTGCCCAAGTAATGAGCCTCGGTGACTACAACGTGAGGATGGCCTGGTCGTAAATAATTTCAATCTATGAGCCTCGAGATCGCTTCTATCGTCACTGCCGAAATCGGCATTGGCAATAGCGTCGGCGAGCCCTCGTTCTCAACATCACTGTAAATCGGATCGCCTATGAAATCTATGCTACCAACCCTGTTCGGGATAATTATGGCTACAACTGCCAATGCTGCCAATGCTGCCAATGGCAGTCATATATTACAGACCCTTCCCGAGATTGAGCTTGCGCTGACTAGCGGCAAGCAAGTGGATGTTGTTGTCGATCTAAGTTTGTGTACTCCGGCGACCGGCGATACGCCGCCGACCAAGACGCGAGGAGGAATTCGCATAGATGCCTACAGGATCACTTCTGACGGGACCCTTGCTTTTGCGGATCAGCATTTTACGATCGATCCTGACGGTAAGCCCATTCTTCAATTCCTTCGCTACCGAATCCGGTTGGACGGTCACGCCGAATTCACCATGGTCGTATTCAACATGCCAAGCTATGAGAGAAAAGGTACAAGCTTGGCCTACAAGTGCGCGATCAGTCGCGGGTTGAGTTTCTTCGCTCCACAGTGATCGCAGGGGGCTATGTCGGGTGCGCCTTGAGACCGGCGGTGGCACTGTAAAGTTATCAGGATTGATGCGGCAATAGTTCGCCGGAAACAGGTCGGCCTATTAGAAGCAGTGCGCTTCCATGTTGACGGTCCTGCGGACGGATCTGGTCAACGAAATGGCAGGAAACCTCGCATTCGATCCATTTGCCACAACGAAATCCGTGCAAACCGTAGGGCTCGATCTGGGGTCGGGAGCCGCAGCCGAATACATGCTCTCGAATGTCATGCGCTGCGGAACTACCAGCTTCGCGGCCTTGTGAAGCGGCGCGCGTACTACTTTGGTCTGACGACGGAGAAGGTATTGATGAATACAGGACAGGCACAGTCGAGCGCAGGCTCTTCCTCGGCGCCTTCTGCAGACGGCGAGCAGGAAGGTTACAGCGGCGGCTTAAGACGAGCCGTGGCGGATTGGGTCGAATTCTTTACGGGGTATCGGACCCCCACCTCCGCGCGCGCGCAGATCCTGGACAACTGGGTTGTCGAAGAGGGGCAGGGCGATGCCGAAAATCGGCAACAGGGGCGCGCACGAATTAGGGTTTCGGACAATACAGGCTCGCATTCGCTAGATTTGTCCTCCCTCTCCCTGACAGCTTTGCCCGCCGTCCTGCCGCCAAGGTTGCTGGAACTGCGCGCCAGTCACAATGAGCTAAACAACCTGCCCACTGGGCTTCCACTTGGTCTTCAGCGTCTTTTCATTAGCCACAACCGATTGACCAGTTTGCCGGACGCTTTTCCCGCGACTCTCTCTCAGCTCGAGGTGGCCGATAACAGCTTGACCAGTCTGCCGGCCAACCTTCCAGCTGGGCTCCAGATGCTGAACGCAAACGGCAACAGATTAGGCAGTCTGCCAGACGCTCTCCCCAGCAGGCTCACCTCGCTCTCGGTTAGTGGCAATCAGCTGACCAACCTTCCCGAGTCCCTCCCATCGGGGCTCATTGAACTCGATGTCAGCAGCAATCAATTGGCCAACCTCCCCGACCGTCTTCCGAGCATGCTCCAGTCGCTCAATCTTAGCGGCAACCGGCTGACAAGCCTGCCTGAGGATCTTCTTGAGGGTCTCGTGCCGCATCTTAGTCTCAGCTACCCGAACTTGGAGAACCTCGAAATCTCGAATAACCCGCTGCCGGACGACGTCCTCGCTCACCTGGTGGCGGCTGAAGCGCCGCAGCCTGCGCAGCAATCCTTATATGAGTCTGCCGCGCACTGGCTCGCGGAGGACACGTCGGCGCTGGCCGAATGGCAGCACTTTGCGGATGAGCCAGGCGCCCAGGATTACGCACAGTTCCTGGATCGGCTACGAGGCACTGTGAACTACGGTAGTGACGAATTTCGGCAGGCAGTGGCTCACGATTTGCGACAGGCGGCGGCCAATCCGAGATTGCGTGAGCAGTTTTTTGCACAAGCTTCCGAGGCCAACGCGACCTGCGAGGATCGTGTTACCTTGCACTGGAACGGCATGCAGACCGCTCGGCTCAATTCTGACGTCGAGGACGGAGTTTATGATAATCGGCTTGGTGAACTGATCCAGCTCGGCCGTGTCGCGTTCCGCTTGGACGCGCTGGACGAGATCGCGCGCGACAGGATCAACGTACTCTTCAGCGAACACCCAAACGTGGACGACATCGAAATCTACCTGGCCTATCAACATCGGCTGCGCGACCCGCTAGAGCTCAGTCACGTCGCCCCTGACATGCGTTTCCTGGCGGTCTCTCACGTAAGTGAGGAGGATGCGGCGCGGGCGCTGGACTTGGTCCGCGAGAGGGAAGCGAACCAGTTCACCGACTACATGGCAACCCGCTGGCAACCTTGGGAGACGGTGCTAAGGCGCATCGCTCCCGACGAACATGAAGCCATGCAAGATCGGCTGGTCGAAGCCATGGGCGAAGAGTTTCAAAGCCGCTTAGATCAGCGAATGGCCGAGCATGGTCTGTTGGGCGACCCGGATGCCGAGCGGGTGCTCGGAGCCCAAGTCCGAAACGAAATCGCTGGCGAGATCAAACGCGAGGTTATGCACCGGGTGCTCGCAGACCGTGGTCTCGAACGATGAGCGTTCCCAAGCCCGCGGGGAAGCATTGAGGCCATTTGCTCCATGGAAGACCGGTTGCCACACGCTGCCGCCTCGGTATTTCGAATGCGAGATCCCGCTCAATCTCGCCGCAAATGCGCGAACTTCAACGATCGTCCGGAACGATCGAGCCGGTCCACACCAACGGCGCCCTTTTAGTTCCAGACGTTTCTCTCCTCGTGCTGGAAAACACCGCTATGAGCTTTCGAAGAGTCTTGCCGGGCGCAAACCTGGCGCGTCACTTCGCTAAGCCGGCAGCTGCGCTGATAGCCCTTGGAGAGAGCCATTTCTTCGACGTTCGCGATCGTTGCTTGAAACTGCAGTTCATAGCGTGAGCGCTTCATAGCAGGGAGGACCCGCGCCACGGCCGCACAGGGGTTGCGGAACGCCGGCTTCAACTAGATTTGGCTAGCCAGAGACGGTCATGTCACCTGGCCCTCAAGCATACAAGCCCAACCCTGCGATCACAGGCGGAAGAAGAATCGCGTCGATTGATCCCGCTTGCGGGTTGCCCCTGTTGGTCGTTCGATCGAAAGCTTGGTATGGGGCGGAATTCCCATGTTCAATTCGAGCAGATGTTGATCCAACGCCTTGTCCGCCGTCGTCAGGCGATGATTCAGGCGCAGATAATCCATCCAGGTCGGCGTGCGAAAGGTTTCTGTCCAAAGCGATGGATCCTGAAGATCGCGCTGAAGGTTCCAGTGCCGAGCACCGACGCGGCTTTGCACTCGCCGTCGTTCCTGCATCCGGTCCAGGAAAGCTTCGACGTTCGCCTCCGGTATTGCGTACTCGGTCTTGACGACGATCGGGCCACTTCTCGGCTTCACGTCGAGGGCGAGCTGCGGCGTTTCGAAGCCAAAAGGATCCTGATCAGAATCTTGCCATTGACGGATCGGCATGAGGAAACCGGTGGCCGCGACCATTACGAGCGCACCAGCGGAAACCTCCAGGGCCAAAGTGAGCGAATAGTTCTCAGCCACTGTGCCCCACAGCCAACTGCCGGCCGCGATACCGCCAGACGACAGGGCATAATGGATCGAGAGCGTGCGACCAACGACCCACCTTGGGCTTGACAATTGGATACTCACGTCGAGCCCCGTCCAAGTGACGACCCAGCCCGCGCCGCCGAGCGCCAGCGCAATAGCCGCCACCACCACTGAGGAAGTGAAAGCAAGGGATAGACAACAGGCCGCACAGGCAATGCATGCCAGTGTTGTTAGGCGCTCCTGGGACAGAGACCGCCTCAAGACATTGTTGCAAATGCCGACGCATAACGCACCTGTCCCGAAGCCAGCCATCAAGACACCATAAACGATTGGTCCTCCCCCTAGTTGATCCCTGGCGACGAGAGGCAGGAGCGCGAGTATGGAGATGCTGGTCAGGCCAAAAAGCGCTCCTCGCGCGATAGCCGCCATGATCTCCGCAGACAGGGCCGTGAAGCGCGCTCCGTCATGGATGGCAGTGGTCAATGGCTCGCGCGGGAGAGGAGAAGCGCGCACACCCCATGTGCGGCGCCCTATGGTCCACAGCAGCGCTACATAGGTCAGTGTCGCCACAGCGAAAGCTGTCAGTGGTCCAAAGGAGGCGACGACTACGCCACCTAGCGCCGGGCCAACGCTTCGAACGGCGTTATAGCCAACCGAAATGAGCGTGACCGCGGCTGGCACTTCGCGTTTTCGCAAAATATCGCCGACCGACGCGTGCCAGGCAGGATCGGTGAAGGCGGCGCCTGCTCCGGCCAAACAGCTGAATGCGAGAACCATCCATGGACTGAAAATCCCCAGCGCCGCAAGAACAGTCAGCATCGCAGAGGATAACGCTATAGCGCACCAGCCGGCGAACATGAGATTGCGGCGGCTGTAATTATCTGCCAGGGCCCCGGCGATAATCGACAGGACGAACACGGGCAGCGTGGTCGAAGCCTGAACCAAGGCGACCATGACGTCCGAAGTCGAGATGGTCGCCATCAGCCAACTGATGGCGACAGTTTGAACTAGCCAGCCAAGGCTGGCGACCTGCGTGGCAAGCCAGATCGAACGAAAGGTTGCATTTTCGAGCGGCGCAAATGTCGCCGACGAAGCTGGACTCGCATTTTCACGCGCCACCCTGCTCATTGGGTCGAGCCTTCCTCGGTCTATCGGTCGCGTTAGAGGTGCCCTCCCGGCCCACATTGCCCATGGAGGGATGGCACCATGAGCGCATTTTGTCGGCGCAGCGCAAGATATTTCTTTGCCGCTGGCACGCTGGCGCAAGCGATTGCTTCATCTGGAATTGCCACCAACGCCCTTTCATGGTTCCTGGTCCCTGTCACATCGTCGCCTGGTGCTCGAAAATCCGCGCCATGCTGACCGCCGGTGCTACTGAAACGCGGTCGGGCGCGCCATGACTTTTTCGGCTTTGCAAAACGGGCAGCCATATTGGAAGATGCGATTTCCGCCACGCAATGACTGGCTGCCTACAACCCGGCAGTGGAAAAGTCACGGTATAGTGGTGGCTGGCATGGGGGACGCTGAGGATGGCACTGTGTCGACATTCCAGCGGTAGCCAAACACAGAAGCAGGTCTCGACATTGGCGGCGCAGTCCTCCCACCCATCAGAACCGCACATCGATCGCGAGCGGCCGGTCTCGGCGACCAGCCGAACCGTTCGGTTGGGCAAAGAGTGCTACCAAGGGTCTGTTGCCCCGCAGGAGCGGAGATGACCGGCTTGAGCAGATTTGAGAGGCCAGTCGTTGTTCAGCTTGGCCACCACGGCTCGGAGCGGATCGTGTTCGAAGTCAATGACGCGGCCGATATCTTGCTGCGTGATCTTCAACGTCAGACCGTGAAACGCAAGGCCGCGATGGATGCCTGTTTGCAGGTATTGCGCGGTGAGGCTTACCCGGCAATTGCTCGAAGAGCTTTCGTGGCAGCCGCGCTCGAAGCAAAGATTCTGCGCAGCGATTAATAAATCGGAGAGGCTCGGGAACTGCTGACTGACCATCGCCAGGACAGCTGCAATCATCATGGCGATCGTGGAGATGGCTGGACCGGGTCGGCTCACCACCTTGCCCCGACTGCTGCAAAACGGCGGACATCGGCGCGAAGCTGACCTCAGGTGACGAACGCTTTCAGCGGGGTCCGGAGAAGCCGCTCCTCTTCAGATAGAACCCATGCAGAGGTATTTCATTTCTAGGTAGTCCTCAAGCCCATGGCGCGAACCCTCCCGGCCGATGCCAGACTGCTTCACCCCGCCGAAGGGGGCCGCTTCCGATGACATGCGTCCGGTGTTGATGCCCACCATGCCATACTCCAAGGCTTCGGCCACGCGCCAGACACGCTGTAGGTTCGAGGCATAGAAGTAGGCGGCGAGGCCATAGATCGTGTCATTTGCCTCGTGCACGACCTGATCCGCATCGTGGAAGCGGATGATCGGGGCCAGCGGCCCGAATGTCTCTTCCTGCGCAATCGTCATCTCGCTGGAAACTTCAGTGAGCACTGTAGGTTGGAAGAATGTACCCTCCTTCCCAACGCGTGCACCCCCGCAGCGAATTGCACCGCCTTTTGCGACGGCATCGGCGATATGCGATTCTATCTTGGTCAGCGCATGCCTGTCGATCAGCGGGCCGACGGCGACACCTGGATCGAAGCCGTCACCAACCTGAAGCTGGCGAACCCGCTCCCCGAATTTGTCGACAAATTCATCGTGAACGCCCGATTGAACGTAAAGGCGGTTCGCGGAAACGCAGGTCTGGCCGGCGTTGCGGAACTTGGCTTGGATCGCACCGTCGACCGCGGCATCGACGTCGGCATCATCGAAAACGATGAAAGGCGCATTGCCGCCGAGCTCGAGACTGACTTTCTTGATCTGGTCAGAGCACTGGCGCATGAGGAGCCGGCCAACCTCGGTCGAGCCGGTGAAGCTGATCTTGCGCACCTTGGGGTTTGTGCAGAGCTCGCGTCCGACGGCATCGCCCTCGGAAGCGTAGATCAGGTTGACCACGCCTTCGGGAAAGCCAGCCTGATGCGCAAGGACGAACATTGCACCCGCCACGAGTGGCGTCTGTTCTGCGGGTTTCAGTACTATCGTGCAGCCCGCTGCCAAAGCCGGCGAGATCTTGCGCGCCACCATGG